>NZ_JBGNUT010000043.1:0-68701 GCF_041951385.1 Actinomadura sp. NTSP31 | reverse complement strand
CCCCTCCCCATGCCCCGGTAACTCGGGGTGGCCTGATCCCGAACGTAGAACCCGCTCCGTGACGGCGGGAACTTTCCCATACGTGATAATTCTGGGCGAAAAGGTACGAACGCCTTGCTCAGCCGTCCACCATTTCCTTGATCGCGCGCAGCGTCGGCTCGTCCTTGACGCCGGCGATCAGCACGGTGCTGACCGGGCTGTCGCGCCACAGCTGGAGCCGCTCCTTGATCCGGCCGAGGGGGCCGAGCAGCGAGATCGAGTCGGCCAGCTCGTCCGGGACGGCCTTGATCGCCTCGGGGCGGCGGCCGTCCAGGAACAGCTCCTGCACGCGCTGCGCCTGCTCGGCGAAGCCGAGCCGGCCGATCAGGTCGAGGTGGAAGTTGCGGTCCTTGGCGCCCATCCCGCCGATGTAGAAGGCGAGCGGGATCTTGGCGAACTCCAGCGCGGACGCCAGGTCGTCGGTGACGATCGTGGTGACGGTCGCGGCGATCTCGAAGCCGTCCGGGCGGTCCGCCAGCGACCCGCCGAACACCGGCTCGATCTGCTCGGGGTCGACGAACAGCGGCAGCCAGCCCTGCGCGACCTCGGTGGACAGCGCGACGTTCTTCGGCCCCTCCGCGCCCAGGTAGACCGGGATCTCCGGGCGGAGCGGGTGGACGATCGACTTCAGCGGCTTGCCGAGCCCCGCGCCGCCCGGGTACGGCAGCGGGTAGTGCGGGCCCTCGCTGGTCACCGGCTCCTCGCGGCGCCAGACCTGCCGGACGATGTCGAGGTACTCGCGGGTGCGGGCGAGCGGCTTGGGGAACGGCTGCCCGTACCAGCCCTCCACGACCTGCGGTCCGGACGCGCCGACGCCGAGGATCATCCGCCCGCCCGACAGCGCGTCGAGGGTCAGCGCGTGCATCGCGGTGGCGGCGGGGGTGCGCGCCGACATCTGCACGACGGCGGTGCCCAGCTTGATGCGGGACGTCCGGGCGGCGTACCAGGCCAGCGGGGTGAAGGCGTCGGAGCCGTAGGCCTCGGCGGTGAAGACCGAGTCGTATCCGCAGCGCTCGGCGGCCAGCACCGTCTCGGTCTGGTCGTCGGGCTCGCTCTGCCAGTAGCCGACGTTGATGCCGAGCTTGAGTTCCGCGGTCACGATGCCACCCTCCGGTCGCCGGGCACGCCGCCGGGTCGGTGGCGCACGGCGATACTAGAACACGTTCTATTTTCCGGGGAAGGGCGGGCGGCCGCGGGCACGGCGGGCGGTCGCGGGCACGGCGGAGGGCCGCGGCGCGGTGCCGCGGCCCTCCGGAGTCGTGCTCAGGCCTCCCGGATGGAGTCGAGGAGGGTCTGCCATGCGTCCGGCGTCAGCACCAGGGCCGGTCCGCCGGGGTCCTTCGAATCGCGAACAGCGCGCAGATCGCTGGAGAGGGGGGCCACTTCGACGCACTGGTCGCCGCTCCCGCTGTGGGACGACTTGCGCCAGGCGGCTCCGTTGAGTTCGCGCTGCAGGTTGGTCACGGGCTGCTCCTTGCTGCCTCGGCTATGAGGTGCGCGGATTCCTCGGGGGACAGGGCGGCCGCCTCGATCCGATCGAAGCGGTCCCTATGTTTTGCTATTGCCTCGCTGCTCTCGAGGTAAACGTCACCCATGGTCCCCTCTACGTAGGCGATATCGGGGTCGGCGGGGTCGGGATACGACAAAATGGTGAAACGTCCGTCAAGGCCCGCATGTCCCCCTTGTGTGAACGGAAGTACCTGAACGGTCACCGTTGGGCGTTTCGCCGCCTCGGCCAGGGACTCCAGCTGGGCCCGCATGACCTCGGCGCCGCCGATCGGCCGGTGCAGGACGGCCTCGTCGAAGATCACCTGCAGGTGGGGGGCGCTGTCGCGGTCCAGCAGCGCCTGGCGGATCTTGCGGGCGGCGATCCGGCGCTCGACGTCCTCCTCCGCGGGCAGCAGCCGGCCGGCGCGGATCACGGCGCGGGAGTAGTCCTCGATCTGCAGCAGCCCGTGGATGAGCTGCGGGTCCCAGGTGCGGATGTGCGACGCCTCGTCCTCCAGCGCGACGTAGCTGCCCGCGAAGACGTCCTGGTAGGCGGTCCACCAGCCGCGCTGGCCGGCCTGCCTGGCCAGCGTGATCAGCGCGTCCCGGTCCGGGCTCGGTACTCCGTAGAGGTCGAGGATGTCGGCGATGTCACCGGGGCGCGGGCGGGTCTGGCTGGTTTCCAGGCGGGAGACGGTGGCCCGGGACCAGTCCAGCCGGTCGGCCACCTCCTGCAGCGTCAGGCCCTGCTCCTCCCGCAGTTTGCGGAGCTCCCGCGCCAGGCGGCGGCCACGAACGGTGGGGCGGTAGGTCATGGGAGCGAAGTCTCGCCGCTCCGGCCTCCGCTCACAACGCGATTGACGAACCCGGCACGAAGGGCAGAGCAATTCCCTGAAGACGGTTGCGAACGTGAGAATCTCACGAGAGTCTTGAATGCGTGACCGCCCGGGAACCCATAGTGACGGCGACAGGACCGTGCGCCCGGGCGGGCGGCCCGCGGGAGGCACTCGTGAAGACCCCGCCCGAGACCACCGACGCGAGCCCGCGCGGGACGCGGCACACCGCCGGGCCGCGCGCCGGGCACGACCGCACGGCCGCCGCCGCGGCCCCCGACCCGGCGCCGGACGGCCCCGCCGCCGACCCGGCGCCCGATCTGGCCGCCGACACCATGGCCGACGCGATGGCCGCCGGCGGCGCGCACGCCCCGGCCGGCGCCAGGCCCGGCTGGGTGTGGGCGCTGCCCGGCGGCCCCGGCTGCGCCGGCCACGCGCGCCGCGTGCTACGCGACGCGCTCATCTCGCTAGGCGTGCGGGACGAGGCGATCGGCGACGCCCAGCTGATGGTGAGCGAGCTCGCCACCAACGCCCACCAGCACGCGGGCGACCACGGCCCGCACGAGCTCTGGCTCTACCTCGGCGACCCCTCCGGGGCCGGCGCCGAGGTGCGGTGCGCCGTCTTCGACGCCTACGTCGAGGCGGCGTTGCCCGGCTATTCGTGGACGTCGGGCGACTGCGGGCGCGGGCTCGGCATCGTCCGGGAACTGTCGCGGGGCCGCTGGGGCACGCTGCGGACCCTGTCACGGCTCGGACCCGGCGTTCGCGGGAAGGCCGTCTGGTTCGCCGTTCCCGTACGCGGCGGCGTGCAGCAGCCGGTCCCCGGCTTCTAGCGGCCGCCCGGGTCCGCCGCCGCGCGCCTCCAGGGCGGGGGCGATGTCGGTGACCATCGACAGCAGCGACCTGGTCAGCAGCGTCTGCACCTGCGCGCGGTCGAGGGTCCGCTCCTGGAGCCACTGCCGCGTCGCCGCGTCCGCGAGCCCGGAGTAGACGCGCAGGACGGCGCGCAGCGTGCCGGTCGGCGCGGGCACCCGCAGGACGGCGAGCATGTGCTCGACCGTCCGGTCGCGGAACCGGTTGACGATGACGAGGAGTTCCGGGTCCTGCCCGAAGCCCTCCGCGTCCAGCGCCGCGAACCAGGTGGTGGCGTTGCGCTCGGCGGTGTCGAGGAACAGGTTCACGCACAGCTCGACGGTCTCGGGCAGCGTCATCCGGTCGTCCGGCGGCGGCGCCTGCACCGCGGCGGTCGCCGTCAGCCCCTGGACGACCTTGAGGAACAGCTCGCGCTTGGTGCCGAAGTAGTAGTGGATGAGCCCGCGCTGGACGCCCGCCTCCCGGGCGATGGCCGCCGTGGACACCTCCGCGTAGGGCAGCTCGGTGAACATCCGGCGCGCGACGTCGAGGATCTGGTCGCGCCGCTCGTCGCGCGGCAGGCGCTGGTGGCGGGGGCGCGGCGGCGCGGCTCCGGCGGCCTCGCCGCGCGGGGCCGCGCGTCGTTCCATACCGACCAGTAGACCATCTGATTGGCGGATCGCCAAAATTTACCGGCGGTGTGCCGATAAAGCGCGGGGTCGAGCGCGGCCGGGGTGTGTGCGATCCTGGGCGGGCGACGGAAGCGGAGGAACCCGGTGCGAATCCGGGGCTGTCCCGCAACTGTGACCAGGGGAGCCCCCCTCGACGCGGCCACGGCACGCGGTGCTGGAAGGCCGAGGGGGAGCGGTGATCCGGGAGCCAGGAGACTCCGGCCGTCGGCCAGGCACCGCCACGGGCGTGGACACCCGAGGAAGGACGAACAGACGTGCGACCTGCGTCGGCGACGAACGCCGGCCGGACCGAGGGGCGCGCCCGCGCGCGCTACCCCTTCTCCGCCGTCGTCGGAATGGACGATCTCAAGCTCGCCCTGCTGATCAACGCCGTGTCGCCGGGCGTCGGCGGGGTGCTGGTGCGCGGCGAGAAGGGCACCGCGAAGTCGACGATCGTGCGGGCGCTGGCCGGGCTGCTGCCGCCGGTGCCGGCCGTGCCGGGCTGCCGGTTCTCCTGCGACCCGGGCGACCCCGATCCGGCGTGCCCGGACGGCCCGCACGCCGCGGGCGAAGGGCGGGAGCGGGCCGCGCGGCTGGTGGAGCTGCCGGTGGGCGCGTCCGAGGACCGGCTCACCGGCTCGCTGGACATCGAGCGCGCGCTGACCGAGGGCGTGAAGGCGTTCGAGCCCGGGCTGCTGGCGGCGGCGCACCGCGGCGTCCTGTACGTCGACGAGGTCAACCTGCTCCATGACCACCTGGTCGACCTGCTGCTGGACGCGGCGGCCATGGGCGAGTCGTACGTGGAGCGCGAGGGAGTCTCGGTCCGGCACGCGGCCAGGTTCCTGCTGGTCGGGACGATGAACCCGGAGGAGGGCGAGCTGCGCCCGCAGCTGCTGGACCGGTTCGGGCTGACCGTCGAGGTCGCCGCGACCCGCGATCCGGCCGAGCGCGCCGAGGTCGTCCGGCGGCGGCTGCGCTTCGAGGACGACCCGGACGGCTTCGCCGCGGCCTTCGCGGCGGACGAGGCGGACCTGGCCGAGCGGATCGCGGCCGCCCGGCGCCGGCTGCCCGGCGTGGAGCTCACCGACGCCGCGCTCCGCCAGATCACCGCCGTCTGCGCGTCGTTCGAGGTGGACGGCCTGCGCGCCGACCTGGTGACGGCGCGCGCCGCCATCGCGCTGGCGGCCTGGCACGGCCGCGCCGCGGTGACGGCCGACGACGTGCGGACCGCCGCGCGGCTGGCGCTGCCGCACCGGCGCCGGCGCGACCCCTTCGACGCGCCCGGCCTGGACCGGCAGAAGCTCGACGACGTCCTCGAAGAGCACGGTGAGGAGCCGGAGCCGCCCGACGATCCGGGGCCTCCCGACGGCGGCCCGGACGGTCCCGGCGGCCCGGACGGCGGGGGCGGCGGTCTTCCCGACGGTCTCGGGCAGCAGGACGCGCCCGTCCCGCCGCAATCCGAGCCGCCGCAGTCCGAGCAGCCGCAGTCCGAGCAGCCGATGGAGAGCGGTCAAGGCCGTTCGGGGGAGAGCGAGCCCGCTCCGGCGGACGCCGCCTACAAGCCGCGCCTTTTCACCGTCCCGGGGCTCGGGAACGGTGCGCCGGGACGGCGTTCCAAGGCGCGCAGCCCGTACGGACGTGTCTCCGGTGCACGGCCCGGCGCGCGAGGCGTGCACCTTGCGGCGACGTTGCGAGCGGCGGCACCGCACCAGCGCGCGCGGGGACGCACCGGTTCGGGGCTGGTCGTCCTACCCGGCGACCTGCGTGAAGCGGTCCGTGACGGGCGGGAGGGCAATCTCGTCCTGTTCGTTGTGGACGCCAGCGGCTCGATGGCGGCGCGCAAGCGGATGCGCGCGGTGAAGGGCGCCGTCCTCAGCCTTCTTCTGGACGCCTACCAGAGGCGCGACAAGGTCGGCCTCATCACCTTCCGGGGGAGGGACGCGGAACTGGCGCTGCCGCCCACGTCGTCGGTGGAGGCCGGGGCGCGCCGCCTCGACGCGCTCCCGACCGGCGGCCGCACGCCGCTGTCCGCCGGGCTGATGCGCGCGGCGGAGGTGCTGCGGGTCGAGCGGCTGCGCGACCCGGCCCGCCGTCCGCTGCTGGTCGTGGTGACCGACGGCCGCGCCACCCACGGCCCCGACCCGTCGCGGGCGGCCGGGCTGCTCGCCGGTGTCGCGTCCGTGGTCGTCGACTGCGAGTCCGGCCCGGTGCGGCTCGGCCTGGCCGCCGCGCTGGGCGCCCGGCTCGGCGCCGAGGTCGTCCGGCTCGACCGGCTCGCCGCCGACGCGCTCGCCGGGGTCGTCCGCGACGCCCGGAATGTCGCATGACGCCGGACGAGGCCCGCGCCGCCGACCGAGGAAGCAGGAACTGAGATGCCGCAGGGGAAGCCGGAGTACGTGCCGGAGGACGGGCTCACCACCAGGCAGCGGCGCAACCGGCCGCTGGTGATGGTGCACACCGGACCGGGCAAGGGCAAGTCGACGGCCGCGTTCGGGCTCGCGCTGCGGGCCTGGAACCAGGGCTGGCCGATCGGGGTGTTCCAGTTCGTCAAGTCGGCGAAGTGGCGGATCGGCGAGGAGAACGCGCTGCTCGCGCTGGGACGGCTGCACGAGCAGACCGGCGAGGGCGGGCCGGTGTTCTGGAGCAAGATGGGCGAGGGCTGGTCGTGGATCCAGCGGCCCGGCACCGAGGCCGACCACGAGGCCGACGCCCGCGAGGGCTGGGAGCAGATCAAGCGCGACCTGGCCGCCGAGACCTACCGCCTCTACATCCTGGACGAGTTCACCTATCCGATGAAGTGGGGCTGGGTCGACGTCGACGACGTCGTTGACACGCTCGCCGGCCGTCCCGGCAACCAGCACGTGGTGATCACCGGCCGGGACGCCGACCCGAGGCTGATCGAGGCCGCCGACCTGGTCACGGAGATGGGCAAGGTGCGGCACCCGATGGACAGCGGCCAGAAGGGCCAGAAGGGCATCGAGTGGTGACCGTTCCGCGGCTCGTCATCGCGGCGCCCTCGTCGGGCAGCGGCAAGACGACCGTGGCAACCGGGCTCATGGCGGCGTTCACGAGGCGCGGCCTGCGAGTGTCGCCGCACAAGGTGGGGCCCGACTACATCGACCCCGGGTACCACTCGCTCGCGACGGGACGGCCCGGCAGGAACCTCGATCCGTGGCTGACGTCCGAAGAAATGGTCGTGCCGCTGTTCCTGCACGGCGCGGCGGGCGCGGACGTCGCGGTGGTCGAGGGCGTCATGGGCCTGTACGACGGCGCGGCCGGGCTCGGGCCGTCCGACTCGGCCGGGGGAGGCGACTACGCCTCGACCGCGCACGTCGCGACGCTCCTGGACGCCCCGGTCGTGCTGGTCGTGGACGCCTCCGCCGCCGCGGGACGGTCCGTCGCGGCGCTCGTCCACGGGTTCCGGTCGTTCGGGACGGTCCGCGTCGGAGGCGTCATCCTCAACCGGCTCGGGTCGGACGGCCACGAGCGCATGTGCCGCGACGCCGTCGAGGAACTCGGGCTGCCGGTCCTGGGGGCGTTGCGCCGCAGCGACGACGCCGTCACGCCGTCCCGGCATCTCGGGTTGGTGCCGGCGGCCGAACGCAGTGCCGAAGCGGTGGAGAGCGTAAGAAGACTGGGCGATCTGGTGGCGGCGTCATGCGACCTGGACGCGCTGCTGGCGTTGGCCCAGGGCGCGCCACAACTGGACGCGGTGCCCTGGGATCCGTCCACGGCCGTACCGGAGAAGCACCGCGGACGACCCCGGATCGCAGTAGCGGGCGGTCCCGTGTTCACGTTCGGCTACGCGGAAAACGAGGAACTGCTGGAGGCGGCGGGCGCGGAGGTCGTCCGGTTCGATCCGCTGCAGGACGAGAGCCTGCCCGACGGGACGCGCGGCGTCGTCATAGGCGGAGGCTTCCCCGAGGTGTACGCGGCGCAGTTGTCGTCCAACGAACGACTGCGCAAGGAACTGGCGGCGTTCGCCAACGCGTCCCGTCCCCTCTACGCCGAATGCGCCGGACTCCTCTACCTCGCACAGGAACTCGACGGCGTCCCCATGTGCGGTGTGCTGAATGGCGCCAAGGCGGCCATGGCCCCACGGCTGACGCTGGGCTATCGTGCCGCGGTGGCGGTGGCCGATTCGGTCGTCGCCCGGGCGGGCGAACGGGTGCACGGGCACGAGTTCCACCGGACGGTGACGGACCCCGACCATGGGGAGACCGCCGCCTGGCAGTGGTCCGCGTCCGGTCCCGTGGGCTTTGTCCGGGGCGACTGCGTCGCGTCCTACCTCCATGTGCACTGGGCCGGATCTCCCTGGTTCGCCAGCCGGATGGTCGCGGCCTGCCTGTGACGGGTCCGCCGGCGGACGTGGATGGGAGCAGTGTGGACGTCTTCACCGACAGCGTGCGCCTGGAGAGCGGACGCCTCGTGCTGCGCCCGTTCGGGCTCGACGACGCCCCGGAGCTCATCGAGGTGATCCGGGCCGGCGAGGACTTCCTGCCGCCGAACTTCCCGGACGCGCTGGAGGCCGAACCGCTCGCCTGGTTCCTGCGCGAAGGCGTCCACAAGGTGCAGCGCTTCGGCCTCGGCATCCATCTGGCGGTGACCGACCGCTCTACCGGCGGCCTCCTCGGCACCATAGGGCTGTTCAAGGTGGACTGGGCGCAGCTGACCTGCGAGGTCGGATACGGGATGCGGTCAAGCGCGCGCGGGCGCGGGTACGCGACCGAGTCGCTGACCCTCATCTCGGACTGGGCTATCCGGGGCTGCGGGCTCTACCGCGTCGAGCTGCGCGCGATGACCACCAACCACGCCTCGATCCGGGTCGCGGAGAAGGCCGGCTACGTGCGCGAAGGGGTGGCGCGCGGCGCGGAACGCGATGCCGGCGGCGTCAACCGGGACATGCTCGTCTTCAGCCGCATCGCCCCCGACCTCTGGCAGGGCGGCCCGGCATGCTGACCGATCCGGGCGCGTCCGGCGCGCCGCGTCCCGGCCCGGGCGCGGCCTGCAGGAGGCTCGACGTCCACGACCAGGAAGGACGGGCATGACCGGGACACAGGCCGCCGAGCCGAGGGCGGCGCGGCGCACGCTGGTGATGCACGGCGCGAACGCGGGGGAGACGGCCCGCCGGATGCTGCCGAAACTGCCGGACGACTGCTTCGTCCCCGCCGGCCTCGCCGCGTTGCGCGGCGCGGTCGGGGAGGGGCTCGCGCAGGTCGTGCTGGTGTCCGGCATGGAGGAGCAGGCCGGGATCGCGGGCGGCGTCCCCGCGCTGGCCGCGATCACCGCGGACCTGGACGGCGGCGCGGCGCTGGCCGGGGAGGTCGAGCGGGCCGGCACGCCGCAGCGCGTCTACGAGCTGTGGGAGGCCGCCGGTCGGCTCGGTCCCTGCGGGCGCGAGCTGTGCCGGCGCACCGCGGGCGAGCTGGAGCGGTTCGCCGCCGAGGCGGCCGGATCGGCCACCAGCCCGGTGGCGGCGCAGGTCGTGCTGGTCGACGCGAGGGGAGAGCGCATGGTCGGGATGTTCGGGCGGATGGCGCGGTAGGCCATGCTCACGGTCAGCGGCCGTGACGGCTCGCCGCGCCCCGCGATGGCGCTGGCGGGGCGGGCCTTCGCCTTGGCCGGCGTGCCCTGGGACGACGCGCTGGTCGTCTCCGCCCAGGAGTTCCGGCGCGCGGTGAACGCCTGCCGCGCGCACCCCAAGGTGGCGGTGCTGACCGCCCCCGGCGCGGGACCTGCCGAACTGGGACGCGCGCTGTTCCCGCAGACGCCGCGTTCGTTCGTCGTGTGCGAGGACGTCGACGGGCCTGGCGAGCGCGTCGTCCACGTCCGTCCGGCTGAAGCGACCACACGGCCATGGAACAAACCAGACGTGGTCCTGGTGCTGGACAACCGGCGCGGGGAGGAAACGCCCACCTGGATCGCCGGCCCCGCCCTACGCGAACCGACCTGGGCATTGCCCGAGGACGCTTTCGGCGGCGAATCGGCGCTCTCACCGGAGGCGCGCTCCTTGGTGCTGGCGAAACTGGGGCCCGGCATAGGGGACATGGTCTGGGACATCGGTTCCGGTGACGGCTCCGTAGCGATCGAATGCGCCCGCTTCGGCGCGGCGGCCGTGGCCCTCGACCGCGACGACTCCGCGTGCACGCGGATAAGGGAGAACGTCCGCAGGCATGGCGTCCGGGTGGCGGTGTCCCGTGGCGAGATCCGTACCGTCCTCGACCATCTGCCCGTCCCCGACGCCGTTTTCCTGGCGGACGCGGCGTCGGAGGCGCTCGGGATCTGCGCGTCGCAGGCCCGGCACCGCCTCGTCGCCACGGCGGCGGAAGGCGGAATCCGCGCCCTCCTGGACGTCCTCGGCGCCAACGGCTTCCGAGCCCGTGCCACGAGCCTCCAGGTGAACCCGCTGCCCGAGCCCCCGGAGCCGCCGCCCCCCATCACGATCATCTGGGCCGAACGCCCCGTCCCCGTCGCCGAACGGCCGCCCGCGAAGCGGATCAGGGGCGTCGAGACCCTCCCGCCCCCGCCCGGCCGCCCCGTCCTGTGACCCTGGTCGTCGGCGCCGGCGCGTCCAGCCGGGCGGACGCGCGCGAGATCGCCGGACTGATCGGTTCCGTCCTCGCCCGCGACGACCTGCGCGGCGAGGACGTCGCGTGCCTGGCGACCGTCGAGGCGCGGGCGGGCACCGGTGGCGTCCGCGACGCGGCCGAAATGCTCGGATTTCACCTCGTCGCCTACCCTGTGGGCGTGTTGGCGCAGGTGGCGGTGCCGAACCCGGCCGAGGGCGTACGGGCCCGGACCGGGACGGCCAGCGTGGCCGAGGCGGCGGCCCTGCACGGGGCCCGCGCGCTCGGCGGCGGTGCGCACGACCCCTGCGGCGGAGGTGCCCGGCTCGTCGTGGCGAAGCGCGCGACCGCGCGCGCCACGGTGGCCGTGGCCCGGATCATCCCGGCGAACCCGCCCGTCACCGGTGAACCCGGTGCAGCCGGGTCATAGCCACCCGCGACCCGTGAAACCCTGGTGCCCGACGACAACCCCCGGCGACCGCGAGGACCGACCGTGACCCACCCGACCGTGATCAACCTGGAGGCGCAGTGACCGTACGCCAGCCCCACCCGATCGAGGTCCGGTCCTACGAGATCCTGCGCTCCCGCGTCGACCTGTCGCCGATGCCGCCGCTGTGGCGGGCCGTCGCCGAACGGGTGATCCACGCCACCGCCGACCTGGAGTACGCGGTGGACCTGGTCACCAGGGAGGACTTCCTCACGCAGGGCTGGTCCGCGCTGCGCTCCGGCGCGCCGATCGTCACCGACGAGCGGATGACGGCCGCCGGGATCAGCGCCCGCGAGGCGGTCTGCCACGCCGACGACCCGGCCGCCGGGCGGATGGCGCGGGCCGCCGGGATCACCCGGTCGGCCGCCGCGATCCGGCTGTCGTACTCCGAGGTCGGGCCCGGCGCGGTCTGGGTGGTCGGCTCCGCGCCGGAGGCGATCTTCGAGATCATCGCGCGCGGCGTGCGTCCCGCGCTGGTCATCGGCATGCCCGTCGGGTTCGTGGGCGCCGCCGAGGCCAAGGAGGCGCTGCGGGCCAGCGGGCTGCCGCAGCTCAGCAACGTGTCGGAGAAGGGCGGGTCCGCGGTGGCCGCGGCGGCGGTCAACGCGCTGCTCTACTTCGAGGCGGGCCCCGCAGCGGGCCACGGGGCGGCCGCCGGACGGGGGGCGCCGTGATCGGGCACTGGCCGGCGGCGGTCGGCCCGGACGGCGACGCCGACGAGGTCGACCTGCGCCACCACGGGGACGCCGAGGTCGGCGACGGGCTCGCCGACTTCGCCGTCAACGTGCGCACCGGCACGCCGCCCGCCTGGCTGGCCGACCGGCTCCGCGCGTCCGTCGCCGACCTGGCCGGATACCCCGACCCGCGGCCGGCCCGGCGGGCCGTCGCGCGGCGGCACGGCCGGGCCGCCGGGGAGGTGCTGCTCACCGCCGGCGCCGCCGAGGCGTTCGTGCTGCTGGCCCGCGTCCTGAAGCCCCGCAAGGCGGTCGTGGTGCATCCGCAGTTCACCGAGCCGGAGGCGGCGCTGCGGGCCGCCGGGCACACCGTGGAGCGGGCGGTCCTCGGCAAGGACTTCACCCTCGACCCCGCCGTCGTGCCGGACGACGCCGACCTCGTCGTCGTCGGGAACCCCACCAACCCGACCTCGGTGCTGCACCCCGCCGCCGCGATCACCGCGCTGGCCCGGCCCGGCCGGACGGTCGTCGTGGACGAGGCGTTCATGGACTGCGTCCCCGGCGAACCGGAGACCCTCGCGACCCGGCTGCCCGCCGGGATCGCGGTGATCCGGTCGCTGACCAAGACGTGGGGGCTCGCCGGGCTGCGCGCCGGATACCTGCTCGCCGACCGGCACCTGGTGGAGCGGCTGGCGGAGGCGCAGCCGCTGTGGGCGGTGTCCACGCCGGCGCTGGTGGCCGTCGAGGCGTGCTGCGAGCCGCAGGCGATCGCCGAGGCGGAGGCGTGGGCGGCCGGACTCGCCGCCGAACGCGACCGGCTCGCCGCGGAGCTGACCGCCCGCGGCCTGTACGTGGTGCCCGAGGCGCGCGCGTCGTTCCTGTGCCTGTGCGTGCCGGACGCCCTCGGCATCCGGGCGCTGCTGCGGCAGCGCGGCTACGCGGTCCGGCGCGGGGACACCTTCCCCGGCCTGGGAAGCGACTGGCTCCGCATCTCCGTGCGGGACCGCCCGTCCAACGACGCTCTGCTGGACGTGCTCGGCGAGCTGGGAATCTGAGGGAGACGACCGTGGCCGATGAAGTGACCGGGGCCGCCGGCGACCTGATCGGGGAGACGCTGGCCGCCATCGCGCCGCCCGACCGGGCCGCGATGGACGACGCCCGCGCCCTGCAGGGCCGGCTCACCAAGCCGCCGGGGTCGCTCGGCGTGCTGGAGGACGTCTCGGTCCAGCTCGCCGGGCTGGCCGGGCGGTGCCCGCCGCCGCTGCCCGAGCCCGCCGCCGTCGCCGTCTTCGCCGCCGACCACGGCGTGCACGCACAGGGCGTGACGCCATGGCCACAAGAGGTCACCGCGCAGATGGTGGCGAACTTCGTCGCCGGCGGAGCGGTCGTCAACGCGTTCGCCAAGCAGGTCGGCGCCAGGGTCACCGTCGTGGACATCGGCGTCGCCGCCCCGCTGGACCCCGCGCCCGGCCTGCTCGCCCGCAAGATCGCCGCCGGCACCGCCGACATGACGGCCGGCCCCGCGATGACCATGGACGAGGCGCGCCGCGCCGTCGCGACCGGCATCGAGGTGGCCCGCGAGCTGGCGGACCAGGGCGCCCGCTGCCTGATCACCGGCGACATGGGCATCGCCAACACCACCGCGTCGGCCGCGCTGATCGCCGCGTTCACCGGCCTGCCGCCCGAGCGCGTCACCGGCCGGGGGACCGGCATCGACGACGCCACCCACGCCCGCAAGGTCGAGGTCGTCCGGACGGCCCTCGCCCGGCACGGCCTCCTCGACGGCGCCGCCGCCCGCGACCCGCTGGACGTCCTGGCGGCCGTCGGCGGGCTGGAGCACGCCGGGATCGCCGGGTTCGTCCTCGGCGCGGCGGCGCTGCGCGTCCCGGTCGTGCTGGACGGGGTGATCGCCGGCTCGGCGGCCCTCGCCGCCGCCGCGATGAGCCCCGACGCCCTCGCCGGCTGCGTCGCCGGGCACCGCTCCGCCGAGCCCGGCCACTCCGCGGCGGTCGATCACCTCGGGCTGCGCCCGCTGGTCGACCTGGAGCTGCGGCTGGGCGAGGGGACCGGCGCGCTGCTGGCGTTGCCGCTGGTCCAGGGCGCGGTCCGGGTGCTGCACGAGGTCGCCACGTTCGACTCGGCCGGGGTCACCGAGAAGGAGGCCGCGCCCCGTAACGAGCTGGTCTCGGAATGAGTCACGCTCGGCTATCGAACGGCCGGAGCCCCTCTCCATGAACTCGCCAACCCGAGTACCTTTGTTCCACAAAGACACTTGTCCGTCACCGGCGTCCGAAAGAATCACCACGTGCCCCCGTACCTGCTAGGTCTGCGCCTTCGAGGGCGACGCGTCCTCGTCGTCGGCGGCGGCCGGGTCGCGCAGCGCCGCGTCCCCGCCCTGCTGGACGCGGGCGCCGAGGTCGTCCTCGTGTCGCCCGAGGTGACCGCCTCGCTGCAGGGCCTCGCCGAGGCCGGCCGGATCGCCTGGCACGCCCGCCCGTACCGGCGCGGCGACTGCGCGGGAGCCTGGCTGGTGCAGGCCGTCACCGACGACGCCAAGGTCAACGGGGACGTCGTCGCCGAGGCCGAGGCCGCACGGATCTGGTCGGTGCGCGCCGACGACGCCGAGTCGTCCCCGGCCTGGACGCCCGCGAGCGGGCAGGCCGGCGACGCCACCGTCGGGGTGCTGCTCGGCGGCGACCCGCGGCGCGCCGCGGGCATCCGCGACGCCGTGGTGGACGGGCTGCGCGACGGCGGCCTGGAGTCGCGGCGGTCCCGGCAGAAGCCGTCCGGCGTCGCGCTCGTCGGCGGCGGCCCCGGCGACCCGGGCCTGATCACCGTCCGCGGCCGGCAGCTGCTGGCGATGGCCGACGTCGTGGTCACCGACCGGCTCGCGCCCGGCGGGCTGCTGGACGAGCTGGCCGCCGACGTCGAGGTGATCGACGCGGCCAAGATCCCCTACGGCCGGACCGTCACCCAGGACAAGATCAACGACTACCTCGTCGAGCACGCCAGGCAGGGGAAGTTCGTCGTCCGGCTCAAGGGCGGCGACCCGTTCGTGTTCGGCCGGGGCGGCGAGGAGGCGCTGCACTGCGCCCGGCACGGCGTCCCGGTCACGGTGGTCCCCGGGATCAGCAGCTCGGTGGCGGTTCCGTCCGCCGCGGGCATCCCGGTCACCCACCGCGGCGTCGCGCAGGAGTTCCACGTCGTCTCCGCGCACGTGCCGCCGGGCCACCCGGAATCGACCGTCGACTGGGAGGCGCTGGGCCGCGCCCACGGGACGCTCGTCCTGCTGATGGCGGTGGAGCGCATGGCGGTCATCGCGCCGGCCCTCGTGCGCTATGGTCGTTCGTCCGACACGCCGGTCGCCGTCATCCAGGACGGCACCCTCCCGGGCCAGCGGACGCTGACCGCGACGCTGGGCACCGTGGCCGGCGAGATGGCCGCCGGCGGAGTCCGGCCCCCGGCGATCGTGGTCGTGGGCGACGTCGTCGACGTGGCGCGAGAGATCGACACGATTCGAGCCGACTTGGGACGGGATCCGTGACACCCCCCGCAGAGCGAAGCGCGGTCCACGACGAGGAGGCGGGCACCGGACGCGGAGGCGAGGACTCCGCGAAGCCCGCGACCGGGAGCACCATGCCCGAAAAGCCGGACCAGGCCGCGTCCGGCGCCGAGCCGGCCGCCGGCGACGAGGCGCCCGGGCGCACGGCGGCGCCGGCGGCCCGCGCCGCCCCGCCCGCCCGGTCCGGCGCGCCCGCCCGGTCCGGCGCGGCGACCGTCCGGCAGGGCGAGCTGGTCAGGGCGCTGACCGCGCTGCGCGACCAGCTCGGCGCCTTCGACTTCCTGCTGGACGTGCCCGGCGTGCAGGAGGCCCGCGAGGCCCGCGACGAGCTGCGCAACCAGCTGGAGGACTACGTCCTGCCCCGCCTGCAGGCGGCCGGCGCGCCGCTGCTGGTGGTGCTCGGCGGGTCCACCGGCGCGGGCAAGTCCACCCTGGTCAACACGCTGGTCGGGTCCCGCGTGAGCGCGACCGGCGTGCTCCGCCCCACCACCAGCAGCCCGATCCTCGTCTGCCACCCCGACCACGTGCAGTGGTTCATGGAGGGGCCGATGCTGCCCGGGATGGGACGCGTCCGCGGCCCGGCCCCCGACGCCATCGCGGGCGACCAGCTGGTCGTCATCGCCAGCGAGGCCCTCCCGCCCGGCCTGGCGCTGCTCGACAGCCCCGACTTCGACTCGGTCTTCGAGGACCACTACGAGTTCGCCACCAAGCTGATGGCCGCCGCCGACCTGTGGCTGTGCGTCACCACCGCCGCCCGCTACGCCGACGCGCAGGTGTGGCAGATGCTCCAGCGCGCCAAGGAGAACGGCGCGACCATCGGGGTCGTGCTCTCCCGCGTCCCGCAGGGCGACGGCCCCGGCGGGCGCCCCGGATCGGTCGGGCAGGGCGCCTCCGACGTCGTCGAGCACTTCGCCGAGATGCTCGACGGGCACGAGGTCGGCGACGCCCGCCGCTTCACGATCCCCGAGACCCGGATCGAGGAGAGCCGGCTGCCCGAGGAGGCCGTCGAGGACATCCGCGCCTGGCTGGTCGGCGTCGCCGACGACGTCGAGGACCGCGAGATCGTCATCAGCGACACCCTCGCCGCCGTCCTGGACAGCTTCCGCACCCGCGTCCCCGAGCTGGCCCGGCAGGTCGAGGCGCAGGTCGAGCAGCGCGCCGAGCTCGCCCAGCAGGTCGAGGCCGCCTACGGCACCGCCCTCGCCGAGCTCGACGAGGCCACCCGCAACGGCTCGCTGCTGCGCGGCGAGGTCCTCGCCCGCTGGCAGGACTTCGCCGGCACCGGCGACCTGCTGCGCGCACTGCACGTCCAGCGCGCGCGCCGCGGCCGGGGCACCAGCCGCCGCCACCGCAGCCCCGCCCGTGTGCGCGCGCTGAAGGCCGCGCTGCGCAGCGGCCTCGAATCGCTGATCATGTCGTCCGCCGAGCACGGCGCCGAGCAGGTCGTCGTCCGCTGGCGCGCCCACCCGGCCGGCGGGAAGGTGCTGGCCGGGCGCGGCGACGAGATCGGGCACGTCTCCCCGGAGCTGGCGCGCCGCGTGACCCGCGCCGTCAGCGCCTGGCAGGACCACGTCCAGGAGCTGATCCGCACCGAGGGCGTGACCAAGCGCTCGGTCGCCAAGCTCGTCTCGTTCGACACCGAGGCGGTCTCGCTCGTCCTGATGATCGGCCTGCTCGGCTACGGCACCTCCGACGTCGCCGTCGAGGGCGGCACCAGCGCCGTGCCGCAGCGGCTGCTCAAGGCGCTGTTCGGCGCCGAGTCGCTGCGCGGCATGGGCGCCAAGGCCCGCGCCGACCTGCGCAGCCGCATCGGGATGCTGTTCGACGAGGAGGCGATCCGGTTCGGGCAGGTGCTCGACGGCGCCGGCATCCCCGACGAGACCGTCCCCGTCCAGCTCTACCAGGCCACCTACAACCTCGAGGTCGCCCGATGACCACCTCGGCCCTGCCCGCCGGCTCGCCGACGAGCCCCGGCGGCATCCCGGTCCCTCCGCGGGACGCCTCCGGCGAGCACCCGGCCGCGCAGGCCGGACCGCCGCCCGCCGAGCCCGCCGCCCCCACCCTCACCGACCGCCTCAACGGCCTGGACCGGCTGGTCCAGGCCGGCACCGGACGGCTGGACCGGCCGCTCCTCGACGACGCCGGCGCGCTGCTCGACCGGGCCGGCCAGCGGCTGCGGCTGTCCGGCGAGCACACCGTCGTCACCCTCGCCGGCGGCACCGGCAGCGGCAAGTCCTCGCTGTTCAACGCGATCTGCGGGCTGGAGCTGTCGCCCACCGGGATGCGCCGCCCGATGACGTCCAAGGCGCACGCCTGCGTGTGGGGCCTGGACGGCGCCGGGCCGCTGCTCGACTGGCTCGACGTCGACAAGCGGCACCGCTACGCCCGCGCCAGCGCCCTCGACCTGGAACGCGCCGACAGCTCCCTGCAGGGCCTCGTCCTGCTGGACCTGCCCGACCACGACTCCATCCAGGCCCTGCACCGCGCCGAGGTCGACCGGTTCGTCACCATCGCCGACCTGCTCGTCTGGGTCGTCGACCCGCAGAAGTACGCCGACGCCGCGCTGCACCGCAACTACATCGTCCCCTTCGCCCGGTACGCCGGCGTCACCCTCATCGTCCTCAACCAGGTCGACCGGCTGGCCCCCGACGAGATCGACGACTGCGTCGCCGACCTGCGCCGGCTGCTGGAGGCCGAGGGCCTCTCCGAGCCGCGGATCATCACCACCTCCGCCGTCGCCGACGACGGCGTGCACGGCTTCCGCGACGTCCTGGTCGACACCGTCGCCGCGCGCCGCGCCCGCAGCGAGCGCCTCGCCGCCGACGTCGACCGGATCGCCGAGCGCTTCGCCGAGCACCGCTTCGCCGCCGAACCGCCCGTCACCGTGGACGACGACCGCCGCAACGAGCTCGTCCAGGCCCTCACCGACGCCGCGGGCGCGCCCGCCGTGGCCGAGGCGATGGAGAGCGCCTACGAGCTGCGCGCCGCCGACTTCGTCGGCTGGCCCGTCAGCGCGCTGATCACCCGGCTGCGCTCGGACCCGCTGCGCCGGATGCGCCTCACCGAGCTGCGCGAGGAGCTCCGCAACGCCTTCACCGGCCCCATCGGCGCCCAGCAGGGCGACGTGGACAACGCGCTCGCCGGGGTCACCGACGGCATCACCGGCGAGCTGCCCGTGCACTGGGCCCGGTCCGTCCGCGCGGCGGCGCGCTCGCAGGCCGCCGGCATCCCCGAGGCGCTGGGGGAGTCCCTCAAGGAGGCGCTGCCGACGTTCAACCAGGTGCCGCGCTGGTGGTGGCTGGTCAAGACCTGGCAGTACTTCCTGGTCCTGGTCGCCGCGCTCAGCGTCGTCTGGATCGGCGTCCTGGTCGCCTACGGCGTGCTCAAGGTCGGCGGGGACGACCCGGGCGGCCTCATCGGCCAGGCGGGCCTCATCCCGTACGTCGCCGTCCTCGTCGTCTGCACGCTCGGCATGGGCTGGCTCACCTCGTCCGCCTGCCGCAACCTCGTCGCGCTCTCCTCCGCCAAGCACGGCGACAAGATGGAGGAGCACATGCGGGAGGGCATCGAGCGGGTCGCGCGCGACAAGGTCATCGAGCCCGTGGCCGCCGACCTGCGCGTCTACGCGGGCTTCCGGCACGACGTGGACGTCGCGCTGGGCCGCCCGCCCGCGTAGTTATCCACATTTTCCACGGAGCTGTCGCCCATGGTGACGGCTCGGGCACCGTTGGTTCCACAAGCACGCGAACCAACGGAGGACCCGTGAACGAAGCGCACGTCACCGTCATCGGCTGGACCGCCGCCGAGCCGTACTACACCGTCACCGGCAACGGCACGCCGTTCCTGTCGCTGCGCGTCGGCTGCACGCCCCGCCGCTACGACCGGGAGACCGGCTCCTGGCAGGACCTCGACACCATGTTCCTGACCGTCAACTGCTGGCGCGGCCTCGCCGACAACGTCAACGCCTCCGACTTCCGGCGGGGGACGCCCGTCCTGGTCACGGGGCGGCTCCGCGTCCGGCAGTACGAGCGCGACGGCCAGTGGCGGTTCTCCGCCGAGATCGAGGCCAGCACCGTCGGCCACGACCTCGGCCGCGGCACGGCCGACTTCCGCCCCGTCCAGCGCGGCGGCGCGCTCAGCGACGAGGACCGCCAGACCGCCCGCGACGCCGCCGACCAGTGGGCCCTGACCGCCCCACCGGACACCGAGGAGACCCCCGCCGAACCCACCCCCCAAGCCGCATGACCCGGCAGGCATGACGGCCCTCGGCGCCATGGACACGCGGGCCCCCGCCGCGTGACGCGGCCCGCGTGACGCGGGCCTCGGCCGCGCCGACCGGGGCCCGCGTGACGGTCAGGCGGTCAGGAGGCGGAGGTGGTGACCTTCCACAGGTACCCGTCGGGATCGGCGAAGTAGCCGAAGTAGCCGCCCCACCGGGCGGGGGCCGCTTTCCTGACCACGCTGCCGCCTGCCTCGACGGCCTTGCGCATCGTCTCGTCCACGGCCTCGCGCGAGTCGGGGTTCAGGTGGAAGGAGGCCCCTCGGAATCCGGATCCCTCGGGGGAGACGCCGGCGTCCTTCGCCGCGGCGTCCCACTCGTAGAGGGCGAGCCGCAGGGATCCCTCCCCCACGCGGAACGAGACGAAGTGGCGGGTGTCCTTGTCGATCTCGCAGCCCAGGCCCTCGGCGTAGAACCGCTTGGCCCGGTCCATGTCCCGGACGCCGAGCAGGATGGAGCTCACATGAGCCTTCATGCCTTGTCTCCTTCATGTGCAGGTGGCCCGCCGGATGCGGCGGGGAGGACAGCCGGGCCCGGATGTCACATCGACGCGATCGCGCCGGTCACTTCGTATGACAGGAGATTTCGCGGGAGTGTGACAGATGGCCGAGCAGGACTGGCTGAGCGCGCGGTTCGCCGAGCACCAGAAGCACTTGCAGGCGGTGGCGTACCGGATGCTGGGGTCGCGGAGCGAGGCCGAGGACGCGGTGCAGGAGGCGTGGGCCCGCGTCAGCCGCGCCGACACCGGTCAGGTGGAGAACCCGGGCGGGTGGCTGACGACCGTCGTCGCGCGGGTGTGCCTGAACATGATGGAGGCGCGCCGGAGCAGGCCCGAGGACGCGATCGGGGCGCTGCCCCCCGAGCCGGGGACGGCTCGGGCGCGCGTCCACCCGGTCGGCCAGGCCGGTCCCGAGGACGAGGCGCTGCTGGCCGACTCGGTGGGCGTCGCGCTGATGGTGGTGCTGGACACGCTGGCGCCCGCCGAGCGGCTCGCGCTCGTCCTGCACGACGTCTTCGCGGTGCCGTTCGGGGAGATCGGCTCCATCATCGACCGGTCGCCGGCGGCGACCCGGCAGCTCGCCAGCCGGGCGCGGCGCCGCGTGCAGGGCGCCGCCGAGGCGTCCGGCACTGCGCGTTCAGCGAAACAGGAAATCGTCGCCGCGTTCCTCGCGGCGGCGCGCGGCGGCGATTTCCACGCCCTGCTCGATCTCCTCGATCCCGACGCGGTGGCCGTCGGCGAGTTCCGCGGTGCCGAAGCCGTGGCGTCCTTCTTCGCAGGCCGAGCCCAGGCCGCCCGCCTCGCCCTCGCCGACGGCGAGCCCGCGGCCGTATGGACCCACCACGGAGTGGTCAAAGCCGTCATCGCCTTCACCGTTCAAGGCGGCCGGATCACCCGCATCGCCGTCGACACCGACCCCGACCGGCTCCGCGCCCTCGACGTCGTCGTCCTGCCCCCGAGCCGAAAGACCCGTGATGAGCAATAGCGTTCGACCGCGGTGGGGCGGTGGGGTGGTGGGGCGCTGGGGGCGGGCGTGAGCGGGGGGCGGGCGCTTGGGCGTCCGCTGCGGGGGGATCGCGATGTGAGCGGTCGGGGGCGTGGCCGGCAGGTGGTGTCGCTGCCGGTCTGCGCCCCCGCACTGTCGGGGTCCCGCGGGCCCGCCTAGATCCAGGAAACGCCGCGCATGATGTTGCCCCCCTCAGGATGTGCCGAGGTCCGCGGATCTGCGGCCTCCCATGCATGGTGCCCAGAATGGTCACCAGCATGTGCCCTATCGAAGGTACCGGTTTCACGCCCGTTCCGCACACGTTGCAACTATCGTGTTACACAACGTGATGCGTGTAAGGGGGAAGGATGACGGCAGTGCAGTCGTCCGCCGAGGACCGGGGCGGGGAAATCACCCGCGTGCCCCGCCGCCGATCGCTACTGGGGCGTCCGTCCCTGCTCGTGGTCTATGTGCCGGCGGTGGTCGCCGTCCATCTCGGCCTGATCATCGCCCTGCTGTTCCGCACCCCCTTCCGGGTCCACGACCTGGCGACGTTCGCGGCGCTGCTGGCGTGCGGCGCCGTCTGCATCGAGGCGTCCCGCCGGCTCGGCATGCCGGCCGGGGTGGCGCGGGACCTGCTGTCGGCGTGGTGGCTGCCCGTCGCGCTGCTGCTGCCGCCGCTGTACGCGCTGCTGATCCCCGTACCGCTGCAGGCGCTCCTGCAGTTCCGGGTGCGCCGGACCCTCGTCTACCGGCGAGGGCTCGTCGCCGCGGCGCACGGCATCGCCGGAGCCTGCGCGTCACTGGTGTTCCACGTGGTGGTCCCCGAGCCGCTGACGGGCGCCCCGCACTGGGTGGTGCAGGCGTATCCCGGCATCCCGGCGGCGGTCGGCTGCGCGGCGCTGTTCACCATCGTGAACACGGCGCTGGTCGCGGTGGCCGCGCACGCGGCCAACCCCGAGAGCCGCTGGCGGGACGTGCTGTGGACGCGCGAGAGCCTCCTGCTGGACCTGGTCGAGCTCTGCGTGGGCACCCTCGTGGCGATCACCAGCGCGCTGACCCTCGGGCTGCTGCTGCTGGCGCTCCCGCCCGTGATGCTGCTGCAGCGCAGCCTCATGCACCAGCAGTTGCAGGCCGCGGCGCGCACCGACGCCAAGACGGGCCTGCTGAACGCGGCGGCCTGGCAGCGGGAGGCCGACACCGAGCTGTCCCGGGCCCAGCGCACCCAGGACGCCCTCGCCCTGCTGCTGATCGACATCGACCACTTCAAGCGGGTGAACGACACCCACGGGCACCTGATCGGCGACCAGGTGCTGGTGGGGGTCGCCAGCACGCTGTGCCACCAGCTCCGCGACTACGACGTGGTGGGCCGGTTCGGCGGCGAGGAGTTCGTGGTGCTGCTGCCCGGCGCCGACACCGTGGAGGCGTGCCGGGTGGCCGAGCGCCTGCGCGGCCGCGTCCGCCGCCTCGCGGTGCCCGCCGAGGAGGGCACGGTCACGGTGACGGTCTCCGTCGGCGTCGCGCTGTTCCGCACCCACGGCGAGGACCTCATCGAGCTGCTGGCGGCGGCCGACCTCGCCCTTTACCGGGCCAAGGAGTCCGGCCGCGACCGCGTCTGCCTCCCGGCCGTCGACGCCTCCCGCCCCGGCGACGCCTGACCGGCCCCGGCCGGCGCCGCCCGGCCGGCGCCGTCCGAGCGGCGGCCGCTCGGTGGTGTCCGGCCGGCACCGTCCGGTGACGCTTGCCGCGCAGCGACGAAATGGTGCCGTGGGTCCCCTAGTCTTGAGGATATGGCCGAGTACATCTACACAATGCAGCGTGTGCGCAAGGCACATGGCGACAAGGTCGTCCTGGACGACGTCACCCTGCATTTCCTTCCAGGCGCCAAGATCGGCGTTCTGGGGCCGAACGGCACCGGTAAGTCGACGCTGCTGCGCATGATGGCCGGTCTGGAACAGCCGTCCAACGGCGACGCGCGCCTCATGCCGGGCTTCACCGTCGGCATGCTCCAGCAGGAGCCGCCGCTGAACGAGGAGAAGACCGTCCTCGGAAACGTGCAGGAGGGCGTCGCCGAGACCAAGGCGTTGCTCGACCGGTTCAACGAGATCGCCGAGAAGATGGCGACGGACTACTCCGACGAGCTGATGGAGGAGATGGGCAAGCTGCAGGAGCAGCTCGACCATCGCAACGCCTGGGACCTCGACAGCCAGCTGGAGCAGGCGATGGACGCCCTGCGCTGCCCGCCGGGCGACGCCGAGGTCTCCAAGCTGTCGGGTGGCGAGCGCCGCCGGGTCGCGCTGTGCAAGCTGCTGCTGGAGTCGCCCGACCTGCTGCTGCTGGACGAGCCCACCAACCACCTGGACGCCGAGAGCGTGCAGTGGCTGGAGCAGTTCCTCGCCAAGTACGAGGGCACCGTCCTGGCCGTCACCCACGACCGGTACTTCCTGGACAACGTCGCGACGTGGATCCTGGAGCTCGACCGCGGCCGCTGCTTCCCCTACGAGGGCAACTACTCCACGTACCTGGAGAAGAAGGCCGACCGGCTGAAGGTCGAGGGCAACAAGGACGCCAAGCGCAAGAAGCGCCTCCAGGACGAGCTGGAGTGGGTCCGCTCGAACCCGAAGGCGCGGCAGACGAAGAGCAAGGCGCGGCTGGAGCGCTACGAGGAGATGGCGGCCGAGGCGGCCAAGACCCGCAAGCTGGACTTCGAGGAGATCCAGATCCCGCCGGGCCCGCGGCTGGGCAACACGGTGATCGTCGCGGACAAGCTGGGCAAGGGCTTCGCCGACCGCGCCCTGATGGAGGATCTGTCGTTCAACCTGCCGCCGAACGGCATCGTCGGCGTCATCGGCCCGAACGGCGTCGGCAAGACCACCCTGTTCCGCATGATCGTCGGGGAGGAGCAGCCGGACACCGGCGAGCTGCGGCTCGGCGAGACCGTCAAGATCTCCTACGTGGACCAGGGCCGCGGCGGCCTCGACCCGAAGAAGACCGTGTGGCAGGCCGTCTCCGACGGCCTCGACCACATCAACGTCGGGCAGGTCGAGATGCCGTCCCGCGCGTACGTGGCGGCGTTCGGCTTCAAGGGCCCCGACCAGCAGAAGCCGACGGGCGTCCTGTCCGGCGGTGAGCGCAACCGGCTGAACCTGGCGCTGACGCTGAAGCTCGGCGGCAACGTCCTGCTGCTGGACGAGCCGACCAACGACCTGGACACCGAGACGCTGTCCAGCCTGGAGAACGCGCTGCTGGAGTTCCCCGGCTGCGCCGTGATCACCTCGCACGACCGGTGGTTCCTGGACCGCATCGCCACGCACATCCTGGCGTGGGAAGAGGGCTCGAACTGGTTCTGGTTCGAGGGCAACTTCGCCGACTACGAGAAGAACAAGATCGAGCGGCTGGGCGCCGACGCCGCCCGCCCGCACCGGGTCACGCACCGCAAGCTCACCCGCGACTGACCCGCCGCACGACGGCGAACGGCCGCACGCGCACCCTTCCGGTGCCCGTGCGGCCGTTCTGCTTTCCGTCCGCCCTTCCGTCGCGCCGGACGATGCCGGCGGGTCCTTAGTCCGATTGATGTCGCCACGGCATCGGACAATGCGTAAACAGTGTTGGACGGGTATCACCGCCGGCTCCTATCGTCCGTGAGGTGGGGTGGACGGGTGGAGCGGGGAGGCCGGGACGACGATGAGCACGCCCAAGATCACGGAGATGCGGGTGGTGCCGGTCGCCGGGCACGACAGCATGCTGCTCAACCTGGGCGGCGCGCACGCGCCGTTCTTCACCCGGAACCTGCTCCTGCTCACCGACGAGTCGGGCGCCACCGGGGTCGGCGAGGTCCCCGGCGGCGAGGGCATCCGGCGGACGCTGGAGGACGCCCGGGAGCTGGTCGTCGGCCGCCGGATCGGCCGGTCCGACGAGGTCCTGAACGGTGTGCGGGCCGCGTTCGGGCATCTGGACGCGGGCGGGCGCGGCCCGCTGACGCACGACACGCGGATCGCCGTCCACGCGCTGACCGCGATCGAGTCGTGCCTGCTCGACCTGATGGGCCGGCACCTCGGCGTGCCGGTCGCGGCGCTGCTCGGCGACGGCGTCCAGCGCACGCGCGTCCCGATGCTCGGCTACCTGTTCTATGTCGGGGACCGGCGCCGGACGGACCTGCCCTACCGGGAGCCGGAGGACGGCGCGGACGGCTGGCTGCGCGTCCGCGACGAGGAGGCGATGACGCCGGAGGCGGTCGTCCGCCAGGCGGAGGCGGCGCGGGACCGGTACGGGTTCGCCGACTTCAAGCTGAAGGGCGGGGTGCTGCGCCCCGACGAGGAGGCCGAGGCGGTGCGGGCGCTGGCCGAGCGGTTCCCGTCCGCGCGGATCAACCTCGACCCGAACGGCGCGTGGTCGCTGGAGGACGCCGTCCGCATCGGCCGCGACCTCGCCGGCGTGCTGGCCTACGCCGAGGACCCGTGCGGCCCCGAGCACGGCTATTCCGGACGCGAGACGATGGCGGAGTTCCGCCGGGCGACCGGGCTGCCGACCGCCACCAACATGATCGCCACGGACTGGCGGGAGCTGAGGCACGCGATCCGGCTGGACGCGGTCGACATCCCGCTCGCCGACCCGCACTTCTGGACGATGCGCGGCTCGGTGCGGGTCGCGCAGCTCTGCCAGGCGTGGGGGCTGACCTGGGGCTCGCACTCCAACAACCACTTCGACGTGTCGCTGGCGATGTTCACGCAGGTCGCCGCGGCCGCGCCGGGCGAGATCACGGCGATCGACACGCACTGGATCTGGCAGGACGGGCAGCGCCTCACCCGCGACCCGCTGCGGATCGAGGGCGGCGCGGTCGCGCTGCCGGACGCGCCCGGCCTCGGCGTGGAGATCGACGAGGAGCGCCTCGAGGCGGCGAACCGGCTGTACCGCGAGCACGGGCTCGGCGACCGCGACGACGCGGCGGCGATGCGGCACCTCGTCCCGGGCTGGACGTTCGACCCGAAGCGTCCGTGCCTGGTGAGGGACGCCGCCCGCTGACGGGGCGGTCGCGGGCCGCGCGGCCGCCGGCCGGTACCATCGGGCCGACCGGCGGAGTTCCCCCGCCGCCGGTTCCAGGCCCCCGACCCCAGGCGAGGACATGCAGCAGACCGACCTGCCCGCGGCCGAGTACCGGCACGTCTACGAGTTCTTCATCCGGTTCGGGGACATCGACTCCCAGGGCCATGTGAACAACGTCAAGTTCCTCGGCTACCTGGAGGACGCGCGCCTGGAGATGTTCCACGGCGACCCGGTGCGCAAGGGGGAGCAGCCGGTCCGCGGCATGGTGATCTCGCGGCACGAGATCGACTACCGGCTGCCGCTGCTGCCGACCGTCTACCCGATCCGGGTCGAGACGTGGGTGACCGAGGCGCGCGCCGCGTCGTTCAAGCTGGCCTACGAGGTGCGCGACGACGAGAACGTGTACGCGACCGCCACCTCGACGCTCGTCGCGTTCGACGTGGAGGCCAACCGGCTGCGCCGCTTCACGCCGGAGGAGCGCGAGTTCATCGGGCGCTACGTCGTCCCCACGGACTGACGCCCTGGCCGCCCCGAGACCCCCGGCGGCCCGCGTCCGCCCCCGGCTGACCTGCACGTCCCCTTCCCTGCCACTGCGCACCCGGCTGGCCCGGTGATGACCGTGCCGTCACGGATAAGTAACAAGCGCAACAGGTATCCGTTTTCGCCGCGCATATCCCTCTAAGGTCGCTGCGCGAAATGTGGCGAACCCACGTGGAAGGGATGAAATGCGGCGCATCTCACGAGGAGCGATCGCCCTGCTGCTGGCGGCGGGAATGGCCGGAACCGGCGCCACCGCGGCGCAGGCGGCGGCCCCCGCGACGGCGGCCAGGGCGGCGCAGTCGGACGACATCCTCGCCCGGCTCAAGGCGATCCCCGGCATGCAGGTCACGGAGAAGACCTCCACGATCCCCGGCTACCGCTGGTTCTGGCTGGAGTACCGGCAGCCCGTCGACCACCGCGACCCGCACGGGAAGTGGTTCGAGCAGCGGATCATGCTCCAGCACAAGTCGGCGGACCGGCCCATGGTCCTCTACACCAGCGGCTACGACACCCCCGAGACCATGTTCACCGCCGAGCCGACCGCGCTCGTGGATGGCAACCAGATCTCGGTCGAGTACCGGTACTTCACCCCGTCCCGGCCCGAGCCCGCGAACTGGAAGAAGGACACCATCTGGCAGGCCGCCACCGACGAGCACCGGATCATCGGCGCGCTCAAGACGATCTACAACGGCAAGTGGATCTCGACGGGCGCCAGCAAGGGCGGCATGACCGCCGTCTACCACAAGCGCTTCTACCCCCGCGACGTCGACGGCAGCGTCGTCTACGTGGCGCCCAACGACGTCGACAACAACGACGACACCGCCTACGACAAGTTCTTCCAGACCGTGGGCACCGACCCCGAATGCCGCGCCCACGTGAAGTCGCTCGCCCGCGAGTTCCTCAAGCGCCGCCCCGCCATGCTGAAGCGGTTCGAGGCCGCCGCCACCGAGAACGGCTGGACGTTCAAGATCCTGCGCACCCCGGACCGCGCGTTCGAGAACTCCGTCATGGACTACGAGTGGGGTTTCTGGCAGTACCACCTGCAGTCGGACTGCGCCTCCCTGCCCCCGGTGAACGCCTCCGACGACGCCCTCTACAAGACGCTCGACGACGTCTCCGGGCTGTCGTTCTACACCGACCAGGGACTCGCCCCCTACATCCCGTACTACTACCAGGCGGGCACGCAGCTCGGCTGGCCGTCGCCGAAGTTCAAGAGCCTGCGCCCGCTGCTGCGGTACGAGAGCAGCTACCAGCCGCGCACCTACGTCCCCCGCGACATCCCCATGCGCTTCGACGGCGGTAAGGCGATGCGCGACGTCGACGGCTGGGTCCGGTCCCATGCCGACCACATGCTGTTCCTCTACGGCCAGAACGACCCGTGGGGCGCCGAGCCCTTCCGCCTCGGCCGCGGCAGCCGCGACTCCTCCGTCCACGTCGCCCCCGGCATGAACCACAGCGGCCGGCTCATCGGCGCGCTCCCCGCCGCGCAGCAGGCCGCGGCGAAGAACGACGTGCTGCGCTGGGCCGGCGTCCAGGGCCAGGCCAAGACCCTCACCACCGGCCCCACCGCCGACGACCCGCTGGAACTCCAGCGCCCGCCCCTGTAACCCAGGGGGGCGCCCTGTAACCCAGGGGGGCGACCCCCTGGAACCCCCGTCAACGAACGACAGGCCGTTTCCCGCTCCGCTAGCGCTCCGCGCGAAACGGCCTGTCGGTCGGCGGGCAGGCCCGCTCCACTCGCTGGCGCTCGCTCCGCGTGCCTGCCCGTGAACGGTGGTTGAGGCCTGAGCGCTCGCCCAAGACCGGTCAAGGGGCGAGCCGCTAGGCGAGGCCCTCGGGCCGGGATTGCAACCAGGCCGCGGCGTTGCCGGGGAGGAGGTCGCCGTACATCGGCATGCTCGTCAGGACGGGGCGGCCCGGCGGGAGGCGGACGGGGTTCTCGCTGCAGTTGAGCGCGCAGGTGAGCGGCCCGCGCCTGAAGAAGACGGCAGGCTCGGGGGAGTCGAGCCACTCCAGCTCCTCCGGCAGGTCGTCCAGCAGGTCCCGGCGCAGCGCCAGCGCGCGGCGGTAGAAAGCCAGCATCGAGGACGGCTCGGCCGCCTGCGCCTCCGCCGTCAGCGACGCCCACCGCGCGGGCATCGGCAGCCAGGGACGGACGCCGTCCGGCGCGAAGCCGAAGGGTTCCGCCGTGCCGGACCAGGGGAGCGGCACCCGGCAGCCGTCGCGGCCCGGCTGGGCGCCGCCGCTGCGCTTCCAGATCGGGTCCTGGCGGGCGTCGTCCGGAAGGTCCGTCACCTCCGGCAGCCCCAGTTCCTCGCCCTGGTACAGGTACGCCGAACCCGGCAGGGCCAGCAGCATCAGCAGGGCGGCCTTGGCGCGGGCGTGCTCGGTTCCCGGCACGCCCCCCGGGCGCACGTACCGGGTGAGGTGGCGGACGGAGTCGTGGCTGGACAGCACCCAGGTGGGGGCCGCGCCGGTGGGCGCGACGGCCTTCAGCGCGGCCTCGATCACGTCGCGGAAGGCCGGCGCCGACCACGGCGCGAGCTGGAGGTCGAACTGGAACACCTGGTGCAGCTCGTCGGGGCGCAGGTAGAGCGCGAGGTCCTCGGGGCCGTCCGTCCACACCTCCCCGATGGCCATCCGGTCGTCGCCGTACTCGTCGAGGATGCGCCGCCACCCCCGGTAGATCTCGTGGACCTCGGGACGGCTGTAGATCGGCCCGTTCGCGACGCGCCGGGCCCGGCCGTTCAGGTCGCCGAGCGAGGCGTCCTTCACCAGCCCGGCGGCGACGTCGATGCGGAAGCCGTCCACGCCGCGGTCCAGCCAGAACCGCAGGATGTCCTCGAACTCGCGCCGCACCTCCGGGTCGCGCCAGTTGAAGTCCGGCTGCTCGGCCGCGTACAGGTGCAGGTACCACTCGCCGTCCGGCACCCGCGTCCACGCCGGTCCGCCGAACGCGGACGGCCAGTCGTTCGGCGGGCCCACCTCGTCGGGAGTCTCACCTGGCCGTCCGGCGCGGAAAATATAGCGGTCCCGCTCCGGCGAGCCGGGCGGTGACGCGAGCGCCTCCTGGAACCACGGGTGCCGGTCGGACGAGTGGTTCGGCACGATGTCCACGATCAGCCGGAGGCCGTGCGCGTGCGCGTCCGCCACCAGCGCGTCGAAGTCGGCCAGCGTCCCGAAGCGGGGGTCGACGTCGCGGTAGTCGGCCACGTCGTAGCCGCCGTCCGCGAGCGGCGAGGTGTAGAAGGGCGTCAGCCAGAGCGCGTCGACGCCGAGGTCGCGCAGGTACGGCAGCCGCGACCGGATCCCCTGGAGATCGCCTTCGCCGTTCCCGTCGGAGTCGGCGAAGCTGCGGACGTAGACCTCGTACACGACGGCATTGCGCCACCAGGGGGTTCGCGTCATACCCAGCGATCTACCCGCTTACGAGGGGGCGTTCACCATGCTTCGCGCCGCCATCGTGAAGTAGTCCCAGAGCATCTTCTCCAGCTGCTCGGGCAGCTCCAGCTCGTCCACCGCCACGCGCATGTGCTTCAGCCACGCCTCGCGCTCGGCCTCGCCGATGACGAACGGGACGTGCCGCATCCGCAGCCGGGGATGCCCGCGCCGCTGGCTGTAGGTGTTCGGGCCGCCCCAGTACTGGACGAGGAACAGCCGGAGTCTCTCCTCGGCGGGACCGAGATCCTCCTCGGGGTAGAGGGCGCGAAGGTCGGGGTCTTCAGCGACACCCTGGTAGAAGCGGTGCACGAGCCGGCGGAAGGTCTCCTCGCCGCCGACCGCCTCGTAGAAGGTCACCTGTTCAGTCATGGCGCTGCCCACCCTATGCGATCGGCCGCCGAGTGATCAGCCGCACGGAACGGCCCGTTCGCCGCGGGATCAGGCCGTGGCCGGGGTGGCGACCGAGACGCCCGCCTCGTCGAACGCGTTCTTCACCCGTTCGCGCAGCTCCCGGGCCACGTTGCCCTGCTTGCCGGGCGCGGTCTTCAGCACCACCCGGATCACGAGCGCGTCCCCGGCGAGGGCCTGCACGCCCCACACCGACGGCTCCTCCAGGATCACGTCCTCCCAGCCGGACGCGGCGGCCAGCTCGTCCGCGGTGGCCTGCAGGATCTCCTTGACCTTCTCGGTGTCCTCGCGGATGTCGACCGGGATGTCCAGGACGGCCCGGCCCCAGTTCTGCGACTCGTTGCCGACCTTCTTGATCTCGCCGTTCGGCACGTACCAGACGACGCCGTCGACGTCGCGCATTCGGGTGACCCGCAGGGTGACCGCCTCGACCGTCCCCTTGGCGGAGCCGACGTCGATGTAGTCGCCGACGCCGTACTGGTCCTCCAGCAGCATGAACATCCCGGCGAGGAAGTCCTTGACGATGTTCTGCGCGCCGAAGCCGACCGCCACGCCGATCACGCTGGCGCTGGCCAGGATCGGCGCGAGGTTCAGCCCGAGCGAGCCGAGGATGCTGAACACGGCCGTGCCCATGATCACGATGGACGCGATGGAGCGCAGCACCGAGCCGAGCGTCTGGGCGCGCTGCGCCCGCCGCCGGTTCAGCAGGGTGGGGCTGCCCTCGAACACCGTCCGGGACCGCTCCTTGACCTTCTCGGACATGGTGCCCTCGGCCATCCGCACCGTCACCTTGATGATCATCCGGTGCGCCATGTTCTTCACGATCAGCGCGACCACGAAGGTGATGACGATCGACAGGACGGTGCCGAGCGGCTTGTCGAGCCACGTCGCGTAGAAGCTCGTGAAGTCGTTGCTGTGCGAGACGTTCCAGACCAGCCGGCAGCCGGTGCTCGGCGTCTGGTCGCGGCACGCCGCCTCGGGCGTGCCGTTCTGTGCCCAGGGCAGCAGCGACTGAGCATCGACCAACATGTCGGGCAGACCCTCCCCGGCCTTTGTGGGCGTCGCGACACCTCGCCGTGGACCTGCGGCGGGTACGAGCCCGATCGTAGGGGACGGTAACGACCGGTTCGTACTACGCCGGCGACGTGTCTTGACAAGGCCGGGGAGGGGCTGTTCCAGCGAGCGTGCCCCGCGGGGTCCGCGGCTGCCGCGCCGTTCCGGCCACGGCCCCGCGGGGCACGCCCGGCTCTAGGGGCGGCCGGCCGGCCGCCTGCTCCGGGTGGGCCGCGGGTCGAGCCGCTCGTCCAGGGGCTGCAGGACGTGCGCGAGCTTCAGGGCCGCGCCGTCCACGTCGTCGACGCGGTGCATGCGCTCGCCCCAGGACCACCAGAAGTAGTGGTCGTGGGTCTCGGGGGCGGGGGCGCACGTGACGTCCTCGGCCAGGCTCGCGGCGGCCGGGTTCACCACCCGCAGGAACGCCGGGCCCGAGCGGGTCCGGACGACGCGCGCGACCAGGCCCCGCGCGTCCAGCTCCCGCTCCAGCTCGCGGAGGTGGCCGACGCGTCTGTCACCGGCCGCCTGCGCTTCCCTTCTTCCGGTCGTGCCGTCGGTCGTCTCGCCGGCCGTGCCGGCGGCCGCCGCGCCGATCCACCGCGCCGTCGGTCCCTGCGCCGTCGTGTGCGTCGCCATCGTCTGCATCGCCGATCCCTCGTCGCCGGCCCCCGGTGTGCGCGGCGGGTGACCGCGCGGCCGCCGGGAGGGCCGGCAAATGATCAACTCTCTGGATCCGTTCCGTTGCTCATGGTGAGAATTGCAACTCTCACGGTGCCGGGTCAAGGGCGGCGCCGTCCCGCGAAGTACCGGATTCCCCCACCTCAGAGGAAGCCTCACACCCGGCGGAGGAAGAATCTCTACCCGGGGAGGTGAGGACGCATCCGGAGCCCTGGTCTTTCCCGGGAATCGCTTGGCCCGCCCCGTCGTCAGGGTTACGCTGCGTGCGCGAGAGATTATCTGTCGTGGCCAGTTATTGACCGGTCGCCGTGGCCCGGACGACCGCCCTTCCCCCGAGGGGCGCCGCCCCGGCCCGACGGTGAGGAGGCCGGAATCGATGTCGGACCCCCCTCGGAAAGAAACGGACGTGGCTCGCAGGATCCGTGCGCACGCTCTGGCCCGGGGGCGGGGCCCGCAGGAGATCGCGCACGAGATCCACGAGCAGTGCGGTCCCCTGTTCGGCACCAGCCGGGTCAAGGCCCACCGCCTGGCCCACGGTGTCGCGCTGTCCGACATCGTGGCCCAGGTCAAGGCCCTGTACGAGGTCGACGGCAAGCCGCCGCCCCGGCTCGGGGAGACGCTGCTGTCGGCCTACGAGAGCGGGTACAAAAGACCCGGTCCCGAGTATCTGCACTACCTGTGCGCCGTGTACCGGGTCGAGCCCGATGAGCTCGACTACAAGAGCCCCTGCATATGCGGGCGCGGGCACGGCGCCCGCCCGGGGGCCGCCACGGTGCCCCAGCCGCGCCGCCCCGAGCGGCACGCGGCACAGCAGCCCGACGTACCGCTCGTCGGGTCGATCATCCCCAGGGCGGACGACCGCCACTGGGTGGACGTCAACGACCTACGGGGCCCCGACCGCGCCGACGGCCCCCTGTCCATTGATGTGGGAGAGGAGGACATCGTGCTTCGTAGGACCCTTCTGCAACTTCTGGCCGGAGCGGGCGTGGCGCTCGACGGTCAGTTCCTGGGTGCGGTCGACGGCATTCGACGCAAGATGGACGACACGCTGGTGGGTGCGACCGTCTCGCCGACCATGCTCGACCAATGGGAGGAGACCACCTACGGCTACGGCCAGCAGTACCAGGCGACGCCGTCGCTGCGGATGCTGTGCGACGTGCTGCTGGACTTCAGCGAGGTGCGGCGCATGTGCGACAAGCGGCAGCCGGTCGAGCTGCAGGAGCGGCTGTGCCGGATCGCGGCGCAGCTGTCCGGGCTGTCCGGGCTGATCATGATCAATCTGGGCGACCACCGGCTGGCCCGCTCGTTCTTCCGGACCGCGCGCACCGCGGCCGACGAGACCGGCGACCGGCAGCTGCGCGCCTGGGTGACCGTCCGCGAGTCGCTCGTGCCGATGTACTACGGCGACCCCCGCGAGGCGCTGCACCTGGCGCGCAAGGCCCAGGACCTGGCCGGCCGCACCCCCGGGGTGGCCGCCGCCATGGCGCCCGCGGTGGAGGCCCGCGCGCTCGGCATGCTGGCGATGCGCGGCCGGGGCGACGCCGCGCCCAGCGCCCGCCGGGCGCTCGTGCGCGGGCGCTCGGTGTTCGACCAGTTGTCCAAGACCGACACCGGCGACCTGGTGTTCGGCTTCACCGACCGGCAGATGGCCTTCTATGAGGGCGACACGTTCACCAACCTCGGCGACCACAAGCACGGCGACGAGGTGCTGAGCCACGCGCTGACGCTGTACGCGCCGACCGACCGCGTCGACCTGACCCTTGTGCGCCTCGACCGGGCGATGTGCAAGCTGCACTCCGGCAATCCGGACGCGGCGCTGACGGGCGGCCAGGAGGCGATCCTGGACCTGCCGCCCGACCACCGGTCCGACATCCTGGTGCACCGGGCCCGCCAGATCGGCGCCGCGGTGCAGGCCAAGCACGGCGAGATCGCGGGGCTGCGGGAGTTCCGGGAGGCGCTCGCCGGGCCCTGGGTGACCAGTCCCACCAAGGAGCAGAGCTCCGTCCCCCCGACCGAGCAGGTCTGACCGGGCATGGGAACGCCCGACAGCGCCTCCTGGCAGGATCCGCCGGCGCCCGGCGCGGAACCCGCGGCGCCGCCCTCGCCCGCCCCGGGCACCGCCGGTCCCGGCGGCCGCGCCCTCGCGCGGCTGCAGGCCGATCCCCCCGTATGGAGCTTCGGTGACCTGCGGTTGCGCCGGTACCGGGCCACCGACCACGCCACCGTCCTCGCCCTGCACCGCGAGGGCCTGGCGCAGGTCGGGCTGCGTCCCGGCGACGGCGTCTACTACGACCACGACTTCTTCCGGATGGAGGACATCTATCTGCGCAACGACGGCGAGTTCCTCGTCGGCGAGGTGGACGGGCGGATCGTCGCCATGGGCGGCCTGCGCCGCGCCGACCTCGTCCCCGGGGGCTCGGCCCGCGCGTTCGGCGGCTACGCGCCGGGCGCACCGGTGCTCGACGTGGTGGAGATGGTGCGGCTGCGGGTGCGGCCGTCCGTCCAGCGGCGCGGCTACGGCACCGCGGTCGTCTCCGCGCTGGAGGAACGCGCCGTCGAGTACGGGTACCGGATCCTGCGCGGCGACACGACCGAGCTGCAGGCCCCGGCGCTCGCCCTCTACCGCAAGTTCGGCTGGCGGGAGACGCGCCGCGAGCTGATCGGGGGCATCGTCAACATCTACATCGAGAAGGCGCTGCGCTGAGGACACCCGAGCCGCGGGACGCGCGCCGGCGGCGCGGCGCGGCGCGACGCCCGCGGCTCGGGGTTGGGCGGTTCATTGTGGGGGGCGGGCCCCCCACGCCCCCCGGCGGGGGGACGCCCCCCACACCCCCGGCCGCTTCGCGGCGTGCGTCTGTTCTAGGTGTTCGTCTGTTCTAGGTGTTCGGGCGGGTGCCGGCCACCAGTTGCATCAGCGGGTAGCGGCGCCGGCGGACGCTGGTGAACCCGCGGTCGGCCAGTGCCCCGGTGACCTCCCGGTCGCCGAACACCGTGTAGCCGGTGGCGCGGCGGATCAGCTCGCCGCCCACCTTGGAGGCGTGCAGCGGCGTCAGCCGCCGCGACGTGAGGATGATCAGGCGTCCGCCCGGGCGCAGCACGCGGGTCATGCCGTCCAGGGCCGTCCACGGGTCGTCGAACAGGTACAGCGCCCCGAAGCAGCAGACGGCGTCGAACGCGGCGTCGCGGAACGGCAGGTCGACGGCGTTGCCGCGGACGTAGCAGATGCCGTCGGTGGGCGGGGTGTCGGCCTCGGCGCGGGCCAGCATGGTGGGGGAGGCGTCCAGCCCGACGACGAGCCCGTCCTCGCCGACGCCCTCGGCCAGCGCGCGGGTCACGTTGCCCGGCCCGCAGGCCACGTCCAGCACGGTCGCGGCGGGACGGCCGGTGCCGCCCGGCTGCCCGAGGCCCAGCCAGTCGCGCGCCGTCGCCTGCTCGGCGGCGGTGTCGGGCCCGATCGGCCAGCCCTTGGCCAGGTTGAAGCCCACGGGCCGCCAGACCTTCTCGTAGATCCGCGGCAGGAACGTCGACTCCATCACCGACTGGGCGAGCGACGGCGCGCGCTCCTCGGCGGGGCCGAGCAGGTCGAGGTACCCGGCCGACAGGTCCGGGTCGGCGGGCGGGTCGCGCAGCAGGTCGAGGACCCGCCGCGCGGCGGACGGGGTCTGCGCCATCGACACGTTCACGCCCTTATTAGATCAGCCGTCAATTTCGCCGCACCAGCCCCGCCGCTGGTGACCCCGCTCACGAGGCGGGAGCCCGGCCCCGTCAGGCCAGGTCCAGGCCCGTCTGCGCGGCCATGAAGGTGAGCGTGTCGGCCATCAGGTCCACCGACCGGCTGACCGACCGGGCCGCGTGCCCGACCTCCGACTCGTTGCGCAGCAGGACCGGCGCGTCCGAGGCGGTCGCGTGCTGGAGCGCGGCGCACAGCTTGCGGGCGTGCAGCGGGTCGACGCGGGTGTCGCTGCCGAACGTGGTGAACAGCGTCGCCGGATACGCCGTCCCGGGATGGACGTGGTGGTACGGCGAGTAGCCGATCAGCCAGCCGAACTCCACCGGGTCGTCGGCCGTCCCGTACTCGTCGTTCCAGGTCTGGCCGAGCCCGAACCGCTCGTAGCGGACCATGTCCAGCAGCGGCGCCGAGCAGACGACCGCCCGGTACAGCTCGGGGCGCTGGGTGAGGGCGGCCCCGACCAGCAGCCCGCCGTTCGACCCGCCGTAGATCGCCAGCCGCGACGGCGTGGTCAGCCCGTCGGCGATCAGCCGCTCGGCGGCGGCGTGGAAGTCGTCGAACACGTTCTGCTTGCGCTCGCGCATCCCCGCGCGGTGCCACTCCTCGCCCTCCTCGGACCCGCCGCGCAGGTTCGCGACGGCGTACACCCCGCCGGCCTCGACCCACGCCAGGATGCTCGCCGAGTACGACGGCGTCAGCGAGATGTTGAAGCCGCCGTAGCCGTAGAGGACCGCAGGACGCGGGCCGGACGCGCCGGGCCGCGACACCACCAGCATCCGCACCTCGGTGCCGTCCTTGGACGGGTACGTCACCTGCCGCGTCTCGATCTCGGGGACGTCGACGGTGCCCGGCGCGGACGCCCACAGGCTCGTCTCGCCGGTGCGCGCGTCGTAGTGCATCACCGACGACGGGGTCACGTTGTCGGTGTAGCCGAACCAGGCCTCGTGGCCGCCCTCGGGCCGCTCGACGATCCCGCCGATCGAGCCGAGCCCCGGCGTCGGGACGGTGCCGAGCCGCTCCCCGGAGGCCAGGTCGTGCACGGTGATCTCGCTGATCGCGTGCCGCGTCCACCCGGCGAGGAGCACCGGCGCTTCGAGGTCGTCCAGGACGGCGTAGTCGGTCAGGACCGCCTCGGGGTCCTGCGGGATCAGGTCGCGCCACGTCCCGGGCGACGGGTCGGCGGGATCGGTGACGCACAGCCGCGACCGGGGCGCGTCCCGGTCGGTGAACACGTAGGCGCGGCCGTCCCGGCCCACGTGCAGCCACGTCTCGGCGTCCACCCCCACCTGCACCGGCCGCATCTCGGGCCGGTCGGGCGGCGAGGCGGACAGGTCGGCGATCCACAGGTCGTTGCGCGGCGCGGTGCCCTGCGAGGCGGAGACCGTCAGCCACCGCCCGTCGCGGCTGACGCCCACCCCGTAGTAGTTGGTCTTGTCCATGCCCTCGCCGAAGACGAGCACGTCGTCGGTCTCCGGCTCGGTGCCGACCCGGTGCAGGTAGACGCGCCGGTGGTACTGCTCCTCGCCCTCCGGGACGGCCCGCGCGGGCAGCCGCCGCGTGTAGTAGAACGCCTCCCCGCCGGGCAGCCAGGCGATGTCGGACGAGCGGGTCCGGTCGATCGGCCCCTCGACCCGCTCCCCGGTGGCGACGTCGATCACGAACAGCAGCGACTCCTCGTCGCCGCCCGTCGAGATCTTGTACGCCAGCAGCCGGCCCTCCTTGTCGGGCTGCCAGCCGTCCAGCGTCGTCGTGCCGCCCGGGTCCAGCGCCATCGGGTCGACCAGCGCCCGCTCGGAGCCGTCCGGATCCACCGTGTACAGCACCGGATGCTCCTGCTCGGCGGTCCGCCGGCTGAAGAACCGGCGCCCGCCGCGCCAGACCGGCGCGCCGACGCTGCCCGCGCCGAGCAGCTCGCCGAGCCGGCGGCGCAGCCGGTCCCGGCCCGGGAACGCGTCGGTGATCTTGTGGAACAGCTCGTCCTGCGCGGCGAGCCAGTCCCGGGTCTCCGCGCTGCCCGCGTCCTCCAGCCAGCGGTACGGGTCGGCGACCCGGTGCCCGTGGATCTCCTCGACGATGTCCTGGCGCCGCGCGGGCGGATAAGGCGTTCCGGTCATGGGATGCACTGTATTCACCGCTCCGGCCGGTCCGTCCGGTCAGGTCGGCCGATCCCCGCGCCGGCGGCGCAACGCGGGCTCTTTCGCGTTCGATCCGGCCCCGCGATGGGGATATTCGGGGTAGCGGTCGGGCTGCCCCAGCCGCCACACTGATTCCAGGTCGGTTCGCCTCTGGGGAGGTCCTCATGGCGAGTGCGCAGGTGCCGGAGACAATATTCGGGCCTCGGTGCGAGGCGCGGTCAGCCGCGTCCGCCGAGGCGAACCCCGGCACGCCGGCGGAGGCCGTCTGATGAGACAGGTCCTTCTCCTGAACGCGACGTACGAACCACTCACCACGCTCCCGCTGCGGCGGGCGGTCTGCCTCGTGCTCCGGGAGAAGGCCGAGATCGTCCACCACGACATCTCGGGGGCCTCCCTGCACTCGGCGACCATGGAGATCGAGGTGCCGTCGGTGATCCGGCTGCGCCGCTACGTCCGCATCCCGTTCCGGACCCGGGTCCCGCTGACCCGCGCCGCGCTCATGCGCCGCGACAACTTCCGCTGCGTCTACTGCGGACGCCGCGCCGAGACGATCGACCACGTCCACCCGCGCAGCCGCGGCGGCAAGCACGTCTGGGAGAACTGCGTCGCGTCCTGCATGACCTGCAACCACCGCAAGGCCGACCGGCTGCTGTCCGAGCTCGGCTGGACGCTCGGGATGACGCCCGGCGTCCCGCGCGGCGCGCACTGGCGGCTCATCGGGATCGTCCACGACGGCGACCCCCAGTGGGCGCCCTACGTCTCCGAACCCGCCGCATAGCGCGGACGGGCCGTATCCTGTCCCTGTGCCACGCTATGACTACCGCTGCCGCGCGTGCGGGTCGACGTTCGAGGTCTCCCGCCCGATGATCAACGCCTCCGACCCGGCGGTCTGCCCGGACGGCCACGACGACACGGTGAAGCTGCTGTCGACGGTCGCCGTCACCGGCACCGCCCGCGGCGGGGCCCCGAAGCCCCCGCCGTCCGCCGGCGGGGGGTGCTGCGGCGGAGGCTGCTGCTCCTGACGGCCGGCCCTGCCGTGCCGCCGCGCGGCCCGGCGGCCGGCGCGGCGGCGTCGTGGCCGGCCGCTCAGCCGTTCAGGTTCTCCACCTGGGAGACGTCGCGGGCGGCGCCGGTCGAGGCGGAGGTGGCCATCGCGGCGTAGGCGCGCAGCGCGGCGCTGACCTTGCGGTCGCGGTCGCGGGGGCGGTAGCCGCCGAGGTCGGCGAGCAGCTTCTCGCGGCGGATCTCCAGCTCGTCGGCCGGGACGTCCAGCTCCAGCACGCGGTTCGGGATGTCGATCACGACGCGGTCGCCGTCCTCGACGAGGGCGATGATCCCGCCGCCGGCGGCCTCGGGGGAGGCGTGCCCGATGGACAGCCCGGACGTGCCGCCGGAGAACCGCCCGTCGGTGATCAGCGCGCAGGCCTTGCCGAGCCCGCGGCCCTTCAGGAAGCTCGTCGGGTAGAGCATCTCCTGCATGCCGGGGCCGCCCTTGGGGCCCTCGTAGCGGATCACGACGACGTCGCCGGCCTTGACCTTGCCGCCGAGGATGCCCTCGACGGCCTGGTCCTGCGACTCGAAGACGACGGCGGGGCCGGTGAAGGTCCACAGCTCCTCGTCCACCCCGGCGGTCTTCACGATCGCGCCCTCCGGGGCGATGTTGCCGCGCAGCACCGCCAGGCCGCCGTCGGTGGTGTAGGCGTGCTCGACGGAGCGGATGCAGCCGTTCTCGCGGTCGAGGTCCAGCTCCTCCCAGCGGGCGCTCTGCGAGAACGCGGAGGTGCTGCGGACGCCGCCGGGCGCGGCGTGGAACAGCTCCACGGCCTCGGGCAGCGCGCCGGGGGAGCGGACGTCCCACTTGCCGACGAACTCGGTCATCGACGCCGAGTGGACCGAGTGGGCGGAGTCGTTCAGCAGCCCGGCGCGGTGCAGCTCGCCGAGCAGGGCGGGGATGCCGCCGGCGCGGTGGCAGTCCTCGATGTGGTACTTGGCGCTCGCCGGGGCGAGCTTGCAGACGCACGGGACGCGGCGCGACAGCGCGTCGATGTCGGTGAGCCCGAAGTCGACGCCGCCCTCGTAGGCGGCGGCCAGCAGGTGCAGGATCGTGTTGGTGGAGCCGCCCATCGCCACGTCCAGGGTCATGGCGTTCTCGAACGCCTCCCGGGTCGCGATGTTCAGCGGCAGGACGGACTCGTCGTCGCCGTCGTAGTAGCGGTGGGCGATCTCCACGACGGTGCGGCCGGCGTCCTCGTAGAGGCGGCGGCGGGCGGTGTGGGTGGCGAGGACGGTGCCGTTGCCGGGCAGCGCCAGCCCGATCGCCTCGGTGAGGCAGTTCATCGAGTTGGCGGTGAACATGCCGGAGCAGGACCCGCAGGTCGGGCAGGCGCTCTCCTCCACCGCGAGCAGCGTGTCCTCGCCGACGGAGTCGTCGGCGGAGGCGACGATGGAGTCGATCAGGTCGAGCTTGTTGCCGTCCAGGATGCCCTCGACGGGCTTGCCGGCCTCCATCGGGCCGCCGGAGACGAACACGGTCGGGATGTTCAGCCGCATGGCGGCCAGCAGCATCCCCGGGGTGATCTTGTCGCAGTTGGACACGCAGACCAGGGCGTCGGCGCAGTGCGCGTTGACCATGTACTCGACGGCGTCGGCGATCACCTCGCGGGACGGCAGCGAGTACAGCATGCCGTCGTGGCCCATGGCGATGCCGTCGTCCACCGCGATCGTGTTGAACTCGCGGGGCACGCCGCCGGCCTCGCGGACGGCGCCGGCGACGACCTTGCCGACCTCGTCCAGGTGGACGTGGCCGGGCACGAACTGGGTGAAGCTGTTGGCCACCGCGACGATCGGCTTGCCGAAGTCCTCGCGTTCGACGCCGCTGGCCCGCATGAGCGCGCGGGCGCCCGCCATGTTCCTGCCATGGGTGACCGTACGTGACCTGAGCGGGGGCATCCTGTGACCTCTCCAACCTGTGCCGTCGTGCCGTGTCGCCGGCCGCGCCGCCGCGCCTGGGTTGCGCGGGCGGGAGCGAGCGGTGCGCGGTGGGAAGCTCTCAGCGGCGGATCGCGGCGCTGCCGCCGGCTCAGCGGAGGTCGCGCGCGGGCCGGCCTGTGACACTCGATGCTACAAGGTGGGAGCCGCGGCTCGCGAAAGCCGGGTCGGAAAGGTCCGGGCCCGCGAGGGGCCCGGTGGGGACTCGTCGTCGAGTCGTCGGGCGGCCCGGGGGTGTGCGGGCCGCCCCGATGCGGGATCCGGCGGCGCTGCGGGATCCGCGCTCGGCGTGCTCCGGCGTGCCGGGTCAGCCGTACTTGGGCGGCAGTGCCTTCTCGGCCGCCTGGAAGATCCGCTGGACGTCGGTGTCGGTGAGGATCTTGGGACGGCGGCGCAGGTACGAGCGGGCCCGGTTGCCCGCGTACACGTCGACGTCCCGGACGCGCATGACCTTCCACGGGATGGACGGCCCGTAGATGGCGACGGACGGCTGTACCGGCACCTCGAAGCCGACCTGCCCGCCGATGATCCTGCTGGCCTGGTCGGCCTCCCAGCGCGCCTCGTCCAGGCGGTCCTTCTTGTTGAAGGGGCCGTGGAAGAGCTTGCGGTGGGACAGGGTGCGCACCGGGAGGCGCTTGTCCCACTTCTCGGAGTCGATGGCGTAGACGCCGCTCGGCCCGATCACCAGGTGGTCGATCCGCCCGTCGCTGACGCCCTCGTCGTCGCGGGGGACGGCCCGCGCGTGCAGCACGAGGTACCCGTTGCGCTCGAGCGACTTCAGCTGCTTCTCGGTGCGCCGTTCGGCGGCCGAGGACTTCTGCCAGGCCGGGATGCTGGAGTCCCGGCGGGATCGGCGGACCACGTCCGCGACCACCGCGAGGACCGCCGCGGTGATCCCGAGCCGCCCGCCGGCCGCGATGGTGACGACGACGAGCACCGCGAGGGCCACGCCGATCCGCCACATCCACCGCCGGATCCGGGGGTCGCCGAGCGTGCCGGCGAGCGTCCGCTCGGCCGGCGCCTGCTGATCGCGCCGCTCCTGTTCCTGTTCCGGCTGCTCACGGGGCTGGCCCCGTGCCTGCTGTGTGTTGCCCCGCTCCATGATCGCCATAAGTGACGCTCCGTATTCCTTTCCCATCGGGGGCATGATCCTCCGAGCGCAGAGTAATCATCATGCGAGCCGACGACTAGTCATGCAGGGTTAATAGTTTTGTCGCCGGGGGTGAGTGATTGACTTCCGCGCAGGGCGGGTACGTGAGTCACTTACCACCTCTTTCCCGGCATGAGAGTCTCTGCCTCTTTGATGCCCGGCCGCCGCGCGGTCTAGCGTTCCGGTTCGTGACACATCTCCATGACCTCGGCGCTAGGGAGGCGGCTGACGCCGTCCGCTCCGGGCGCCTGTCCCCGGTCGAGCTGACCGACCACTACCTGGACCGCATCGAACGGCTGAACCCGCAGGTCGGGGCCTACGTGACGGTCACCGCCGAGGCGGCGCGCGAGCAGGCGGCGCGGGCCGAGAAGGCGGTCCGGGACGCCGCGGACCCGGCGGACCTGCCGGCGCTGCACGGGGTGCCGGTTCCGGTCAAGGACCTGAACATGGTGGACGGTGTCCGGATGACTTTCGGTTCATCCGTTTTCGCCGACTTCACGGCATTCACGGATGACACCGTCGCGCGGCTGCTGCGCGAGGCCGGATCGGTGCTGCCAGGCAAGACCGCCGTCCCGGAATTCGGGCTTCCCTGCTACACCGAGAGCGGCGTCGCGCCGCCCGCCCGCACCCCGTGGGACACGGCGAGGTCGGCGGGCGGGTCGAGCGGCGGCGCCGCCGCGGCCGTCGCGTCCGGGCTCGCCCCGGTCGCCCAGGGCAGCGACGGCGGCGGCTCCATCCGCATCCCGGCCAGCGTGTGCGGGCTGTTCGGGATCAAGCCGACCCGCGGCCGCATCTCCCAGGGGCCGATCGTCCCCGACCTGTTCGGCCTGTCCACCAACGGGCCGATCGCGCGGTCCGTGGAGGACGCCGCCCTCCTGCTGGACGTGATGGCGAAGCCGATGCCGGGCGACCTCTACGCGGCCCCGCCCGTCGAGGGCTCGTTCCTGTCGTATGCGGGACGCCCGCCGGGACGGCTCCGCATCGCGCGCAGCCGGCGGCCCGCCGTGCCCGGCGCCGAGGTGCATCCCGACTGCGTCGCCGCCTACGAGGAGGCCTCCGCGCTGCTGGAGGAGCTCGGGCACGAGGTCGTGGAGCTGCCGCCGGTGTTCGGGCCCGAGATGGTCCCGCACTTCGAGCTGCTCTGGGGCGTCATGGCCACGATGACGCCCGTCCCGGACGGCGGCGAGCACCTGCTCCAGCCGCTGACGCGCTGGCTCCGCGAACGCGGGAACGCCACGACCGGGCCGCAGCTGTTCCAGGCGCACGCCGCGCTGCAGGGCGCGGTGCGCGCCGCGTTCCCCGTCATGGACGGGTTCGACGCGATCCTGCACCCGACGCTCGCGCAGCCGCCCGTCCCCGTCGGGTACTTCCACGACCAGGAGCCGGAGGAGAACTTCCGGCGCCAGATGCTCTTCACGCCGTTCTGCGCCGCCTACAACATCTCCGGCCAGCCCGCGGTGAACGTACCGCTGCACTGGACAAAGGCAGTTGCCGGGGGGTCTGGGGGGTCGTCCCCCCAGGAGACACCGGGCCTGCCGATCGGGATCATGCTGGCTGGACGGCTCGGCGGGGAGGGGACGCTGATCTCGCTCGCCGCGCAGCTGGAGGAGGCGCGTCCCTGGACCGGCCGCAGGCCGCCCATCTGGGAGCAGTGAGGCCCGTCCGCGCCGCGCTTGGCGGCGCGCCGCCGGGGCATGGGTGCAGGCGTGGCTGACGACGAACTGACCAGGCTGGCCGGACACCACAGAGTCGCGACGCGGTACACCGACTGGCGGGGACGGAAGGTGGACGTCCCGCCCGCCACCCTGGTCGCCGTCCTCGGCGCGCTCGGGGTGGACGCCTCGTCCCCGTCCGCCGTCCGCGCGGAGCTGGAGCGCCACCGGGAACGCGCGCGGGCCCTTCCGCCGACGGTCGTGGTCCGCCGGGACGAGGCCGGAGGCCGGGCCGCCGACCGGATCCTCGCGCTGCTGCGCCGGACCCTTGGCCCGGACGGCGACCTGGACGTGCGCATCGAGCCGGGCGTGCCCGACGTCCTGTCGGCGCCGTCCGCCGGTGAGATGCGCGGTGAACCCGTCCCCCTGAGCGAGTTCGACGGGGACGTCCCTTACGGCTGGCATCGCCTGCACGTCGGGCGGGGGAGCCGGGAGGAGCACGCGGCGCTGCTGGTGGCGCCGGCCGCCCTGCCGCGCCCGCCGCGCATGTGGGGGCTGACCGTCCAGCTGTACTCGCTGCGCTCGCGCGGCTCGTGGGGGCTCGGCGACCTGCACGACCTGGCCGACCTCGCGGCGTGGAGCGGCCGCGACCTCGGCGCCGGGTTCGTCGTGGTCAACCCGCTGCACGCCGCCGAGCCGGTCCCGCCGGTGAGCCCGTCGCCGTACTCGCCGATGAGCCGCCGCTTCCCCGCCCCGCTCTACCTGCGGATCGAGGACATGCCGGAGTACGCGGCGCTGCCCGCCGAGGGCCGCGAACGGTACGCGGCCATGGCGGACCGGCTGCGCGCGCTCGGCGGCCCGCTGGACCGGGACGCCGTCTGGTCGGCGAAGCTCGAAGCGCTGGAGGCGATGTACCGCTCCGCGCCGGACATCCGCGACGACCCCGGTTACCGGGCCTTCCGCAAGCGCAACGGCGCGGCGCTCCGCGACTTCACCGCCTGGTGCGCCATCAGCGAAGAGCAGGGCACCACCGACTGGCGGCGCTGGCCCGCGCCGCTGCGGGACGCGCACGGGCGGGCCGTCCTGGACGAGCCCCGCCACCACGCCCGCGCCGGGTTCCACGCGTGGCTGCAATGGCGCCTGGACGAGCAGCTCGCCGCCGCGCAACGGGCGGCCCGCGACGCCGGGATGCCCGCCGGGATCGTCCACGACCTGGCCGTCGGGGTGGCGCAGGGAAGCGCCGACGCCTGGATCTACCGGGACGAGCTCGCGTCCGGGATGAGCGTCGGCGCGCCGCCGGACGAGTTCAACCAGCGCGGCCAGGACTGGGGCCAGCCGCCCTGGCGGCCGACCACGCTCGCGGCGAACGCCTACGTCCCGTACCGGGAGATGCTGGCCGCCGCCCTCCAGCACGGCGGCGGGCTCCGCCTCGACCACGCGATGCAGGTGTCGCGGCTGTGGTGGATCCCCGAGGGCGGGTCGCCCGCCGACGGCACCTACGTCGGCTACGACCGTGAGGCGATGCTCGGCTGCCTGGTGTGGGAGGCCCGCCGCGCCGGCGCGCTCGTCGTCGGGGAGGACCTCGGCACCGTCGAACCGGAGGTCCGCGACGACCTCGCCGACCGGGGCGTCCTCGGCACCTCGCTGCTCTGGTTCGAACGCGACGCCGAGGGCCGCCCGAAGCCGGCGGAGCACTGGCGGGAGCTGTCGCTGGCCACGGTCGGCACCCACGACATGCCGCCCATCACCGGTTTCCTGCACGGCGACCACATCGCCCTGCGGGACCGCCTCGGCCTGCTCACCCGCCCGCCCGCCGAGGAGGCCGCCGACCACCGCCGGCAACTGGCCGGCTGGCTGGCGCTGCTGCATTCCGAGGGGCTGCTGCCCGTCCCGCCCGACGAGGTGATGCGCGCGCTCGCGGACGGCTCCACCGCCCACGACGAGCAGGTCGTCGCCGCGCTGCACGCCTTCCTCGGCCGCACCCCGGCCCGGCTCATCGGCGTCTCGCTGGCCGACGCGGCCGGCGAGCGCCGCACCCAGAACCAGCCCGGCACCACCGACGAGTACCCGAACTGGCGGGTGCCCCTCGCCGGCGCCGACGGCCGCCCCGTCCTCCTCGACGACCTCGTCACCGACCCGCGCGTCCGCGCCGTGCTGAAGGAGATCAGCGCAGGCTCGCGCTGATGCGCCGGGTGACGTCGTACAGGAGCGTGTCGGGGGCGATCGGGGCCGACGCGATCGCCGAGAACAGGGCGGGCAGGCCGGGCAGCGGGTACGGGTCGGCGTCGGCGCCGTCCAGCGCGGCCTTGCCGAGCGGCTGGTGCGACAGGGACCTGCGGGCGCGCGCCCACGCCGCCTCGACCTCCTCGGGGGAGGGGACGCCGAAGCCGTGCCCGACCGGGGCGGCGTGCCGCAGCTTCACCAGGGCGCCGTCGGTGAACTCGGCGGCCAGCTTGCAGCGTTCGACGAGGCCGGCGCGGACGGCGCCGTCGAGCCGGGTCATCACCGTGCAGGGGGTGCGGCAGCGGGCCGCGCAGTCGCCGAGGGCGGCGGCGACCTGGCTGTGCTGCCGGTCGAGGTAGGCGCGCCAGCCCGGCGGCGGCTCCTTGGCGACCCGCAGCGTCCGCTCGCACGCCGACCGCTCCGGACGCGTGTGGTCGCACTCGCGGGCCGAGCCCGGCGCGACGGGGACGCCGAACCGGCTGCCCTCGCCGGCCACCGACGCGCCGATCAGCGCGGGGTCGCCGGCGTGCCCGAGGACGGGCTCCCACGCCAGCAGCGGCAGGTACTCGCCGGCGATGTGCACGGCCGCGACCAGCGCGGCCATGTCGCGGCGCTGCCAGCGGATCGCGATGACCTCCAGCAGCAGCGCGTAGGCGGGCCGCAGGCTCGCCAGCGCGCCGCGCGGCCGCTCCTTGGGGGCCTGCGGCATCCGGCTGGCGCGGGCGCGGTCGAGCAGGTCGCGGGGGACCTCCCCGACGGCCTCCGGCATCCCGAAGTCCTCGGCGTCCAGGTCCAGGACGCGCTGCCCGAACGCGCACAGCGGCGCGACCGCCTTGGCCCGCCCGTCCGGGACGAGCGTCCCCGCGGCGATCAGCGCCTCCAGGTCCCCGAACGCGTACCGCCGCGCCAGCGCCGCCAGCACGTCCCGCGCCGTCTCCACCCGACCATCCCCTTTTCCCCGAAAACCCCCGTGACCCTGCAACGATCGCACGGTCACGGGGGTTGCGGCAGGGTTACCGGACTCAGCCGGCGGCGGCGTCCTTCGCGCGGGCGCGCAGCGCGCGGGCGACGCCGTCACGGCCCTCCGACAGCAGCCGGGCGAGCGCCGCGGGCGGCTTCTCGGCGGCGATGTAGGACTCGGTGCGGTCGATCGTGGACTGCTCGATCACCAGGAAGGGGTAGGCGACCTCCGCGAACGTCTGGGACATGTCGCTGGTCCACTCCTTCCACACCCGGCCGACCTCGGCGAAGTACTTGTCCACGTACGGGACGAGCAGGTCGGCCTGGTCCGGCTCCACGAACCCGCCGAACGTCGCCCGGTAGACGGCGTTCGGCAGCGTGCCGCCGATGATCCGGTCCCACGCGGCGGCCTTGGCCTCGGCGGTCGGGACCGCGGCCTTGCAGCCGGCGGCGTGCCGCTCGCCCGCCGCCGTCCGGTCCCGCTCGTGCTCGGCGTCGATCTCGTCCTCGCCGGCCTTGCCGGTGACGACGAGCCGGCGCAGCAGCGCCCACCGCAGGTCGGTGTCGACCGTGAGCCCGTCGAGCGTCTGCGAGCCGTCCAGCAGCGCCCGGACGAACGCCAGGTGCTCCTCGCTGACCGCCGACCCCGTGAACGCCTGCGTGTAGGCGAGCTGCAGGTCCGAGCCGGGCGCCGCTTCGCGGGCCAGCTCGAAGGCCGTGTCGGCGAGCAGCGCCAGGCCCTCCTTGCGCCAGGACGGGTCGGCGTACTGCTGGACGGCCGTCCGCGCCTGCCGCAGCAGCGTCTGCGTGACCGAGATGTCGGTGACGCCGCGGATGCCCTTCGCCACGAGCCGGACGTAGTCGCGCGTCGCCATCTCGGCGTCGCGCGTCATGTCCCACGCCGCCGACCAGCACAGGGCCCGCGGCAGGCTCTCCTTGATGTCGCCGATGTGCTCCACCAGCGTCTTCAGCGAGTGCTCGTCGAGCCGCACCTTCGCGTAGGTGAGGTCGTCGTCGTTGACCAGCACCAGGTCGGGACGCTTCTGCCCGACGAGCTGCGGCACCTCGGTGCGCGCGCCCACCACGTCCAGCTCGACCCGCTCCCGCCGGACGAGCCCGTCGCCGGTCAGGTCGTACAGGCCGATCGCCAGGCGGTGCGAGCGCAGCGTCGGGTAGTCGGCCTTGGCCTCCTGCAGCACGGCGAACGAGGAGAAGTTCCCGTCGGCGTCGACCTCGTACTCGGGGCGCATCGTGTTGACGCCCGCGGTCTCCAGCCACTCCTTCGACCAGGACGCCAGGTCGCGGCCGGAGGTCTCCTCCAGCGCGTCCAGCAGGTCGGTCAGGACGGTGTTGCCCCACGCGTGCCGGTCGAAGTACCGGCGGACGCCCTCCAGGAAGTTCTCCCGGCCGACGTAGGCCACCAGCTGCTTCAGGACGGACGCGCCCTTGGCGTAGGTGATCCCGTCGAAGTTCACCTCGACGGCCCGGATGTCGGGGATGTCGGCGGAGATCGGATGCGTGGACGGCAGCTGGTCCTGCCGGTACGCCCACGCCTTCTCCAGGTTCGCGAACGTCGTCCACGAGCCCGTCCACTTGGTGGCCTCGGACTGGCACAGCACGCTCATGTAGGTGGCGAACGACTCGTTCAGCCACAGGTCATCCCACCAGCGCATGGTGACCAGGTCACCGAACCACATGTGCGCCATCTCGTGCAGGATCGTCTCCGCGCGCCGCTCGTAGGAGGCGTCGGTGACCCGGGACCGGAAGACGTAGTCCTCCAGGAACGTGACGGCCCCGGCGTTCTCCATCGCGCCCGCGTTGAACTCCGGCACGAACAGCTGGTCGTACTTGCTGAACGGGTACGGCCGTCCGAACACCTTCTCGAAGTAGGCGAACCCCTGTCGCGTCACGTCGACGATGGCCTCGGCGTCCAGGTGCTCGGCCAGCGACGCCCGGCAGTACACGCCGAGCGGGATGACGGTGCCGTCGTCGCGGCGGTACTCGTCGCGGACGGCGTGGTACGGCCCCGCGATGAGCGCGGTGATGTAGGTGGAGATCTGCGGGGTCGGCAGGAAGTGCCACGTCCCGCCCTCCACCGTCTCGGGGGTCTCGTTGGTGACGACCTGCCAGTCCTGCGGGGCCTTCACCGTCAGCTCGAACGTCGCCTTGAGGTCGGGCTGGTCGAAGCACGTGTACATCCGGTGCGCGTCGGCCGTCTCGAACTGCGTGTACAGGTAGACGCTCTCGTCCACCGGGTCCACGAACCGGTGCAGGCCCTCGCCGGAACGGGAGTAGGCGCAGTCGGCGACGACGCGGAGCTCGTTCCGCGCGGCCAGGGACGGCAGCGGAAGGCGGCCCTTCTCCCCGTCGTAGGACGCCGGGTCCAGCGCCTCGCCGTTCAGCGTCGCCTCCCGCACGACCGCGCCGTGCAGGTCGACGAAGGACGACGCGCCGGGCTCGGCGCTGTCGAACCGGATGACGGTGGTCGAGCCGAACCGCTCCGCGCCGGTCGTGAGGTCCAGCTCGACCGCGTACGACTCGACGGTGAGCAGCCGGGCCCGTTCCCGCGCCTCGTCGCGCGTGAGGTTGCCTGCCACATGTACTCCTTGGTCGGCTTAATTCTTTGCTGACCTCATGTCTACCAACCGGCCGGGGCCGGCGGGAATCGGCGCGGCCGGGGCAGGGTTGTCCGTGCTGAGATCTCACCGCTGACGCTAGAGCAGCCATAGGAGGCGACGTTGCCGCAGGACACTCCCACACCGGTGGACTTCTGGTTCGACCCGCTGTGCCCCTGGGCGTGGATCACTTCGCGCTGGATCCTGGAGGTGGAGAAGCTCCGCCCGATCGAGGTGCGCTGGCATGTGATGAGCCTGGCCGTCCTCAACGAGGACAAGGACGTGCCGGAGGAGTACCGCAAGGGCCTCGCGCAGGCATGGGGGCCGGTGCGCGTGTGCATCGCCGCCGAGCAGAAGTACGGCCCCGACGTGCTGGGCAGGCTCTACACCGAGCTGGGCACGCGCCGCCACCACGAGAAGCAGCAGTTCGGCCGCGAGTACTTCGAGGCGGCGCTGACCGCGGCGGGCCTGGACCCGGCGCTCGCGGACGCCGCCGACTCGACCGCCTACGACGAGGCGGTGCGCGCGTCCCACCAGGACGGCATCGACCGCGTCGGCCAGGAGGTCGGCACGCCGGTGATCGAGGTCGAGGGCAGCGCGTTCTTCGGCCCGGTCGTGTCGCCGATCCCGCGCGGCGAGGCCGCCGCGAAGCTGTGGGACGGCGTGGTCGCGGTGGCCTCGACGGACGGGTTCTTCGAGCTCAAGCGCACCCGCACCCGGGAACCGATCTTCGACTGATCGGCCGTTCCGGTTGCCTCGCCGGTGCCCCTCCGCCAGACTCGGTGCTCCGAGAAAATGGCAACGGTTTTCATATCCGTTTAGGGGGCATTCGTGAAGGTTGCGTTCGTCGGCAAGGGCGGCAGCGGCAAGACCACCCTCTCGTCGCTGTTCGTCCGGCACCTCGCGCTGCGCGGGCTGCCGGTGGTCGCCATCGACGCCGACATCAACCAGCACCTCGGCGCGGCGCTCGGCATGGACGACGACCGGGCCGCCAAGATCCCGGCCCTGGGCGCCCACCTGGCCGAGATCAAGGAGTACCTGCGCGGCGACAACCCGCGCATCGGCTCCGCGTCCACCATGGTGAAGACGACCCCGGCGGGCACCGGGTCGCGGCTGCTGCGGCTGCGCGGCGACGACCCGGTGCACGCGCTGGGGCAGGAGGTGAACGGGGCGACGCTGCTGGTCACCGGCCCGTTCGAGGACGACGACCTCGGCGTGGCCTGCTACCACTCCAAGACCGGCGCGGTCGAGCTGTACCTCAACCACCTGCTGGACGGTCCCGGCGAGTACGTCGTCGTGGACATGACCGCGGGCGCCGACACCTTCGCCTCCGGGCTGTTCACCCGGTTCGACCTGATGTTCCTGGTCGCCGAGCCGACCCGGAAGGGCGTCGGCGTCTACCGCCAGTACGTCGAGTACGCCCGCGACTACGACGTCGCCATCCGGGTCGTCGGCAACAAGGTGCAGTCCGAGGACGACGTCGACTACCTGCGCGAGCACGTCGGGGACGACCTGCTGGTCTGGCTCGGCCAGTCCGCCGCCGTCCGGGCGATGGAGCAGGGGCGCTCCGGAGCGGTGCTGGAGGACGGCAACGAGGCCGCGCTCGGCCGGATGCTCGCCGAGGTCGACGCCCGGTCCAAGGACTGGGACGCGTTCCAGCGGCAGGCCGTCGAGTTCCACCTCAAGAACGCGCGGAGCTGGGCCAACCGGGCCACCGGCGAGGACCTCGCCGCGCAGGTCGACCCGGAGTTCCGGTTCCCCGTCGCCTACGCCGGGTGACGCGGGATCTACGCGCGGGCGACATCGGGCCTACCGGCGGGCGAGGTTGCGCACTACCCTGCCCGCCATGACGATGCGGCGGATGTTGATGACGTCGGGCGGCTCGCTGGTGCCCCTCGCCGTGCTGGCCCTGCTCGTCGGCAACCAATGGGTCGTCGACGGGATCAGCAAGAGCCGCTTCAGGCTCGACGAGGGCGTCGGCCCGCTGGTATCGCACCTGTTCTTCGTCGCCTGGCGCTTCACCCCGCCGCGCGGGCTGGACTGGCGCTTCGTCGTGGCGGACGACTTCACCACGCTGCTGCTCTTCGCCGTGGTGGCGGTCCTCGTGCTGGCCGCCGCCCGGACGATCGACCCCGAGCGCGGCGTGCTCGGCGCGCTGATCACCGGATGGTGGGCCGCGGTCGTCGCGGGCGGCATCGCCGGAGGCGTGTCCGGGCTGCTGCTGAAGTGGTCGTTCCGGTACTCCAGCGAGAGCGTGAGCCACAACTTCTTCGAGTCGCTCCAGGCGGGTGCGGCCTCCGGCCTGCTGTACGGATGGCTCGCGGGGGTCGGCGCGCTCGCGGGCTTCCTGCTCAGCCGTCCTCGAGGCCAGGCCGCCGCCCCGCAGCCGTTCGGGCAGTACGCGCCGCAGCAGCCTTACGGCGCGCCGCAGCCGTACGCTCCGCAGCAGGCCGCGCCCATGCAGCAGCCTTACGCTCAGCCGCCTTACGCGCAGCAGCCCTACGGCGGTCCGCAGCAGGGCATGCCGCAGGCCATGCAGCAGCCCATGGCGCAGCCCATGCAGCAGCCGTTGCCGGCGGCGCACGACCAGCCGGGCCTGCCGCCGCAGCATCCGGCCGCCGTCCCCTACGTGCCGCCGGCCCGCCCATCGCAGTCGCCGGGCTGGGACGGCGTGCCCGTCCCGCCGCAGCAGGGAGCCCCCGCGCCGGAGCAGGACGCCCCGGCCCCCGAGGCCGCCCCGCAGGCGTCCGAGACGACGGTGGAGCCGGTGGCCGGGCAGGACGCCCCGGAGCCGGAGGAGGGCGCCGTGCCCGACGACGCGCCGTCCCCTGAGGCGTCGACCAAGGACACGGAGGGAGAGGACGCCCAGGATGCCCAGTCCGACGAGGATGAGGACGAGGACGACCTGCGCCTGGCCGATCGGACGAGGGTCGACCGCAAGCCCGACCACCCCCGCGACCCGGACCCGCTGCCCCCGCCCATGTGATCCGCCCGTGTGAAAAGGGCCTCATGACCCGGGCGCGCACCGCCGGGCGCGGGCCTGCGAGAATCGGCCCATGCGCGTGTTTCTGGGAACCGACCATGCCGGCTTCGAGCTGAAGGAGCACCTGGTCACCTGGCTGAAGGCCAACGGGCACGAGCCCGTCGACTGCGGCGCGTTCGCGTACGACGCCGTGGACGACTACCCGCCGTTCGTGCTGCGGGCGGCCGAGCGGACGGCGGCGGAGCCGGGCGCGCTGGGCATCGTGATCGGCGGCTCCGGCAACGGCGAGGCGATCGCGGCCAACAAGGTCAAGGGCGTGCGGGCGGCGCTGGTGTGGAACGAGGACACCGCGACGCTGGCCCGCGAGCACAACGACGCGAACGTGATCAGCCTGGGCGCGCGGCAGCACGACCCGGACACCGCGACCCGGTTCGTGGAGCTGTTCCTGGGCACGCCGTACTCCGGTGAGGAGCGGCACACCCGCCGGATCACCATGCTGGGCGACTACGAGCGGACCGGTGAGCTGCCGCCGCTGCCCGACGAGGGCTGACGCTGCCCCGCGAGGGCTGACCTCCAGGAACACGCGCTCCCGTCCCGGCGCGCCTGTCGGCCCTTCCGGCGCGCCGGCCGCCGCCCCGGTGTGCGCTCGCCGGGGCGCGGCCTACACCTACAACTCGTTCTCCGGGACCTTCCGGGCGCCGCCGCGCTTGCCGAGGCGGCGCCGCTCGTTCTTGGCGGCCCGGGAGCGGCGGGCCGGTTCGGCGCGCCGGGAATCGCCGCGCTCGCCCGGATCGGCGCCGCCGGCCTGCGCGCCGGGCCGCCGGGCGGCGTCGGACGAGGGGTCCGGCCCGCCGTCCGGCCAGGGGCGCGAGATGTCCCGCGCCCGCATCGCCGCGTCCACGGTGATGCGCATTCCCGGCTGCCCCATATGCCGCCTCCCTCGCGTTTCCGAACATCGACCCAAAACGGTCCTACCCACCTCGGAGGGAACTGGATCGTTGCAAGGCGTCACCGGTCGCCCAGATGCCCGCCGGTCGTCCCGAATGCTCGATACAGTGCCGGAGAGATGCTTCAACGACTGGTGCAGCTGCTTCCGCCGCGGGTCCGCGCCTTCCTGCGCAGGATCCCGCCGCTCGTCGCCCTGTACCGGGCGCTGCGGCAGGGGCGGCTGACCAGGGAGCGGTACGTCTTCGCCGCGCTGGCCGTGGCGGCGATCGCGATCGGGATCGCGACGGCGGACGACACCCGCGGGCTCGCGCCGTCGGGCGCGCTGGTGCTGATCGTGCTGGGCGGCGGGCTGCTGCTGAGGGTGCGCAGCCTCGTCGCGCTGCTGTGCGTCGTCGTCGCGATGGTCTGCTACGACGCCTGGCGGCATGTCGCGGCGATCGGCCCCGGCATCGTCGCGACCCTGACGATCACGGCGGTGCTCGCGCTGACCCTCGCGCGGACCCGCCAGCAGCTCGGCGTGCAGGGGCTCCGCGGCGACTCGATGCTGCTGGAGCTGCGCGACCGGCTGCGGCGGCAGGGCGAGATGCCCGAGCTGCCGGAGGGCTGGGGCGCGCAGGTGGTGATGCTGCAGGCGGGCGGCTCCTCCTTCGGCGGCGACTTCGTGGTGTCGACCCTGGAGGGCGACACGCTGGAGGTCGCGCTGGTCGACGTGTCGGGGAAGGGGACGGACGCCGGCACCCGGGCGCTGATGCTGTCGGGGGCGTTCGGTGGATTGCTTGGATCGCTCCAACCTGACCGTTTCCTCCCGGCTTGTAACGTCTATCTCCAGAAGCAGCGCTGGGACGAGGGATTCGTCACGGCGGTGCACGTCGTCGTCGACCTCGCCACCGGCGACTACACGGTCGGGTCGGCCGGGCACCCGCCCGCCGTCCAGTTCGACGCGAGCAGCGGCGCCTGGCAGGTCAGCCCGGCCAAGGGCGTCGTCCTCGGCGTGGTGCCCGACCTGCACTGCGTCCCCGAGCACGGCAGGCTGCGGCCCGGCGACGCGCTGATGCTCTACACCGACGGCCTGGTCGAGTCGCCCGGCAGCGACCTCGACGCCGGGATCGACCGGCTGCTCGGCGAGGCCGAGCGGCTCGTCCCGCAGGGGTTCGGCAAGGGCGCGCGGGAACTGGTGGAGACGATGGCGGCCACCCGCGACGACGACTGCGCCCTCGTCCTCATCTGGCGCAAGTAGATCCCGGGCGCGGGCCGCGCGCCGCCGGGGCGGTGTCAGTGCGGCTTGTGCTTGCCCTTGCCCTTCGCCTGCTTGGCCTTGTGCTTCGGGGCCGGCTTCGGCGCGGACGCCCGCACCGGCGTCCGCTTGGACGGGCGGGGCGCCGCCCGTGCCTTCTTCGTCGGGTGGGCGGACGCCGCGGGCGTCGCCGCCGGCGTCGAGGCGTGCGGGTGCGGATTCCCCTTCCCCTGCGCCAGCCCGAGGATGACCGCGCCGACCAGGACGGTCCCCGCGGCGGCCCCGGCGGCGGCGAGCACCCGGGTGCGGTTGATCGACAGCGTGCCGGCGATGCCGATCGGGTTGAACGCCCGCGTATCGGTGGACACGCCGCCGTCGCCGCCCGGACCGGACGCCGGACCGGACGGCGCCGGACCGGACGGCACGGGCCGCACCGGGGCGGGCGCCCCGTCCGGAGCGGCCGCCGGCCAGTTGCCCGCCTGCGGCTGCTCCACGAGGGTGAGCAGCAGGTCCGGGGCGCTCGGCCGGTCGGCCGGATCGTGCGCCAGCGCGGAGCTCACGGCCGGGAGCAGCGGCTCCGGCAGCCCGGACAGGTCGGGCGGGGCGTCGGTGACGCGCAGCGCCTCCGGGTCGCCGCCGAACGGCATCCGGCCGGTGCCGGCGTGCGCGATCAGGCAGCCCCACGCGAAGATGTCGGCGGCCGGGGTCGCCGGGCCGCCGCGCAGCACCTCCGGCGCCATCCATCCGGGCGTGCCGAGGACCTTGCCGGTCGCCGCGGTGAGCCCGCCGGAGTCCTGGCTGCGCGCGATGCCGAAGTCGATGACCCGGCAGCCGGACAGCGTCAGCATCACGTTGGCGGGCTTGAGGTCGCGGTGCACCAGCCCCGCCGCGTGGATCGCGGCCAGCGCCGAGGCGACGCCGACCGCCACCCCGTGCAGGTCGGCGGGCGGCAGCGGCCCGCCCGTGCTGAGCCGCTGGTGCAGGGAGATCCCGCCGACGTAGTCGGTGACGAGGTAGGGGCGGCCGTCGTCCTCGCCGTGCGCGAGGACCCGCGCGGTGCAGAAGGACGCGACCCGGCTCGCCAGGTACGCCTCGTCCCGGAACCGGCGCCGGTACGACTCGTCCACGGCGAGGTGCGGATGGATGGTCTTCACCGCGACGCGCCCGCCGGACGCGGGATCGGTGCCGAGGTACACGGTGCCCATGCCGCCCGAGCCGAGCCGGCCCAGCAGCGTGTGCCCGCCGACCGTGCGCGGGTCCGCGGGCTCCAGCGGCCGAATGTCTCCGTCCATGGCGGTCTTCCCGACTCCCTTGCGTCTCCTGCGTCCGTCCATCCCCGTTCGTCGGAAGATTATGGCGCGTTCCCCCAGGAAGAACTGGAAACGTGATCGTCACGTCGATGTAGCGTCCAGTCCACAGGGGACGGTCAGAGTAGGACCTGTTCGACAGCAAGCCCGATCCCCGTCGGAATCCTCCTCGGCGCGCGGGCGGCGGGCGCGCTGGCGGCACCGAAGGCGATGCCCGCGCGGGCGGCACCCCAGGGGTGGGAGGCGCCGCCGGCGCGGGCATCGGCCATTCGCGGGCGAGGTTTCACCGGGCAACGGCTCGGTAACAACCTGTTCTGCGCACTCCTCCCGGGCGCTGGGACGCGGCGCCGCGCCGGGCGCCTCGCGACGGGGAGGGGGAGAGCGCCGGGGTGCGGGTTCTCGGGGTCAGGCTGTCGCCCTCCTGCTGGTCGGTGCGGGCCCGGGTCACCGCCGCCGCGACGCTGATGGTCGGCCTCGTCCTGGTGGCGGGCGTCGCCATCTTCTACACGCTCGTCCAGCGCACCGTGTACGGCGGCCTGCACCAGCGCGGCGGCCTCGTCGTCCGCGATCTGGCCTCGCTCGTGCGCGACACCGACCCGCGCGGCCTGCTGCGCGTGCAGGATCCGGACTTCTCGCTGCTGCAGGTCGTCGACCAGCACGGCCGCGTGGTCGCCTACAGCGATGCGCTGCGCGGGCGGCGGCCGCTGAAGGTGCCGCCCCCCGGCGTCGTGGGCCGCGCCGAGGACCACATCGTCCGCTCCGAGCACATCAACGCCGACGTCTACGTCGTCGAGGAGCGCATCCGGACGTCGTTCGGGTACCGGACCGTCTACGCGGCGGCGCCGCTGACCGAGCTGACCCGCAACAAGGGCGCCTTCATCGGCCTGCTCATCGGCGCGGTGCTGACCGGTACCGCGCTGGTCGCGTGGATCGTGGCGGGCGCGGTGCGGCGGGCGCTGCGGCCGGTGCGGGTGATGAGCGACGAGCTGGCGAACATCACCGGCGGCGAGCCCGGCCGGGTGTCCGTCCCGGACCCGGCCGACGAGGTGTCGGAGCTGGCGCAGTCGGTGAACCTGACGCTGCACCGGCTGGAGGCCCTCCTCGACCGGCAGCGCGGTTTCGTCGGGGACGTCTCGCACGAGCTGCGCAGCCCGCTGACCGGCCTGCGGATGCAGCTGGAGCTGGCGCTGCAGCATCCGGAGGACGAGGACTGGCCGACCGTGGCGCGGGCGGCGCTCGCGGACGCCGACCGGCTGCAGGGCATCGTCTCCGACCTGCTGATCCTGGCCAAGCTGGGCGCGGGCGTGCACGTCGAGCGGGAGCGGGTCGACTTCGCGGCGCTGGTGTGGGCGGAGGCGTCGCGGCGGGACCGGCGCGTCCCGGTGGAGATCGACGCGGCGGCGGACATCACCGTCCGCGCCACCCCCGAGCAGCTGGTCAGGCTGCTGACGAACCTGCTGGACAACGCCGAGCGGCACGCCCGGTCGCGGATCTGGGTGAGCGCGGCGCGGGACGGTCCGGACGCGGTGCTGGAGGTGCGCGACGACGGGTCGGGCATCCCGCCGGAGGACCGCGAGCGGATCTTCTGGCGGTTCCAACGGCTGGCCGAGGGGCGGCGCCGCGACAAGGGCGGCACCGGCCTCGGCCTGACCATTTCCCGCGACATCGCCCGCGCGCACGGCGGGACGCTCGTGGCCGCCGACGGCGACGGCGGCGCCCGGTTCGTCCTGCGGATCCCGGCGGAGGACGACTAGCGGCCCGCGCGGCCGATCAGGCGCCGTCAGCCCCGTCCGGCTCCGTCAGCCCGGTCAGGCCAGGGGCGGGCGGCGGCGCGCGTGCCCGGTGGCCTGCTCGAACGCGTGCCCGATCCGCAGGACGGCAAGGTCGGCGTGGTGAGGGCCGACGATCTGCAGGCCGACGGGCAGCCCGCCGGAGGTGAACCCGGCGGGCACCGACAGTGCGGGCGACCCGGTCGCCGACACCAGGAAGCAGGACCGCATCCATTCGAGGTAGTCGGGCATGGCCTGCCCCGCGACCTCGTCCGGGTACTCCAGGTCCGCGTCGAACGGCGGCACCTGGCTGACCGGCAGGAGCAGCGCGTCGTAGCGCTCGAAGAACGCGCGCACGCGGTGGAACAGCGCGGTGTGCAGCACCTCCGCGCGGCCGAGGTCGGCGGCGGTGAGGGCGCGCCCCTCCTCGATGTTGCGGGCGAGGGACGCCTTGACGTCGGCGCGGCGCTCGTCCAGCAGCGGGCCGAGCGCGATGTCCCAGTGCCAGGCGCGCAGCGTCCGGAACACCTCGTCGGCGCCGGTCAGGTCGGGGCACGCCTCCTCGACGGCGCAGCCGAGGTCCGCGAAGGCCTTCACGGCCGGTTCGAGGACGGCGGTGACGGCGGGGTCGACCGGGACCGTGCCGCCGAGGTCGGGCGACCACGCGAGCCGCACGCCCGCCATGTCCCGTTCGAGCGGGACGTCGAAGGCGGTGCCCGGGGTCTCCAGCGCGATGGGGCTGCGCGGGTCGGGTCCGGCGAGCACCGACAGCAGCAGCGCGGCGTCCGCGACCGACCGGGCCATCGGGCCCTGGACGCCCATCGTCGACCAGCCCGCCGGGACCGGCCACGACGGAACCCGGCCGGGGGAGGGGCGGAACCCGACCACGTTGCAGAACGACGCGGGATTGCGCAGCGAGCCGCCCATGTCGCTGCCGTCGGCGAGCGGATGCATCCCGCACGCCAGCGCCGCCGCCGCGCCGCCGCTGCTGCCGCCCGCGGACCGCGCGAGGTCGTAGGGGTTGCGGGTCAGGCCGAATACCGGGTTGAAGGTGTGCGATCCGGCGGCGAACTCCGGCACGTTCGTCTTGCCGAGCGTGATGACGCCGGCCGCCCGCATCCGCTCGACGACCAGCTCGTCCGCGTCCGGTACGTGGTCGGCGAAGATCGGCGACCCGGACGTGGTGCGGATCCCGGCGGTGGCGTGGGTGTCCTTGTGCGCGACGGGCAGCCCGTGCAACGGACCGGTGCCCGCACCGGACGCCAGCCGCTCGTCGGCGGCGCGGGCCTCGTCCATCGCCCGCTCGGCGGTGCGCGTGACGATGGCGTTGACGTGCGGGTTCGTGCGCTCGATCTGGTCGAGATGGGCCTGCACGACCTCCCGCGCGGACAGGTCGCGGTCGCGCAGGCGGCGGGCGAGGTCACGGGCCGAGGAGAAGCAGATCTCGTCGCGTTCGGACGGCAACGGCGTTTCCCTTCCCTTGCTGTGGCGCTTCCAGTGTCCACCCCCGGATGCCCGTCCGGCCGCGTCCGCGGTCATGATTCTGGTGGGACCGACGGAAGGAGCCCCGTGTCGGAACGGGTCGGGGCGCGCGAACTGCTGCGCCGCGTGCTGGACGAGGACGGCTGGACGTCCTGGGACGTCCCGCCCTCCGGGCAGCCGGAGCCGGGGACGCCGTACGCGGACGATCTCGCCGCCGCCCGCGACCGCGCCGGGACCGACGAGGCGGTCATCACCGGGGAGGGGCTGCTGCGCGGCCGGCGTGTCGCGTTCGTCGTGTCGGAGTTCCGGTTCCTCGCCGGTTCGATCGGGCTGGCCACCGCGGACCGGATCGTCGCGGCGGTCGAGCGCGCCACCGCCGAGGGCCTGCCGCTGCTCGCCGCGCCGTCCTCGGGCGGGACGCGGATGCAGGAGGGGACCGCCGCGTTCGTCCAGATGGCCCGGATCACCGCCGCCGTCATGGCGCACCGCGCGGCCGGCCTGCCCTACCTGGTCTACCTGCGGCATCCGACGACGGGCGGGGTGTTCGCGTCGTGGGGGTCCCTCGGCCATGTGACGGCCGCCGAACCCGGCGCGCTCATCGGGTTCCTGGGGCCGCGCGTCTACGAGGGCCTGTACGGGGAGCCGTTCCCGTCCGGCGTCCAGGTCGCCGAGAACCTGGCGGCCAAGGGGCTCGTGGACGCGGTCGTAGGGCTGGACGACCTCGCGGAGGTGGCGTCACGGGCGCTGTCGGTCCTGTGCGCGCGCCCGCCCCGCGAGGGCGGGCCGGCGCCCGGCGCCGCGCCCGCCGGCGACGACGCCTGGGACTCGATCGAGCGGTCGCGCCGTCCGGACCGTCCGGGCGTCCGGGAACTGCTCCGGTACGGCGCCGCCGACGTGACGCCGCTGTCGGGCACCGAGCAGGGGGAGGCGGGGCGCGGGCTGACGCTCGCGCTGGCCCGGTTCGGCGGCGCGCCGTGCGTGCTCGTCGGCCAGGACCGGCGCAGCCAGCGCGACGGGCATCCGCTCGGCCCCGCCGGCCTGCGGGTGGCGCGGCGCGGCATGCGGCTGGCCGACGAACTCGGGCTCCCGCTGGTCACCGTGGTGGACACGCCGGGCGCGGTGCTGTCCGCCGAGGCGGAGGAGGGCGGGCTCGCCGGCGAGATCGCCCGCTGCCTCGCCGACCTCGTCACCCTGCCGGCCCCGACGCTGTGCCTGCTGATGGGCGAGGGGACGGGCGGCGCCGCGCTGGCGCTGCTGCCCGCCGACCGGGTGCTGGCGGCGCGGCACGCGTGGCTGGCGCCGCTGCCGCCCGAGGGCGCGTCGGTGATCGTGCACCGGACGCCGTCGCGCGCCGCCGAGATGGCCGCGTCCCAGGGCGTCCGCTCCGCCGACCTGCTGCGCGACGGCCTGGTGGACGCGCTGGTCGACGAGCGTCCCGACGCCGCCGAGGAGCCGGAGGAGTTCTGCCGGCGCGCCGCCGCCGCGATCGAGCGGGAACTGTCCGGACTGGTCGCGGGCACGGCCGCGACCCGCCAGGCCCGGTACCGGCCGTCCCGCTGACCCCATGTCGTCTGAGCACACGCGATGCCGTCGAGACCGCCCCCGCCTGTACGCTCCTCGACGCCTACCTCGATCGCGTCGCCACCGCCTGACCGCCCGTCCGGCGGCGGCGGACGCGCGTGCGCGGCAGGTGGCGGGTGCCCCGGCGGCGCGGGATGGACGAGGCGAGGACCACGGCCAGCGCCCCCAGCGCGGCCACGGCGGCGATTGCGGCGAGGGCCCACGTGGCGGCCCGTTCGGCCCGGCACCTCCGGGCGGAGACCGGGTTCGGGGCGGCCGGGCGGCCGGGCTCGGTGTTGTCCGGCATGTCGATCGCTTTCCTGTCCTGAGGGATCCCCCTGACGCCCTCTTTGGCCACAGCATGTCATGAGACGACCACGCTGCGCATCGGTGTGAACCCTTACAGAGGCCCGGCGTGCGAAGCGTCACACAGCGGGATCCGGCGGGTCCAGGAGCCCGGCCCGGTGGGCGAGGATCGCCGCCTGCACCCGGTTGGCGAGCGCCAGCTTCGCCAGAATGCGGCTCACATGCGTCTTCACGGTCGCCTCGCTCATGTGGAGCGCGCCGGCGATGTCGGTGTTGGACAGCCCCCCGCCGACCGCGGCGAGGACCTCGCGCTCCCTGGGCGTCAGGGGGCGCAACCGGGCCTCGGCCTCCGAGCGTCCCGCGTCCGCGAAGCGTCGGAGGAGCCGGCGGGTCACTTTGGGGGAGAGCATCGCGTCGCCGCGCGCCGCGCTGCGGACGGCGGCCAGCATCTCCGGCGCCGACGCGTCCTTCAACAGGAAGCCGACGGCGCCGTACCGCAGAGCCGTGTGCACGTACTCGTCCAGATCGAACGTGGTCAGCACCACGACACGGTGGGCTCCGGCCAGCCGCTGCGTGGCGGTCAGGCCGTCGGCGCGGGGCATCCGGATGTCCATGAGGACGACGTCCGGACGGTGCGCCGCCGCCTCCCGGACGGCCGCGTGCCCGTCGGCCGCCTCGCCGACGACGGTGATGTCCGGCGCCGTCCCCATGATGGTGCGGAGCATCGCGCGCACCATCCACTCGTCGTCGACGATCAGGACGCGGATCACAGCGACACCCGCGCGGTGACGCGGTAGCCGCCGTCGGGCGTCGCGCGGGCGTCCAGCTTCCCGCCCAGCAGCCTGATCCGCTCGGCGATGCCGAGCAGGCCGTGACCGCCGCCCGGCAGCGCCGGGACGGGGGCGCGGCCGGGGCCGTTGGTCACCGACAGGCACAGGGCCTTCGGCGTCCGCCGCACGACGACGCTGCTCTCGGCGTCTCCGGCGTGCTTGCGGACGTTCGTCAACGCCTCCTGGACGACCCGGTAGACGGCGTGCCCCGCGAGCGCCGGGGCGGGGGAGCCCGGCTCCTCCGCCATCGTGAGCGCGACCCGCATGCCGGTCCGGCGGGAGTCCTCCACGAGGGCGGCGAGGTCGGCGAGGCCCGGCTGCGGGGCCAGCGGCGCGTCGCCGTCCGCGCGCAGGACCTGGACGAGCGAGCGGAGTTCGGTCAGGGCCTCGCGCCCGATGGCGCCGATCCGCCGGCCGATCGCGAGCGCGTCGCGTCCCTCGGCCGCCTCCAGGGCGGTGGCGTGCAGCACCATCAGCGACACCCGGTGCGTCACGACGTCGTGCATGTCCTGGGCGATCTGCGCGCGCTCGTCGCTGCGCGCCCGCAGGACGCGTTCGTGCTGCTCGCGTTCGGCCCGTTCGGCGCGCTCCCGGATGCCCGCGATCAGTTCGCGGTGCGCGCCGACGTACAGCCCGAGCAGCGCCGGGGCCAGGCAGATCGCGGCGGTGAGCGGCACGGCGGCGTCCGGGCCGCCGAGGCGCCAGATCGGGGCGCCGACCGCCACCGCGGCGGCGAGCGTGGCCGCCGCCGTCCGGAGCCGCGCGCGGACGTGTTCGGCGAACGCGTACTGCGCGACGACGACCACGACGAACGCGCCGAGCGTCAGCCAGGCCGCCAGCGCGACCGCGAGCAGGGGCCCGGGACGGCGCCGGTACAGCACCGCGGCCCCGGCCGCCGCGCCGACCGGGATCGAGAACCACAGCGGCGCGGCCCAGTCCAGGAAGGCGATCCGCTGGTCGCCGATCGACCGTCCGGCGCCCAGGTCACCGGTCGCGGTGCTCGCGGCGACGGCGGCGGCGAGCGCCGCGTCCGCCGCCCTTCGCCGGTCCATGCGAGCACGCTAACCCGGCGCGCGGGCGGCGGGCATCCATAGAAAGTTGTAGGCGGCGTCCGGCGGATCGCCGAGCGGGAAGGCGGGGAACGGCCGATGTGCCGGGCGGATGCGGGCGACCACTCTGGCCGCATGTCCACAGGAATGCCGGTGAAGGCCGGCCCGGCCGCCGGAGCCGCTCCGTCTCGTGATGTCAGGCGCAGCGCGCAGGCCGCCTTCGCCGTCTTCTGCGTCGTCGCCGCGGTACTCGTCCACACCAGTGACGAGACGTCCTATCCGGTCATCAAGGCCTGCGGCGCGGCGGGATACGCCGTGGCCGCCGTTGCCGTCGGAATCGCGGCGCGGGCGGGGGCCCGGCGCCCGCTGATCGCGTTGCATCTCGCGTGCGTCCCGGCGCAGTTCGTCGTCAGCTTCGGGGACGGTGTCGCGCCGCTGGCCGGCATGGCGGCCTCCGCGGTGATCGTCGCGCTGATGCGCCCTCGTTTCCCGCCGCTGAAACGCCGCGCGCGCCGCGTCTGGCTGTCACTGCACGTCGGCGTCAGCGTCGGCTGGCTCGGGCTGTCGGCGGGGATGACCACTCTCGCGGTCGCGGGCGCGACAGCGGACGGCCACGCCGTCCGGCACGGCGCGTACGAGCTGATGCACGTGTTCGACCTGGCGATCGTGATCCCGAGCGTGGTCATGGCGATCGCCACGGGCCTGGTCGTCTCGCTGGGCACGCAGTGGGGGCTGCTCAGGCACTGGTGGGTGCTGCTCAAGTTCGTCATCGCGCTGGTCATCCCGGTGATCGCGATGATCGAGAGCGGCTGGATCGAGGAGTTGCGGACCCGCACCGCCGACCCTGCGGGAGACCCCGGCGGGCTGGGGCTCGCGCTCGTGCTCTGCATGGTCCTCTATGCGGCGCTGCTGTGGGTCGCGGTCGTGCTGTCAGTGTTCAAGCCGGGCGGAAAGACCCGCTGGGCGGCCCGGGGCGGGCGGAGTCCCGGACCAGGGCGGTGAAGAGGGCCTGCCGGGACGGCTCGGACGCGGCAGTGCCCTCCGGGTGCCGCTCGGCGGCCTCAACGGCGCCGTCGGCGGTGGGGACGAGGGCGGCGGCCAGGGACGCGATCCCCTGATAGTTCCGCAGGACCCGTAAGCCGCGTCGCTGAATCCGGGGGGCCGGGCCTGCGCCGCGCGTAGGCCCGGACGTTCCCTTAGGAGAGCAGCGCTCCGGTGCGCCTGACGACCTGGCGGCAGAACACGCCCACGCCGTCCGGATCGTCGGTGAACTGCGACGGCTTGACGCAGAACGTCGTGAACCCCTAGGCGAACTGCCGGGATGCTCTCCAGCGCCGGTTCCAGCGGGGAGACCGAGTCGTCGGGGAACACCGAACGGCAGCCGCCGATTTATCCCCAGGCCGGCCGGTCCCGCCCGGCGGACGAGGCTGTCGAGAAGTCCGTGCAGGTGCTGCCCGCCGAACCACATGCGCAGGCCGTCCGGACGGTGGACGCGGGGCTCGAAGTACACAGCAGGTCCCAGATCACCAACTGCTCGTCGAGGATCGTCCCCCACTCGGTGAACGGGACGCCGAGCGCCGCGTACTCGCCCCGGCTCCAACTGACCGTCGGCTGGACGCCCCTCCGACAGGTAGGTCCAGCGTGCCGATGTCGCGGGCGAACGCAAGCGGGTGGCGGGGATTGCCCATCACGCCGCCCTCGCCCGCGTCGTGGCCGAGCACGGGCAGGCCGCGGCCGGTGGTCAGGAGCGCGGGCGGCGTCCCGAGCGGCGCGGGGGGAACGGCGACTCGGCCCGCAGCGCCTCCCGCCGCTCGTCGCCAGCCTCCTCCAGGTGCTCGACCACGGAGCGCAGCGTCTGCGCGAGCGTCCGGTTCTCGTCGCCGCTGAGCCGCTCCACCACGAACGCCTCCTCGGCGTTGAACGCCGGGAACAGCCCCCGCATCAGGTCCTGCCCCTTGCTGGTCAGCCGCAGCAGGACGAGCCGCCCGTCCGTCGCGTGCGAGCCGCGCTCGATCAGGCCGCGCCCCTGCAGCGTCTTGGCCACGCCGGTGAGCGTGCCCTTGGAGATGCCGGCCTCTTCGGCGACGTGCCGGGTCTCCATCTCGTCCCAGATCCACACGACCCACAGCACGACGAACGCGGTCCACGTCAGGTCCGCGCCGCGCAGCACCGAGCCCTCGAAGTGCTGCCGGATCGCGGCGGCGGCCCGGTAGATGTTGGAGACCGCCATCATCGCGTCGTGCCGCAGCGGCGCGTCGCCGAGCCGTCGCTGGATCGCCTGCTCGGTCTCTTGCAGTGTGTGGTGGCCGGTCACGTGCGTCCTCCCGGATGCGGCCCGGCGCCTCCGTGCGGGCCGACTGCGAAATCTACCCTCGCCCGGTGTCGTTTGAGCCCGTACGACCCATGTCGAGCGAATTCGTGCGGGCCAAACGACCTTCTGCCGGCGGGACCGCACCGGCACCGGACGCCGCCGCATCGGCGTCCCCGAGACCGGGTTCTTCGTCGTCGCCGCATCCGCGCCGCTGACCGTCGCCGCCGCCGGCCTGCCGACCTCCTTCGCCGTCACCGGCGTCGTCGGCATCCCACTGCCGTACGCGGTCCTCGCGGTGCTGCTCGCCGTCACCCCCCGCCGCCTACCAGCGCCTGGCCTGGCCCGGCCCCACGCCTACGCTCGCGTCGGCGACCCGGACGCTAAATTGGCCTGAAAACCAGCGCTCCGGGAGATGGCCCGTGACCGAGAATCCCCCCATCGACACCTCGGTTCCGCATTCGGCGCGGGTGTGGAACCACCTGCTCGGCGGAAAGGACAACTACGAGGTCGACCGGCAGGCTGCCGAGCAGTTCCGCGCCATGTTCCCCCAGATCGTCGACATCGCCCGGGCGGACCGCGCCTTCCTCCGCCGGGCCGTCCGCCACCTCGCCGGCGAGGCCGGAATCCGGCAGTTCCTCGACATCGGCGCAGGCCTCCCGACCATGGACAACACCCACGAGGTCGCGCAGCGGACAGCACCTGACGCGCGCATCGTCTACGTCGACAACGACCCCCTCGTCCTGGTGCACGCGGGGCGGCTGCTGACAAGCAGCGCCGAAGGCGCCTGCGACTACGTCCACGGCGACCTGCGGCAACCCGAGGCCATTCTCGAAAGGGCCGCGGCGACCATCGACTTCACCCGTCCCGTCGCCGTCATGCTGCTGGGCGTCGTCCATTTCATCGATGACGACGACGAGGTCCGACGCATTCTCACCCGCCTGCTGGGTGCAGTCCCCTCCGGCAGCCACCTGGCCATCACCCACGCAACCCTCGACTTCGACAAGGGCCACACCGCACAGGCCGAGGCCCAAGCGGACTGGAACGATAAGTCGGCCAATCCAATGGTGCCGCGTAGTCGGGATGCCATCGGGCAATTGTTCGACGGCTTGGAACTCCTGCCGCCTGGAATCGTCTCAATGTCCCGCTGGCGCCCGGAGCACCCAGGGGTCGCCGAAGTCCCTGGATATGGTGCCGTAGTCCGAAAGCCCTGACGCGCCGCGCTCTGGGGTTAGAGGTGCCGAGTCGTGGAGCGTTCTCTTCCTTGCGTCATCGGTGAGCCCACACAGCGGAGCGTGGCAGCGTCCCGGACACTGGTGGATCGGCTATTGATGTGCTGCCAGTGTAGGCAGTGGTGCGTTGGGCCTGATGCCTTAGGGGGTGGCGGTCTTCGGGCCGGCAACCGCAGGCGGGCATTCGGGGCGGGGAAGAGGGGCGTCGCTGGGCAAAGGGCATTGAGCGAGAGGCGGAACGGTGTTCGGGTGGTGGGGTGGCGCTGCGTACGGGGCCGCCTCTCAAAAGTCAAGGGCGCCTTCGGCGTCGCTTCGCGATGGACTTCGTCCACCCTTGACTTTCGAGCCTCTGCGGCCCCTAAGGCAGCGCTTTAGGGGCAGGCTCCGCCTGCCCCGCCCGGACGCGCCACCCCACCACCCCCTTCCGCACGCGTGCTCGCAAATCCCCACAAAATGGCGTTCCCGGGGCCCCGTAGAGGATGATCAGTATGCCGCGGGTATACCTAGCCATACCTTTTCTCGGAGCATCGAAATAAGGGTCCGTCGAGCCGACTTTTGTCGGCCACGTAGGGTATGCTTTACCTATGCAATCAGTGACGGTCGACCTGGAGACCGCGTCTATCATGCAATTGGTGGACGCGGTCTCGGTGATCGCTGCTGAACTCGCCCAGCGAGAAGCCCCGGAGTCGGCGGCGGCGTGTCTGGAACTCACCGAGACCTTGGCCGCTGCGGCTGATATTCAGGAAAGCGCACTCGCCGGTTTCATTCGCCGAGTCGATGCCACCGGTGAACAGAAACGGTGGGGATATCCCTCGACGCGGGCGTGGTTGCGGTCGCGGTTGGGGATGCGGGAGAACCGCACCACCGAACGCCTGGTCCTCGCCCGCCAGCGGCACCGCCTCCCCCAAGTCACCGAACGCCTCGCCACCGGGGACCTGTCCTACGGGTATGCGGCCACGGTCGCGCAGAGTGTGGCCCGCTTGGAGGACACCGACTGCGCCGAGGCCGAGACCACTCTGCTGGGATTGGTCGACCAAGGCTTCTCGGCGGCGAAGGTGGGGGTGTTCGGCCGCCGCATCTGCGACGTGATCGCCGAACGCGACGGCACCGACACCGCACCCGGCGAGGACGCCAAGCGCGGCTACGCCAAATCCTGGATCACTAGCACCGGGTCGCTGGATGGTGGCCGGTACATCAAGGGATGGTTGAACGCCGAAGACGCCGCCATCTGGGACGGCACGCTCGCGCCCTTGGCCAAGCCGGCCGGGCCCGGGGACACCCGCGACGTCGCCGAACGCACCGCCGCCGCCCTGTCCAGCGTCCTGTCCGGCGGGCACAAGGCCACCAGGGTCACCGTCATCTGCGACCTGGACACCCTCACCGGCGGCAACGCCCCGGCTCGTCTCACCGACGGGACACCGATCCCCGCCGCCCAGGCCCGCCGCATCGCCCTATCGGCAGGAGTGTCACCGCTGATCCTCGGGCGAGGGCACACGCCGCTGTATCTCGGCTACCGGGAGCGGTTCGCCAGCGCCGCCCAACGGCAGGTGCTGGAGACGCTGTACCCGACCTGCGCGGTACGGGAATGCGAGATCCCCGGGACGTTGTGCGAGGTCGACCACGTCAACGGCTGGGCCCTCGGACACTCACCCACCGACATCGATCAGCTCGCGCTGACCTGCGGGTGGCACAACCGGTTCAAACACACCAGCCCGAACCAGATCGGGATCAGTAAAGATTCCGACGGGCGGTACGTCTACCGGTTGCTGCCACCGCCGGGCGCCCGATCAAGATCCCGGACGGGTAGCGGGCCACCGGGCACGATCGGCCCACCCGACACCACCGCCAACTGGGCCGCGTAACCCGCCCCACCCCACTCCATCGGTTCGCCCGAATCCATCTCGGATCTCGGGCGAACCGGCATGCCCACACCGCCCCCGGCCCTCCGCCGCTCCACCGGACGCCCGCACTCGCAGCCCCACCGTTGCCTGGTCAGCCCTCGGCGTTCCGCCCGGCCGTCTCTTGGTCCGCTGGTTCGGGGGCGGTGGGGTGGCGCGACCAGGCGGGGCAGGCGGAGCCTGCCCCTAAAGCGCTGCCTCAGGGGCCGCAGAGGCTCCAAAGTCAAGGGTGGACGAAGTCCAT
>NZ_JBGNUT010000042.1:0-72365 GCF_041951385.1 Actinomadura sp. NTSP31 | reverse complement strand
GGCCAGGGCAGGCCGTCGGGGTCGGGCGGGTCGGGTGGGACGTCGCGCAGGTCGAGGGCGGGGTAGACCAGCAGTTGCAGGGCGGGCCGGGAGGGGCCGGCGGTGCGCAGCAGGCCGGCCGCGGCGGCGGCGAGCTGGCCGCCGGCGCTGTCGCCGGCGACGCCGGTGCGGGCGGGGTCGGCGCCGATGCGGTCGGCGTTGGCGGTGGCCCAGCGGACGGCGGCGACGGCGTCGTCGAGGGCGGCGGGGAAGGGGTGTTCGGGTGGGCGGCGGTAGCCGACCGACAGCCAGGCGGTGCCGGCGGCGGCGGTGGCGAGCGCCCGGACGACGGGGTCGTAGCTGTCGACGTCGCCGAGGACCCAGCCGCCGCCGTGGAAGTAGACCAGGGTGGGGGCGGGCCGGTGGCCGCCGGGGTGGTAGAGGCGGGCGGGCAGCGGTCCGGTGGGGCCGTCGAGGGTGAGGTCGCGGACGAGGGGGAGGGGTGGGCGCGGGCAGCGGGCCAGGTCGGCGGCGTGTTCGCGGCGTGCGTCCTCGATGGCGCGGGCCGGGTCGCGTCCGGCGTGTCCCGTTCGGGGGGCGGGTGCGGCCGGGGGTTCGGTGAGGCGGCGGCGCAGGAACGCCAGGTAGTCCGGGTCGCGGCCCATGGCACTCCGTGGGGTGTCGGTGCGGCGGTCGGGCGGGCTGCGGCCTGGGTGGCCGCCGTGCGGGAAAACCGGTTGGGGCCGGTCCGCGCGGTCCCCTACGATCGCGCGCATGGGGTGTTTCGTAAAGAGCGCGGTCCTGGGGACCGGCCCGGCCGTGTACGTGCGGCTGCGTGAGGCCTGTTCCGTCCTGGACCGGCGGGTGGCGCGCACCTTCGTCTGATCTTCCCGGCGGGGGCCGTTGAGCGGTTCCTGCCCGTTGCGCGGCGGCGCGGCGACCTGCGGGTCGTGCGTCGTCGGCGGTGCATGCCCGTGGTCCGGGGCCTTCGAGCGTCCATGACCATCTCGGACGGGCCCGCCCGCGCTTCGCGGCCGGATTTGCGGTCGTATGTCCGGCCGCGTCACCGATCGTGTCAGCGGCCACTGTTGCCGTGCCGCCGCCTGCGTGTTCCCCGGTGCCCGTCCGGCCGGCCCGTCCCGGGCCGGAAGCCGAGGACGGCGACCCTGAACCACGGTCATCACGGCGGCCCGCGCTCGCAGGCGCGGCGCGCGCTGTCGCAGAACTTCCTGTCCGATCCGGCGGCCGTCGCCCGCTACGCCCGCGCCGCCGTGCCCGCGCCCGACGCGCTGGTCGTGGAGGCCGGTGCGGGCGACGGGCGGGTCACGGCCGCGCTGGCGGCCCGGGCCGGCTCGGTGATCGCTTATGAGATCGATCCGCGGCTGGCGGCGCGGTTGCGGGCCCGGTGCGCGGCGCTGGGCAACGTGCGGTGCGTGGCCGGCGACTTCCTGGCGGCGCGGCCGCCGTCGGGCCCGTTCCATCTGGCGGGCAACATCCCGTTCGCTTCGACGTCGCGGATCGTCGGGTGGGCGCTGGCGGCGCCGGGGCTGGCGTCGGCGACGCTGATCACGCAGTTGGAGTACGCGCGCAAGCGCACCGGCGGGTTCGGCCGCTGGTCGCGGCTGACGGTGCGGACCTGGCCGGAGTTCGGCTGGGAGATGGGCGGCCGGGTCCCGCGCGGGCTGTTCCGGCCGGTGCCGCGGGTGGACGGGGCGGTGCTGCGGTTGACGCGGCGGGCGCGTCCGCTGCTGCCGCGGGAGGCGATGGGCGACTACCTGCGCTGCGTCGACCTGGGGTTCACCGGCAGGGGCGGGACGCTGCGGGCCTCGCTGTGCCTGCGGCATCCTGGCCGGCGGGTGGACGCGGCGCTGCGGGCGGCGGGGATCGCGCCGGGCGCGCTGGTCGCCGACGCGCATCCCGATCAGTGGGTCGTGTTGGTCCGGGTCCTGTACGGGATCGGCGTGGGCCGCGGCGGTCCCGGCGTGAGGCCGCGCCACTGATCTCCCTGCGGGGCGGTCGCCGGGATCGTCCGGCGGCCGCCCCGCAGGGTGTCGGGTCAGAACGGGTAGGGGGCGATCTGGTCGCGCATCGTGACCCACTGGGTCTCGGTGAACGCCTCGATGTTGGCGTCGGGGCCGCCGAACCGCGACCCGTTGCCCGAGGCGGCCAGCCCGCCGAACGGCACGACCGGCTCGTCGTTGACGGTCTGGTCGTTGATGTGGACCAGCCCGGTGGGGACCGCGTCGGCGATCCGCATCGCCTGGCCGACGTCGCCGAGGATGCCCAGCGACAGCCCGTACTCGCTGTCGGCGGCCAGCGCGACCGCCTCGTCCACGCTGGAGAACGGCACGACCGGCGCGACGGGCCCGAACACCTCCTGGGCGTAGGCGGGCATGTCGGGTGCGACCTCGGCCAGGACGGTCGGGCGGTAGAACAGGCCTTCGTGGGTGCCGCCCGCGGCCAGGCGCGCGCCGGCGGCGACGGTGCCGCGGACCAGGTCGTCGACGTGCGCTAGCTGGTGCTCGTCGATGATGGGGCCGAGCGCGACCTGTCCGGTCGCGGGGTTGCCGACGGGCAGCTTGTCGGCCTTGTCGGCCAGCGCGGCGACGTACTCGTCGTGCAGGCTGTGGTGGACCAGGTGCCGTCCGGTGGTCATGCAGATCTGGCCCTGGTGCAGGAACGATCCCCAGGCGCCCGCCGACACGGCCTTGGCGATGTCGGCGCCCGGCAGCACGATGAGGGCGTTGTTGCCGCCGAGTTCCAGGTGGGCGCGCTTGAGGAGCCGTCCGCACACCTCACCGATCGTGCGGCCCGCCGCGGTGGACCCGGTGAACGACACGACCCGCACCTGCGGCGCCGACACCACCGCCTCGCCGGTCTCGCGTCCGCCGGGCAGCAGGTGCAGCAGCCCTTCGGGCAGGCCGGCCTCCTGGAAGATCCGGGCGACGCTCACGCCCCCGCACACCGCGGTGCGCGGGTCGGGCTTGAGCAGGACGGCGTTGCCGAGCGCCAGGGCCGGCGCCACCGACCGCATCGACAGGATCAGCGGGAAGTTGAACGGGGCGATCACGGTGACGACGCCGGCGGGGCGGCGCCGCGCCAGGCTCCACCGGGGCTGCGCCGACGGCAGGACCAGGCCCTGCGGGTGGGAGGCCAGCGCGGCGGCCTCGTAGCACAGGCTCGCCGCGAACCGCGCTTCCAGTTCCGCCTTGGCGGGGACCGATCCGGCCTCCCGGACGATCCAGTCCTGGATCTCGGCGGCGTGGTCCTCGAACAGCCGGCCGGCGCGCCGCAGTACCGCCGCGCGGTCCTCGTAGGTGCGCGCGGCCCAGTCGCGCTGCGCGGCGGCGGCCGCGGCCGCCGACTGCGCCACGTCGTGCGCCGACGCCCGGCCCAGCGTGCCGAGGGTCGCGCCGGTCGCCGGCTCGACGACCTCCAGGGCGCCGCCGTCCGCGGCCGTCCACCCGCCGGTGAAGATCTTCCCCGTCCATGTGCCGGGGTCCAGCAGCGCCATCGTCGGCTCCTTTCGCCGTGCCTATGTTGCGTCATGCTCGTTTCGTCTTTGCCCGCGCCGCGAGCTTTCCGCAGCCCCGCCCCGCTCGGCGCGGTCCCGCGCACTCCAGACTCGCGGTGCCGCGCGCCCGGCGGAACAGCGCCTTTCCGCTCAATGGAATATCCGGCGGCACGGCCCGCCGGAACCGCGCTCACCGTCCGCGCGCGCCGTGTCCGGACGGCCGCGAAAACCCGTTGCGGGCGCGCCGCGGCGCCGGGCATGCTGATCGCACCAGCACGCCACCCGGGAGGAGCAGACCATGACCCGCCGACGCGGCGAACGCACCTGCGCCTGTGCCCGGACCACCGGGCGGGCGGCCCCCTGACACGCGCGCGAACCCCTTGCGCGATGGCCGCCCTTCCCACCCGGAACGGCGGCCTTCTTCGCGTCCGGCCGCCGGACGGGCCCGGACGCTGTAGCCGAGTGGACATCAGGCAGCGGACTGCAACTCCGTTTCACGTGGGTTCGAATCCCACCAGCGTCTCCGCCCCGCCCCCCTTCAGTCACCCGGGGGGCGGGGCCCGCTCCCCGTAGCTCAGAGGACAGAGCACCGGTCCCCGAAGCCGGGCGCCGCAGGTTCGATTCCTGCCGGGGAGACCCCGCGCCGCCCCGCCGCGGCGGCCGTGACACCGACAGACCAGCCGGGAAGGCCCGTGATGCGCAAGATTCCGACGCTGTTCGTCCGCGACTGGGACGGCGACCCCCGCCATGTCACCCGCGAGCTCGACCCGTCCTGCGCGTGGGTGGCGGCGGGGGAGGGCCGCGCCACCCGCAAGTACGACGGCACGTGCGTGCGGTTCGACGGCGCCCGCTGGCACGCCCGCCGCGAGGTCAAGGCGGGCCGTCCCGTGCCGCCCGGGTTCGTCCCGGTCGCCGCCGACCCCGCCACCGGCAGGACGGTCGGGTGGGAGCCCGCCGAGCAGTCGGCGTTCTGGAAGCATCTGCGCGCCGCCCTGGCCGGCCGCGCGTTCGAGGCCGGCACCTACGAGCTGATCGGTCCGAGGATCAACGGGAACCCCGAGGGGGCCGCCGAGCACGTCCTGGTCCCGCACGGCGCCGACGACCTCGGCGAGGTCCCCCGCGACCACGACGGCCTGGCCGCCTGGCTGCGCGCCCGCCCCTACGAGGGCATCGTGTTCTGGCGCGACCCCGCCGACCCCGGCTGCGACAAGGCCAAGATCAAGCGCCGTGACTTCCCCACCGCCTGACACCCCGTCCAGGCCCCCGGCGGGGGAGGGCGCAGGTCGCGCCTCAGCGGGGCCCGGCGGCGGAGGGGCCCGGCGGCGGAGGGGCCGGTCAGTCCCGGTGGCGTTCGCCGACGACGACGTCCAGCAGCCCGGGGTAGACCGCGTCGAACTCCTCGCGGCGCAGCGCGTTCATGCGGGAGGTGCCGACGTAGTACTGGCGGATGAGGCCCGCCTCCCGCAGCACGTGGAAATGGTGGGTGGCGGTCGACTTGCCGACCGGCAGATCGATCGTGCCGCAGCTCAGGTCGGCGCCCGCGGCGTGCAGTTCGGTGACGATCCGGCGGCGGACCGGGTCGACCAGCGCCTCCAGGACCTGCTGCAGCCCGACCTCGCGGACGTCGGGGTGCGGCGGGACGCGGTCGCGCCCGCCGTGCCGTGCCGTCGCCATCACCGCACCTCCCGGCCGCATCGTACGACACCCGTCGAACTACGATCAACATCAAAGTACGATGAGGGTAGAAGTTTGACAGTGATCGTACTTTCGGCTTGGGTTGTGCCCCTGGCACGGCGCCGCGCGGCGCCGCCGCCGAACCGAAGGGGTGAGGTCGCGATGACCAGGACGGTGCGGTTCCACCAGGTGGGAGGCCCGGAGGTGCTGCGGCTGGAGGACGCCGACACCGGCGGGCCCGGCCCCGGCGAACTGCTGATCGACATCGAGGCGATCGGCCTCAACCGCGCCGAGGCGCTGTTCCGCGCCGGGACCTATATCGAGCCCGTCAGGTCGTTCCCCGCCCGGCTCGGCGCCGAGGCCTCAGGCGTCGTGCGCGCCGCCGGACCCGGCGCCACCGGGTTCCGGACCGGGCAGCCCGTCAGCGTGGTCCCGGCGTTCTCGATGAACGACTACGGCGTCTACGCCGACACCGCGGTCGTCCCCGCGGCCGCCGTCGTGCACCGCCCCGAGAACCTGGACGCGATCGGCGGCGCCGCGGTGTGGATGCCCTACCTGACCGCCTACGGGGCGCTGGTGGAGACCGGCGGGATGCGCGCCGGCGACACCGTCGTGCTGACCGCCGCGTCCAGCGGCGTCGGGCTGGCCGCCATCGCCGTCGCCGACCGCGCCGGCGCCCGCCCCATCGCCCTCACCCGCAGCCCCGCCAAGACCGGCGCGCTGCTCGAGGCCGGCGCCGCGGAGGTGATCGTCACCGGCGGGCGGGACGTCGCCGACCGGATCCTGGACCTGACCGGCGGACGCGGCGCGGAGTTCGTGTTCGACGCCGTCGCCGGCCCCGGCGTGATCGACCTGGCCCGCGCCGTCGCACCCGGCGGCACCCTCATCGAGTACGGGATGCTCAGCGGGGAACCGACCCCCTACCCCGGCTTCGAACTCGGCATGCCCGCCCTGAACATGCGGACCTACACCGTCCACGAGACCACCACCGACCCGCGCCGGCTGCGCCGCGCCGAGGCGTTCGTCGCCTCCGGACTGCGCACCGGCGCCTTCGCGCCCGCCGTCGACCGCGTCTTCGGCCTCGACGACATCGTCGAGGCCCACCGCCACCTGGAAACCGGCACCCGGACCGGCAAGATCATCGCGACCACCGGCCGCTGACCCGCCGCCCGCCGGTCCCCGCGCGGGGACCGGCGGGCGGGGCGGGCGGTGTCAGGCGGGGACCGCGGCGAGGTCGCGGGACAGGTGCGCGTACACCTCGTCCCAGAACCCGACGTGCTCGCCGATCTCCTCGCGCGCCGCCCGCACCATCAGCGCCTCGTCGGCGAAGAAGCCGTTCGTCAGGACGTCCCACAGCGCCGCGAACTGGCCCGGCCCCTTGGTCTCGTGCAGGGTGAGGAACTCCAGCCCCGAGGTCACCCCGTAATGCGCCGACAGCGCGTCGATCATGATGCGGTTGCGCGCCGGGCTCGCGATCTCCCGGCCCGCCAGCGCCGCGACGGCCTCCGCCCCGCCGCGCGCCGGGTCCAGGTACCGCGCCGGGAACGACTCGCAGTAGGCGGCGGTCACCGGCAGCGGCGCCACCGCCGCGGGCCGCTCGACGCCCAGCGCCCGCAGCAGCCGCACCGCCAGGCCGTGGTGGTCGCCGCCGACCTCCTCCTCGATGTGCGCGGTCAGCCCGGACAGCACGCGGAAGGCGTCCGACTCGGTCCCGAACGCCGGGCTCTTCACCACGCAGACGCCGAGCCAACGGTGGAATTGGTTCCGCCACAGGTAGTACTGGCCCATAACTTCCCGGACAACTCCGATCGGAGCCTTTCCCGCGCGCAGATCGGAAAAGAACGCACTGCTGTCCAGCGTTCCCCGGGCGTGCGCGATCAGGTCGGCCGATACGGCGGATCCAGCGAGCGAGGTCATGCTTCTCCAATGATCTGAGGCCATTTCATGCCCATCATCGCAGCACGTCAGAGCGGTGAACCGGGGTTTTTCGCCGGGGAACGCGCCCGCCGGCACCGGCCCGCGAACAGGCGATGCGACGTGCTCTCAGCAGAACCTAGCCGACCCGCCTGCCCCACCCGATATCACCCGCAGCGATCCATTACGGTGGCCACCGCGATACCTTGCGCGGCCTCGCCGCCGTATGATAATTCCGCACCGGGCGCAACCGGGCTGCGCCTTTATCGGAAAGCGGCCGCCGCCGCGCTTTTCTGCCGTCCGGGCGGCGCCCCGCACCGGGACCGATACCACCCGCCCCATGGCCGGATCCGGCCGTGAAACGTTCCCGGACCCCACCGGGCCCACCGAACCCTCCCATACCTGATAGGTCGCGGGCGTTCGCGCCGCCCGCCGGCCGCGTCCGGGGGAGTTCAGGCGGGGTGGGCGACCGTGCGCAGCCGGGCGTCCAGCGCCTCCAGATCGGGGACGAACCAGACGTGGTCCGCCGCGTTCGACTCCCGCACCAGCGCGCGCAGCGCCGGACTGGCCGCCAGCCGCCGGGAGATGTCCCCGACCACCGCCAGCCGCATCCGGTAGTTGACGAACTTCTGCATGACCTCCCCCGCGAACCGGGTGCCGAGCGAGAAGAAGCGCTCGTCCAGCCGCCCCGCCGGCACCGCCACCACCCGCGCGCCCAGGAACGCCGAGCCGATCAGGTCGAGCACGTCCTGCTCGGTGGCCACCGGCGGCCCGTCCGGGTCGCACACCAGCACCGGCACCCCGGCCCGCTCCCGCACCTCGTCAGGCATCTCCCGTCTCCCCTCCGGAGTCCAGGGCCCCGCCGTCCAGCACGCCGTCGATCAGCCGCAGCACCTCGGCGGTGGCGGACACGCCGCCCAGAATCACGATCTTCATCCGGTTCCGCTCCTGGTCGTAGACGGTCTGCACGCGCAAAGGGCCGCCCTCGCCGCGGCCGGTGTTCACCCCGGCCAGCACGAACGTGCCGATCCGGTCGGCGGCGGCCCGGCCGACCCCGTCGATCTGCACGATGCTCGACACCTCCGCCCGCCCGGCCCCGCCCGCGCCCCCCGCTCCGGCCGCCGCCGGCTCCGGCCGCCCGGTCAGCTCCTGCAGAGCGGCCACGGAGATCCGGTACTGCTTGCCGATCCGCACCGCCCGCAGCCGCCCGGCCCGGATGTAACCGCGGACCGTCCGCACATGCAGCCCGAGAAGGTCCGCGACCTCCTCCACCGAGTACATCTTCTCCGTCATCACTCCTCAAACTACCCTACGAAGGGAGTGATAGGGAGTTTTGCGTAACATAATTCGGGCCCGTCCTGTCCTGTCCCGGCGATAACGTGGCCGACGGCGGGCACCCGGCCCGCGCTCACGGGAGGGCGGAGCGGTGACGGACGAGGCGGCGGACGAGGGGCGCGCGGCGGTCATCGTGCTGACCGGGCCGTGCGGCGCCGGCAAGAGCACCGTCGCCCGGCTGCTGGCCGCACGCCTGACCCCGAGCGTGCGGCTGCACGGCGACGACTTCTTCGCCTTCATCGCCCAGGGCGCGATCCCGCCGTACCTGCCCGAGGCGGGGCGGCAGAACGAGACCGTCGTCGGCGTCCAGGCCACCGCCGCCGCCGGATACGCCGCCGGGGGATACCACGTTGTGTTCGACGGCGTCGTCGGCCCCTGGTTCCTCGGCCCGTTCCGCCGCGCCGCGGCCGGCGCCGGCGTCCCGCTGCACTACGTGGTGCTGCGCCCGGACCGGGACGTCGTGCTCGCCCGCGCCACCGCGCGGGGGCCCGGCGCGCTCACCGATCCCGGCCCGGTCGGGCGGATGTTCGAGGAGTTCGCCGACCTCGGCGACCACGAGCCCCACGTCCTGGACTCCGGGGCGCTGACCGCCGAGGACACCGCCCGGGCGGTGTCCGACGGCCTGGCCCGCGGCGCCTACCGGCTGCCCTGACCCCGGCCGGTCCGCGGCCGGTCCGCGGCCCCCGGGGGCGCCTCACATGCAGGAGGCGATGCAGTCCAGGACGCGCTCCAGGCCGTAGGCGAACTGGTCGTCGGGGGACATGTGCGGCAGCGCCGCGTCCTTCACCACGCGGGTGAGCATCGGGTGCTCGCCGCTGTCGAGCAGCTGCTGGACGTAAGGGGAGCTCCGGCGCATCCAGTCCCGCATCGTCATGCCCGTGCGGCGCCGCTCGCGCTCCCATTCGATCTCGGTGCGGACGGTGGCGATGACGTAGCCGTTCAGCATGTTCACCAGCGTGAGGATGTCGTCGACCGGGATGCCGACGTCCAGCGCGCCGAGGCCGAACTCGGTGATCCGCAGCTGGTTGGGGCCGAACACCGGGCGGGCGCGGTGCAGGTCGGCCACCCAGGGGTGCGCCAGCCACATCGCGCGGGTGTTGCGGGCGACCAGGCGCAGGTCGGCGCGCCAGTCGCCGGTCGGGCGGGCCGGGACCTCCAGGGTGCCGACGACGTGGTCGTACATCAGCTCGATCAGGTCGTCGCGGGAGGGCACGTAGCGGTACAGCGACATCGCGCCGGTGCCGAGCTCGGCGGCGATCCGCCGCATCGACGCCGCCTCCAGGCCGTCGGCGTCGGCGATCCGCACCGCCGCCTCGGTGATCTGGGCGCGGCTGTAGGCGGGCCGGGGGCCCCGGCCCTGCCGTTCGGGGACCGCGAAGATGCCCGCCGCCTCGACGTCCGCCACCGTGCTCCCCTCCGCCGGTACGGGGCCCGCGCGACCCCTTCCCGGAATCCTAGTTGCGTACATCGTACTCGGTTGCCTACCCTGGCGGCAGCCCAACCGCGTACGCCGTACCCAATGGAGGATCGATGCCGGACGAACCGATCGTGCTGGCCGAGGCGCTGCACAAGCGCTACGGCGGCACCAACGCCCTGGACGGCCTCGACCTCGCCGTCGCGCCCGGCACCGTCTGCGGCCTGCTCGGCCCCAACGGCGCCGGCAAGACCACCGCCGTGCGGATCCTGGCCACGCTCGCCGACGCCGACTCCGGCCGCGCCCGCGTCGCCGGCTACGACGTCGCCGCCCGCCCCGACGAGGTCCGCGCCCGCATCGGGCTGGCCGGCCAGTACGCCGCCGTCGACGAGAAGCTCACCGGGCGCGGCAACCTGCGCCTGTTCGGCCGCCTGTACCACCTGCCCCGCCGCGAGGCCCGCCGCCGCGCCGACGAGCTGCTGGAGCGGTTCGGGCTGATGGACGCCGCCGACCGGCAGGTGCAGGGCTACTCCGGCGGCATGCGCCGCCGCCTCGACCTGATCACCAGCCTCATCCTGCGCCCCCGGGTGCTGTTCCTGGACGAGCCCACCACCGGCCTGGACCCGCGCAGCCGCGGCGAGATCTGGGACGCCGTCCGCGGCCTGGTCGCCGACGGCACCACCGTGCTGCTCACCACCCAGTACCTGGAGGAGGCCGACCGGCTCGCCGACGACGTCGTCGTCATCGACCGCGGCCGCGTCATCGCCGGCGGCACCCCCGACCGGCTGAAGGCCTCCATCGGCGACCGCCTCGACGTCGTGCTGGCCGACCCCGCCGACGCCGGCGACGCCGCCCGCGTCCTGGCCGGGATCGCCGGCGCCCACCCCGCCCTGGACGGCGCGCGGCTGACCGTCCCGCTCACCCGCGGCGCCGTCCGGCTCGCCGACGTCGTCCGCGAACTCGACCGCGCCGGCGTCACCGCCGACGACGTCGGCCTGCGCCGCCCCACCCTCGACGAGGTGTTCCTGCGCCTCACCGGCCGCGACGCCGAACCCGGCACCGGACCCGATGCCGGCGACACCGCCGAACGGCGGAAGGAGACCGTGCGATGACCGCGCCCGCCCTCACCCCCCGCCCGTCCCCGGCCGCGCGGCTGCGCTGGAGCGCCGCCGACGGGCTCGCCCTCGTCGGCCGCGAGCTGAGCCGGCTGCGCCGGGAACCCGGCGAGCTGATCGCCGCGCTGATCTTCCCCGCCGTCATGGTCGTGCTGTTCGGATACGTGTTCGGCAGCGCCATCAGCGTCCCCGGCGGCGGCAACTACCGCGAGTACCTGATGCCCGGCCTGTTCGTCATGGTGTCGTTCACCTCCGTCGCGGCCGTCACCCTGCGGGTCGCCACCGACGCCTCCCGCGGCGTCATGGACCGCTTCCGCGCCATGCCGATGGCGCGCTCGGCCGTCCCGTTCGGGCAGGCCGGCGCCGACGCCGTCAACGGGATCCTCGCGCTGGTCATCATGGCCGCCACCGGCCTGGTCGTCGGATGGCGCGCGCACCGCGGTGTGTGGCCCACCGCCGAGGCGTTCCTGCTGCTGGTGCTGCTGCGGCACGCCCTCAGCTGGGCCGGCTGCTACCTCGGGCTGGTGGTGCGCAACGAGCAGACCGCCGACCAGTTCGTCCCGCTGGTGTTCCCGGTCACGATGCTGTCGAACTCCTTCGTCCCGACCACCGGCATGCCCGCCTGGCTGCGCGCCGTCGCCGACTGGAACCCCGTCAGCGCCGCCACCGCCGCCTGCCGGCAGCTGTTCGGCAACCCCGGCGCGCCCGCCGGCGGCCACGCCGACCCGGCCTGGCCGCTCGCCCACCCCGTCGCCGCGACGCTGCTGTGGTCGATCGCGCTGATCGCGGTGTTCGCGCCGCTGTCGGTGCGCACCTTCAACCGGCGCGGCCGGTAACCGTGAACGGGCCGCGCCCCCGCCTGCGCGGGAGCGCGGCCCGCCCGCTCACACGCCCAACGGCGCACCGCCGCCGCGGACGCCTCCTACCGCGCCGGTCACCTCCCGGTCACCGGCCGCGCCCCCGCTCCTTGTACATCCGCCGCTGCCACCGGCTCACGGCCTTCCACTTGTCGCGCTGCTCGGCGCGCAGCCGCGCGTCGGTCCGCGAGGCGATCCACGCGTTCTCGCGCAGCAGCTTGCGGTAGCTGTCCAGGCGCCGCTGCGCAAGCGACCCGTCCGCCACGGCCGCCAGCACCGCGCAGCCCGGCTCCCCGGCATGGGCGCAGTCGCCGAACCGGCAGCCCCCGGCCAGCTCCTCGATGTCGGCGAACGCCCGCCGCAGCCCGTCGCCGGCGTCGAACAGCCCCACGCCCCGCAGCCCCGGCGTGTCGATCAGGACGCCGCCGCCCGGCAGCGGCAGCAACTCCCGCCGCACCGTGGTGTGCCGGCCCTTGCCGTCCGATTCCCGGACGGCGCCCGTGGCCAGCGCGTCGGCGCCCAGCAGCGCGTTGCCGAGGGTGGACTTGCCCGCGCCGGACGGCCCGACCAGCACCACCGTGCCCGACAGCACCGCCGCGACCACCTCGACGCCGTCGCCGGTCGCGGCGCTGCACGCCACCACGTCCACGCCCGGGGCGGCGACGGCGACCGCCGCCTCCGCCTCCCCGGCCGAGGCGACCTGGTCGGCCTTGGTCAGCACGACCACCGGCCGCGCCCCGCTCTCCCACGCCAGCGCGAGCAGCCGCTCCAGGCGCCCGAGATCGGGATCGGGCACCAGCGGCACCGCGATCGCGACGGTGTCGACGTTGGCGGCCAGCACCTGCCCGCGCGAATCCCGCGACGCCGACGACCGGACGATCGCGGTGCGGCGCGGCAGCAGCGCCGCCAGCACCGGCCGCCCGTCCGGGCCGTCCGGCCGAAGCGCCGCCCAGTCGCCCGTGCACGGCGCCTGCGCCGGATCGGCGGGGGACCCGAACGCCCCGGCGGCGGCCCGCCCGGGACCCGACTCGGTCACCACATCGCACAGCCCGCGGTCCACGGCGGCGACCCGCGCGGGCACCAGCCCGGCCGCGCGGTGCGGAAGGAAGACGTTCTCCAGGGTCTCGTCCCAGCCGTAGGCGGACAGGGGAGACCCGTCGAAAGAAGACAACGGAATGGAACCCTTCACAGAAGGGGCCCCGGCGAGCGGCCGGACGAAGCGGACCGGTGTCAGCCGGAGGCCCGGAAGACGAGGACGGGCTGGCTGCCGCGCGCGACAGCGGACGCAGCAGCGACTGCGACAACGGCCATGGCCCTCATCCCCCTCTCGGTTCCGCGCCCGACCCTAGCCGCCGCGGCCCGCACCGGGCCACCGATTAACGCGCCCCCCGACCACCCCCCGACCGGCCCGCCGACCGGCCGCCGTGGAGCCGCCCGGAGCGCCCGCGCGGCCGTTCGGCGGAGGCGGCCGCCGCAGCGGGGGAGTGGAACCGCCAATCGGAACGTATGGTGATTTGAGGCGGCGGACCGTGATAGGGGGCATGGCCGTGGACGAAAGCGACCGGCAGGACGAGCAGCCGCGCGACCGGGAACCCGGCGCGACCGGCGGCCTCGCCGAGCGCGCGGCGCACGCCGACCAGGCCGCGGCCGAACGGCTGGAGGAGCTGTGGAACGGGCTCGCGCCCGTCGCCGGAGGCGCCGCACGCCTCGCCACCACCGTCAGCGAACCCGTCCGGCACGCCGCCCGCGACGCCGCCTCGCTCGCCGCGTCCCGGATCGTGGAGCAGATGGCCGGCACCCCGGTGATGAAGGCCGTGGAGAAGGCCGCTCGCGACGCCGCCGTCAAGGCCGCCTCCGCGGCCGCCGAGAAGGCGGTGCGGGAGGCCCGCGCCGCCGCCGAGGCCAACCCCGCCACCGCGGGCGCGCTGGAGGCCGCGACCGCCGCGATGACCCTGGCCGGTCAGGCCGCCCAGCACCCCATGGCCGTCGCCGCGCGCCGCCTCGCCGCCCGCAGCCCCCTCGCCCGCGCCGCCACCGCCACCGCGCTGGACGTGGCGGGCCGCACCATGACCACCGCCGCCGCGTCACCGGCCGCGCAGGCCGCCACCAAGGCCGTCGTGGACGCCGCGATCGACACCGTCGCCGACGCCGCGGTCGACGCCGCGCTGGTCGCCGGCCGCGACATCGTCGCCCGCGTCGTCCGCGAGACCGCCCGCGACACCGCCCGGGACCTGGCCGCCGCGCTGCGCGAGCGGGCCCGCGGCTCCGCCGAGCTGACCGCGATCGCCGCGGAGCTGTCCCCGATCGCGGGCGCCGCCGCCGGCGCCGGCCGCGACCTGGCCGAGCGCACCGGCGCACGCGAGGCCGCCCGCTCGGCCGGCGGGCTGCTGGCCGCCGCCGCGGGCGGCGCGTTCGCCCGCACCGCCCGCGACCTGGCCGTCCGCGCCGCCGTCCAGGCCGCCACCGCCGCCATCGAGGTGGTGATGGCCGAGCTGCTGCGCGAGGCCCTGAAGATCGCGATGAAGGACGTGCTGCGCGGCATGGTCCTGGACGTCGCCCGCGACGTGGTGGTGGACGTGGCCCGCACCACCTGGACCACCGCGACCCGCCCGGCCCCCGGCCCCGTCGTCATCACCGCCGAACCCGTCACGACCGAACCCGCCACCGCCGCGGCCACCGCGGAACCCGCCGCCGCGGCCGACGTGTGGGCCGACGAGACCGACGGCGGCCCGGCCCGCTGAAGCGCCGCTCAGAAGTTCCTGAAAGATCCATGAGAAACCGGTACCGGCGGCCGGAGCCCTCACCGGCGCTGTTTACGGTGAGTACATGGAGCCCGGCACCCCGCAGGCGGCGCCCGCCGCACGGATACTGATCGTCGACGACGAGCCCGCCGTCCGCGAATCGCTGTCCAGCAGCCTGGAGTTCGAGGGCTACCGGGTCGCCGAGGCCGCCGACGGCGCCGCGGCCCTGCAGAGCGTCGAGGCCGAACGCCCCGACCTGGTCGTGCTGGACGTGCTGATGCCCCGCATGGACGGCCTGACCACCTGCCGCCGGCTGCGCGCCCTCGGCGCCACCATGCCGGTGCTGATGCTCACCGCCCGCGACATGGTCGGCGACCGCGTCACCGGCCTGGACGCCGGCGCCGACGACTACCTCGCCAAACCGTTCGAGCTCGACGAGCTGCTGGCGCGGGTGCGGGCCCTGCTGCGCCGCACCGCGATGAACGCCGACACCGCCGCCGGCGCCGCCGGCGCCCGCCGCGAGGACGTCCTGTCCTTCGACGACCTGCGGATGGACACCCTCACCCGCGAGGTCACCCGCGGCGGCCGGCCGCTGGCCCTCACCCGCACCGAGTACATGCTGCTGGAGATGTTCCTGGCCCACCCCCGCCAGGTCCTCACCCGCGAGCAGATCCTGGAGACCGTCTGGGGCTTCGACTTCGAACCCGCCTCCAACTCCCTCGACGTGTACGTGATGTACCTGCGGCGCAAGACCGAGGCCGGCGGGATGCCGCGGCTCGTCCACACCGTCCGCGGCGTCGGATACGTCCTGCGGACGGCGGCGTCCCCGTGAGCACGCGGCGGCGCCCGGCCGGGAAACCGCCCATGACCCGGCGGTTCCGAATGACACGGCGACTCACCCTGCGCGCCCGGATGGCGCTGCTCACCGCCGCCGCCGTCGCCCTGGCCGTCGCCGTCTGCGCCGCCGCCGGCTGGTACCTCACCCGCAACCAGCTCTACCACGAACTCGACCGCCGCCTCGGCGCGTCCATCGGCGCCCCGCCCGGCCCCGTGCCCGGCGGGGAGCCCGGACCGGGCGGCCGCTTCCTGCACAACATGGAGCGCCAGATCGACCAGGCGCTGCTGATGTGCCGCTCCGACGCCACCGGCGGCAACACCGACCTGCGTCCGTTCGGCCCCTACGAGATCACCCAGGTGGTGAACGCGCAGGGGCGGGCCTGCACCATCCCCAACTTCGGATCGCTCGAGGTCACCGCCGCCGACGCGCGGGTCGCCCGCGGCGACAGCGACCGGGCGCTGCACAACGGCACCGGCGTGACCGCCGGCGGCAAGACCGAGGACGTGCGGATCCTCACCTTCCCCGCGCAGACCACCGGCGGCGTCCGGATCGCGGTGTCGGTCGCCATCTCCCTGGACGAGGTCGAAGGGCCCCTGGACAACCTGGCGCTGCTGCTGGTCGCCGTCACCGCCCTCGGCGTGCTGCTGTCCGCCGCCGCCGGCCTGATGATCGCCCGCGCGTCGCTGCGGCCCGTCGACGAGCTGACCGGCGTCGCCGAGCACATCGCCCGCACCGAGGACCTCGGCATCCGCATCCCCGCCGAGGGCACCGACGAGATCGCCCGGCTCGGCCGCTCCTTCAACGCCATGACCGGCGCCCTGGCCGCCTCCCGGGAACGCCAGCAGCAGCTCATCGCCGACGCCGGGCACGAGCTGCGCACCCCCCTCACCAGCCTGCGCACCAACATCGACCTGCTGCTGCGCGCCGAGGCCAGCGGCCGCGACTTGCCCGCCGCCACCCGCCACAACCTGCTGGTCAGCGTCAAGGCGCAGATGCTGGAGCTGTCCAGCCTGGTCGGGGACCTGCTGGAACTGGCCCGGCCCGACGAGGCCGAACCGGTCCGCCAGAGCGTCGCGCTGCACGAGGTCGTCGACCGCGCCGTCGACCGCGCCCGGCTGCGCGGCCCCGGCCTGACCGTGCGGGCCGACACCGAACCCTGGTACGTCCAGGGCGACCCCGCGTCCCTGGAACGCGCCGTGGTGAACCTGCTGGACAACGCCGTGAAGTTCTCCCCGCCCGCCGGGACCGTCGCCGTGCGGCTCGCCGGCGGGGAGCTGACCGTCCGCGACCACGGCCCCGGCATCCCCGCCGCCGACCTCCCGCACGTGTTCGAGCGGTTCTGGCGGTCCCCGTCGGCGCGCAGCCTGCCCGGCTCCGGGCTCGGCCTGTCGATCGTCGCGCGCGTCGTCGCCGAGAGCGGCGGCCGCGTCGCCCTGGAGGCCGCCGACGGCGGCGGCACCCTCGCCCGCGTCCGCCTGCCCGGCACCGCCCAGCCCCGCGACTGACCCCGGCCGCGCCCCCTGAGTGGCGGCCGCGGCGTTTCTCATACCGCGTTAATCAACGGCTCAGGGGCTTCCCACACCGGCCACCGAACCTCGGTCACATGAGTCACCTTGTCACCGAACGGGGCACGCCCGCCGCGCCGCCCCCGCCCGTGCACGACCACGGCGGGCGGGGACGGCTGGTGGAGGTGGTCATCCCCGTCTACAACGAGGAACGCGTCCTGGCCGCCAGCGTGCAGCGCCTGTACGCCTACCTGTCCGACACCTTCCCCTACCCCTTCCGCATCACCATCGCCGACAACGCCAGCACCGACCGCACCTGGCGGGTCGCCGGGGACCTGATGGCGCGGCTGGACCGCGTCAACGCCGTCCGGCTGGAACGCAAGGGACGCGGACGGGCGCTGCGGCACGTGTGGGGCACCAGCGACGCCGACGTCGTCGCCTACATGGACGTGGACCTGTCCACCGACCTGGACGCGTTCCTGCCGCTGGTCGCGCCGCTGATCTCCGGGCACAGCGACCTGGCGATCGGGTCGCGGCTCACCCGCGGGTCCGCCGTCGTGCGCGGCCCCCGCCGCGAGGTCATCTCCCGCTGCTACAACCTGCTGCTGCGCACCACCCTCGCCGCCCGCTTCTCCGACGCCCAGTGCGGCTTCAAGGCCGCCCGCACCGAGATCGTCCAGGCGCTGCTGCCCTCGGTGGAGGACGAGGAGTGGTTCTTCGACACCGAGCTGCTGCTGCTCGCCGAACGCAACGGGCTGCGCATCCACGAGGTCCCCGTCGACTGGGTCGACGACCCCGACTCCCGCGTCGACGTCGTCCGCACCACCCGCGACGACCTGCGCGGCATGGCCCGCGTCGGCCGCCGCATGCTCACCGGCGCGTTCCGCGCCCCCGTTGGCGGACGCACCCGCCCCACCGGCGGGCAGGCCGGGGCCGCGCTCCCCGCCGGGATGGCGCGGCAGCTGCCCGCCTTCGCCGTCATCGGCGCCATCAGCACCCTCGCGCAGCTGGTCCTGTTCGTGCTGCTGCGCCTGGCGATGGGACCGCTGTGGGCCAACGCGCTGTCCCTGATCATCACCACCGTGTTCAACACCGCCGCCAACCGCCGCTTCACCTTCGGCGTCACCGGCACCCGCCGCGCCTTCCGCCAGCAACTCGAAGGCGGCCTGACGTTCCTGCTCGGCCTCGCGCTGTCCACCGGCGGGCTGGCGCTGCTGCACGCCGCCGCGCCCGGCGCGTCCCGCGCCGTCGAGGTCGCCGCGCTCATCGCCGCCAACGCCGTCGCGACCCTGGTGCGGTTCCTGCTGATGCGCGCCTGGATCTTCCACCCCCGCCGCCTCGGCCACGCCGCCTCCCCGGCGGCGCCCGCGACGGCGGCGCCCGCGACGGCGGCGCCCGCGACGGCGGCGCCCGACCCGGACGCCGGCTCCCCGCACGCCGGCGGCCCCCGAACCGACGTCACGATCTCCCAGGATGGTCGCACGCCGGCCGCCGCCGAGGAGACTGGAGGAACCCGCCGATGACCCAGACGATCACCGCGCCCGCAGGCGGCACCCCCGCCCCCGCCCGCGCCGGACGGATCCGCCGGCTGCTCCTCGGCGCCCCCGGCGACCCCCGCTGGGCCCGCCCCGCGCTGTGGGCGGTCCTGGCCGTCGCCGCCGCCCTGTACGCCTGGAACCTGACCTCCGGCGGCTACGCCAACGACTTCTACGCCGCCGCCGTCAAGAGCGGCACCCAGAGCTGGAAGGCGTTCTTCTTCGGCTCCCTGGACGCCGGCAACTACATCACCGTCGACAAGCCGCCCATGGCGCTGTGGGTGATGGAGCTGTTCGGCCGCGTCCTCGGCTTCGGCACCTGGGCACTGCTGCTCCCGCAGGTCATCGAGGGCGTCGCCGCGGTCGCCCTGCTGCATGCCACCGTCCGCCGCGCGTTCGGGCACCCCGCGGCGCTCATCGCCGCCGCCGTGCTCGCCCTCACCCCGATCACCGTCGCGATCAACCGCGACAACAACCCCGACACGCTGCTGGTTCTGCTGCTGGTCGCCGCCGCGTGGGCGTGCCAGCGCGCCGTCGAGACCGGGCGGCTGCGCCCGCTGCTGCTGTCGGCGTTCCTCGTCGGCTGCGGCTTCAACACCAAGATGCTGCAGGCCTTCCTGGTCGTCCCCGCGTTCGCGCTGGTCTACCTGATCGCCGGACGCCCGGGGATCGTGCGGCGCCTCGGGCACCTCGCCGCCGCCGGCGCCGTCCTGGCGGTGTCGTCGTCCTGGTGGATGCTGATCGTCGACGCCATCCCCGCCGGAAGCCGCCCCTACATCGGCGGCAGCACCGACGGCACCGTCTGGGACCTGGTCATCGGCTACAACGGCCTCGGCCGCGTCTTCGGCGAGAACAACGGCCCCGGCGGCGCGGGCGGCCCGGGCGGCGGGGGAGGGGGAGCCTCCTTCGGCGGCCAGGCCGGCGCCGGGCGGCTGTTCAACGACGTCGTCGGCGGCCAGATCTCCTGGCTGATCCCGTTCGCGGTGATCGCGCTGATCGCCTGCCTGGTGCTGCTGTGGAAGCGGCCCCGCACCGACCTCGCCCGTGCGGCGCTGCTGCTGTGGGGCGGGTGGCTGGCCGTCCACTACGTCATCTTCAGCTTCGCCGAAGGCACCTTCCACCCCTACTACACCACCGCCCTGGGACCGGCGATCGCCGCGCTGACCGGCGCGGGCGCCGTCCTGCTGCACGGCGCCGGGAAGGCCGGCGGCCGGCTGTCGCGGGTGTGGCCACCGGTGCTGTGCGCCGCGATCGCCGTCACCGGCGCGTGGGCGTTCACGCTGCTGAACCGCACCCCGTCCTGGCACCCGTGGCTGCGCTGGACGATCGCCGCCGCGGCCGTCCTGGCGGTCGCCGCGCTGCTGCTGGGCCGTTTCGTCCGCCGCGCCGGAACCCGCGCCGTCGTGGCCGGGACCGCCCTCGCCGCCGTCGCGGCGCTGGCCGGGCCGGGCGCCTACGCGGTGTCGGCGGCGTCGGCCCCCTCGGGCGGCTCCAACCCGCAGGCGGGGCCCTCCACCGGATCCGGACCCGGCGGAATGCGCGGCATGCCCGGCGGGTTCCGCGGCGGCTCACCCGGTGGCTTCCCCGGCGGCCAAGCGCGCGGCGGCACTCCGCCGAACGGCGTCGCCCCCGGCGGCCGGACCCCGGAACAGGGACGCAACGCACAGGGCGCAGGCCAGATGCCCTGGGCCGGCGGCGGCGGGCGCGGCTTCGGCGGCGGCCCGGGCGGGGGCGAGGTCAGCACCCAGATGATCTCCTACCTGGAGAAGAACCAGGGGAACGCCACCTGGCTGCTGGCGGTCTCCAGCTCCCGCACCGCCGACCCGATCATCCTCAGCACCGGACGCCCCGTCATGGCGATGGGCGGCTTCACCGGAAGCGACCCCGCCATGACCGTCGCCAAGCTGCAGCAGTACGTCAAGGACGGCAGGCTGCGCTACATCCTGCTCGGCGGCGGCATGGGCCCCGGAGGCGGCGGCGACGCCTCCGTCACCGCCTGGGTGCAGAAGAACGGCACCCTGGTCAAGCCCGCCGAATACGGCGGCACCTCCACGTCCGGCTCCACCGGCGCCCAGCTGTACAAGCTCGGCTGACCCTTGGGACACCCAACGATGACCTCCACGATCCAGGCCGCCCCGCCCGCCGCCCCGCGCGGGCGGGGCGGCCTCCCGCACCGCGTCCTGCACCGCCTGTGGCGCGGGCCCGCCGCCGACCCGGCCTGGGCCCGGCCCGCACTGCTCGCCCTGCTCGCCGCGACCGCCGTGCTGTACCTGTGGGGCCTCGGCGCGTCCGGCTGGGCCAACGCGTTCTACTCCGCCGCCGTCCAGGCCGGCGCGACCAGCTGGAAGGCGTTCTTCTTCGGTTCATCCGACGCCGCCGGCGCCATCACCGTCGACAAGACGCCCGGCGCGCTGTGGCCGATGGAGATCACCGCGCGGATCTTCGGGGTGAACTCCTGGAGCGTCCTGGCGCCGCAGGCGCTGATGGGCGTCGCGACCGTCGCGACCCTGTACGCGGCCGTCCGGCGGCGGTTCCCCGCCTGGGCGGGACTGCTGGCCGGCGCCGCGTTCGCCCTCACTCCCGTCGCCGCGCTGATGTTCCGGTTCAACAACCCCGACGCGCTGCTGGTGCTGCTGCTGACCGCCGGCGCCTACGCCGCCCTGCGCGCCCAGGAGAACGCGAGCACCCGCTGGCTGATGGTCGCCGCCGCGTGCGTCGGCACCGGGTTCCTGGCCAAGATGATGCAGGCGTTCCTGGTCGTCCCGGTGTTCGCGCTGGTGTACCTGCTCACCGCGCCCACCCCGCTGCGGCGGCGGCTGTGGCAGCTGCTGCTCGCCGGCGCCACGCTGGTCGCGGCCGCCGGATGGTGGGTGCTGGCCGTCGCGCTGGTGCCCGCCTCCTCCCGCCCCTACATCGGCGGATCCCAGCACAACTCGGTCCTGGAACTGGCGCTCGGCTACAACGGCCTCGGCCGTCTCAACGGCGAGGAGACCGGCGGCCTGGGCAACCTCAACCAGGACGCCGGCGCCGGCCGGATGTTCGGCGCCGCGATCGGCGGCCAGATCTCCTGGCTGCTGCCCGCCGCGCTGATCCTGCTGGCCGCCGGGCTGTGGGCCACCCGCCGCGCGCCCCGCACCGACCCGGCCCGCGCCGCGCTGCTGCTGTGGGGCGGCTGGCTGCTGCTCACCGGCGCGATCTTCAGCGAGATGCAGGGGATCTTCCACGAGTACTACACCGTCGCGCTCGCCCCCGCCATCGCCGCCCTCGTCGGCATCGGCGCCGCGCTGCTGTGGGAATGGCGCCGCACCACCGAGGGCGCCGCGTTCCTGTCGGTGTCGGTCGCGGTCACCGCCGTGTGGGCGTACGTGCTGCTGGGCCGCGCCCCCGGCTGGCACCCCTGGCTCGGCCCCGTCATCGTCGCCGGCGGGCTGCCGGCCGCCGCGGCGCTCGCCGGCGTGCGGCTGCTGCACGGACGGCTGCTGGCCGCCGTGCTGGTCCTGGCTGCCGCCGCGTCCCTCGCCGGGCCCGCCGCGTACGCGGTGGACACGGCCGGCACCCCCCACACCGGCTCCATCGTCACCGCCGGCCCCCGCACCTCCGGCGGCTTCGGGCCCGGACGGGGCGGACCGGGCGGCGGCGGACGCGGAGCCGGCCGCCCCGGCGGCGGCTGGAACCGCGGCCAGGGCCTCGCCCCGCAGCAGGGCGGGCAGCCCGGCGCAGGCGTCCCCGGACCCGGAACCGGCGGCCGGGCAACCGGGCAGGGCGCACCCCAGGGCACGGCGCCGGGCGGTCCCGGCGGCGGCGCGGGAGGCGGCCCGGGCGGGCTCCTCAACGCCGGAACGCCCAGCGCGCAGGTCACCGCCGCGCTCAAGGCGAACGCCCGGTCCTACACCTGGGCCGCCGCCGCGATCGGGTCCAACACCGCCGCCGGCTACCAGCTCGCCACCGGCGAACCGGTCATGGCGGTCGGCGGGTTCAACGGCACCGACCCGGCCCCCACCCTCGCGCGGTTCCAGAGCCTCGTCCGCCAAGGGAAGATCCACTACTTCATCGGCGGCGGCGGGACGATGATGGGCCGCGGCGGCGGCAGCGGAAGCGACGACGCCCAGAAGATCAGCGCATGGGTCGCCGCGCACTTCAAGGCCGCCACCGTCGGAGGCACCACCCTGTACGACCTGTCGGCCGGCGCGTCCGGAACCGCGTGACCCGCGCCACCGGACCCGCCGCGGTCCGTGATGTACTCGGAGAGGACACCGCGACGACCCGACGACGGGGAGTGATCACCGATGGCCGACACGCTCGACGACACCGACGTCGCCGACCGCCTGCGCGCCCTGCCCGACTGGACCAGGAACGGCGACGAGATCCGCCGGGAGGTGACGGCGCCCTCGTTCCTGGCGGGCATCGCGGTCGTGGACGACGTCGCCCGCGCCGCCGAGGACGCCGACCACCACCCCGACATCGACATCCGGTGGCGGACCGTGGCGTTCGCGCTGTCCACCCACAGCGCCGGCGGGCTGACCGGCAAGGACTTCGACCTCGCCGCGGTGATCGACCGGATCGCCGAACGGCACGGCGCGCGGTAGCGGGCGCCCGATGGCCGTGCAGGTCGCGGTGTGCGGACCCGCCGAATGCACCGAACGCGACTGGGACCGCGCCCACGAGACCGGCCGGCTGCTGGCCGCCCGCGGCGCCGTGGTGGTCTGCGGCGGGCACGGCGGCGTCATGGCCGCCGTCGCCGCCGGCGCCCGCTCCGCCGGCGGGACCGTGGTCGGGGTGCTGCCCGCCGCCGACCGGTCCGCCGCCGGCCCCGACCTGACCGTCGCGCTGCCGACCGGGCTCGGCCAGGCCCGCAACAACCTCATCGTCAACGCCGCCGACGCCGTCATCGTCGTCGGCGGGTCCTGGGGGACCCTGTCGGAGCTGGCGCTGGCGATGCGCGCCGGACGCGTCCCGGTCGTGCAGCTCGGCGGCTGGCTCGTCCACGACGAGGACGGCCGGCCCGTCGCCGGGATCGTGCACGCCACCGACCCCGCAGACGCCGTCCGCGCCACCGGCCTGTGGGACTGACCCCGCGCCCCCGGCGCCCCGGCCGCCCGGGTCAGTGGACCGAGAAACCGCCGTCCACGAAGATCGCCTGCCCGGTGACGTAGGACGACGCCGGCGAGGCCAGGAACACCGCCGCGCCCGCGAAGTCCTCGGCGACGCCGTTGCGGCCCGTCATCGTCTGCGCCGCCAGCGCCCGCACCCGCGCCGGATCGTCCTGCAGCCGCGCGTTCAGCGGCGTCAGCACGAACCCCGGCACCAGGGCGTTGGCGGTGACGCCGCGCGCCGACCACGCCTCCGCCTGCGACCGCGCCAGCGCCACCAGCCCCGCCTTCGACACCCCGTAGGCGCCGCTGGTGACGAACGCCCGGAACGCCTGCTGCGAGGCGATGTGGACCAGCCGCCCGAACCCCCGCTCGGCCATCCCCGGCCCGAACCGCTGCCCGAGCAGGAACGGCGCGTCCAGGTTCACCGCCATCGTCGCGTCCCACACCTCCTCGCCCAGCTCCTCCATCGGCGGCCGCAGGTTGATCCCGGCCGCGCTGACCACGATGTCGGGCTCGCCGAACGGCTCCACGGCGCCGCGCGCCGCCTCGGCCACCCCCGGCCGCGACCCCAGGTCCGCGCTGACCCACGCCGCCCGGCACCCGCGGGACCGCAGGTCCGCGACCGTGCCCGCCAGTTCGCGCTCGCGGCGCGCGACGACCACGACCGACGCGCCCGCCCGCGCCAGCGCCTCGGCGACGGCCCGCCCGATCCCCGAGCTGCCGCCCGTCACCACCGCCGTCCTGCCCTCCAGCGAGAACAGCCCGGCCAGGTACGACGACGTCCGATCGATCACGGAACGGCAGCCTACGGGCCCGCCACCGCCCGGCACGCCGCCGGGGTCAGGAGGTCAGCAGCTTGGCGCGCAGCGCCGCGATGGTCGCGTCACTGAGCCCGAGGCCCTTGCGGACGTAGCCGTCGAAGCCGCCGTAGGCCTGGTCGACCTCGTGGAACGCCTCATCCAGCCACGACGACTCCACCGCGTCGGGCCTGCCGAGGTAGGCGTTGCTGGCCAGGTAGTCCTGGTACACCGTCGCCTTCGGGACGCCGAGGATCGTCAGCAGCACCGCCGCGCCCCACCCGGTGCGGTCCTTGCCGGCGGTGCAGTGGAACACCGTCGCGCCCGGATCGGCGGCGATCGAGGTCAGCAGGTCGCGGTAGGCGCGGCTCGCCCCGCTGAAGTCGACCATGAACGGGTAGGCGATGGACTGCCCGAGGTTGGACGACCCGGTCAGCAACCCCATCAGGAACCCGTACAGCAGGCCGCCCAGCGCCGGGTCGGCGAAGGAGATCCCGTGCGACAGGTCCTCCACGTCGGCGACCTTGTAGGCGATCCCGGCGGGCAGCCGGTCGGGGTCGTCGGAGCGCTCCTTGGCGTTGCGCAGGTCCACGTCCAGGGTGATCCCGAGGTCCAGCAGCGTCTGCTGGTCGGCCGCCGACAGGTTCGCCAGCGAGTTGGACCGGTACACCGCGCCGCCGCGGACGTGCCGGCCGTCGGCGGTGGCGTACCCGCCGAGGTCGCGGAAGTTGGCGGCCGTGGCCAGCCGCGGCGCCGCGGCCGCCGACCGGGCCGCGGACGCGGCGGGCGCCTGCGCCGGGGCGGCGGCGAGGGCGGGCGGCGCGGTCAGCGCGCCGGCCAGCAGCGCGGTGCCGAGCAGGACTCCGGACGTGCGGGGGGTGCGCATGGCGATCCTCATCGGGCGGCGGGGGAGAGGGGGACGCCCGCCATGATGCAGCCCGGCCGGACGGCGATGAACTGGTGAGCCCTCAAAACTTCCCGGCGATCATTGTGCGGGGCGACAACGGTCGCCGCCCGGGCCGTCCCTAAGGTGGAGGCATGGCTCCTTCGATCGCCACCGCGAACCGCGTCGAACGCTCCGAACTGCTGGACTTCCTGCGGCCCCGGCACCGCGCGCTGATCGCCACGACCCGCTCCGACGGCCGTCCGCAGCTGTCGCCGGTGACCTGCGGCGTCGACACCGAGGGCCGCATCGTGGTGTCGACCTACCCCGAGCGCGTCAAGGCCCGCAACGCCCGCCGCGACGCGCGGGTGTCGCTGTGCGTGCTGTCCGACGACTGGAACGGCCCCTACGTGCAGGTCGACGGGACCGCCGAGGTCATCGACATGCCCGAGGCCGCCGACGCCCTGGTCGACTACTACCGCTGCATCGCCGGCGAGCACCCCGACTGGGACGAGTACCGCGAGGCGATGCGCCGCCAGGACAAGTCCCTCATCCGCGTCGCCATCGACCGCTGGGGCCCCATCGCGACCGGCGGCTTCCCCCCCCGCCTCGCCCCCACCGACTGACCGCCCACCGGCCCCCCGCCGCCCGCCGCCCGCCCCGAAGACCGAACCACCCTCCCTGACGCATCTGACGGACGCTGTCGGACTGATCCTGTATAAGTGGATCACCCCGCGCCGAATCCCGTCGAACGTCCGGAAACGGTGGCATGCCCGAGCCCGCGGTCCGCCCAGAACAGCCGCCCACGTCCCCGTCCCCGCCGCGCGGGTTGCTGAGCCGGTTCGCCGACCGGCGCCGGCAGAGCCGCAACCTCCCCGAACCGGTCCGGCGGCTGCCCGTCACCGAACGCGCGGCGGTGGCACGCGCCGTCCGCAAATGCGTCCCGCCCGCCGACCCGGCCCTGGACGAGCCGACTGTCGCGCTGAGCGCGTTCACGCGCCGCCAGGTCCGCCGGTACGGGTGGCTGTACCTGGGGACGCCGGTGGCGGCGCTCGTCATGAGCGCGGCCATGCTCATCGCATCCCATGACGAGCAGACGCTGGGCACCGCGGTCTTCCTGGTCGGCGCGGCGATCGTCACCCCGGCCTTGGCGGTGCGGCGGCTCGAACGCCTGGAACGGCTGGAGTCCGCGCTCCGCACCGGCGGCCGGGACGGGCCGCCCACGCCGCGCCGCCGAGTACGCGTCCCCTCGCCCGCCACCGCCGCGGTCACGGCCGGGATCATGGTGGTCGCCTCCGGGCTGTGGCTGCAATGGGACGCCCGCCTCAACCGCCCGGACTGGACGATGGACGGCCCGCACGGCTCCTTCCCGGCCCCGATCGCCGCACAGGCCCCGCAACGCCCGCAGTACGTGAAGATGACCTATCCGTTCGACGTCCTCACCTACCGCGGCATCGTGATCCGGGCGGCCCGCGACTCCCGTTCGGTGACGGTGTACGGCGTCCGCCCGCCCACCACCTACTGGCGACTCACCCGCCGCGACCACCAGCTGCTCGACGCCGACCTCGATCCGTCCACCGGACGGCTGCTGACGGTGTGGGCCCATGTCGACCACGACACCGACGACACCGAGGCGCCGATGACGGCCATGATGCTCGACGTGCGGACGGGCAAGGTCCGCTGGGAGCGTACGGTCCCCGGCGACCCGGTCGACCTGGACCGCGGCTCGTCCTTCATCGGCCGGATGGCCGCCATACCCACCTACCAGGACCTGAGCGTGCTGGACCCGGCGACCGGTCACCGGCGCTGGCGGCTGCGCGACCGGTGCGAAGAGGGAGTGGGCGGCACCATCGGAAGCACGCTGATCCTGCGCCGCCAGTGCCCGGAGACCGGGCTGCTGCTGGAAGGCTACGACGCCTCCACCGGACACCGCCGGTGGAGCAAGAGCTTCGCGAGCTGGTGGCCGGGCAGAGACCTCGCCCGCGAACTTCCCGTCAAGGTCGACGCCCTCGACCGCAACAGAATGGTGGTCTGGACACTGGAACGGGAGGCCGTCTACGACGCCGCGACCGGCGCGGAGCTCGGTGAGCACCGCCAGCCCATCGACGGCGACGGCAAGATCTTCGACACCGAGACCGGTTACGGCCCGTGCCGGCTCCACCCCGATCACGACCACCGCGACGGGATCTGCGCCACCGACCCGGTCTCCGGGCGCCGGCTCTGGAGCTTCCCCTTCCCCGGCGCCGAGGAGACGACGCAGCTCAGGTCCCCGATGGCCGTCGCCGACGGACGCGTCTACACCCTCACCAGCGACCACGGCGGAGAGATCGTCGACCACGTCGACGTCAACGACGCCCGGACCGGCGCGCTGCTGGCCCGCGTGTCCCCGGCGTTCCCCCGGCCCGATCACCTGTACGGCATCCAGGCCGCGGCCGGCGGTGCCCTGGTCCTCAACGACGCCCTCGTCGCCACCTCGACGCCGCACAAGACGGTGGTGCTCGGCGACGGATGACGGCCGTCCACGAGACGGGGCCGTGGACGGCCGCGGCGCGTCAGCTCGCGATCGCTCGCTTGGTGCGGGCGCCGAGGGAGCGGCGCAGGAACTCGGCGGTGACCGAGCCCTCCGCGCCCACCAGCGCGGCCGGGGTGCCCTCGAACACCACCCGGCCGCCGGCGCGGCCGCCGCCCGGCCCGAGGTCGATCACCCAGTCGGCGTGCTTGACCACCGCCAGGTCGTGCTCGACGACGATGACGGTGTTGCCGGCGTCCACGAGCCGGTCCAGCAGCGCCAGCAGCGCAGTGACGTCGTCGGCGTGCAGGCCGGTCGTCGGCTCGTCCAGCAGGTACAGCTGACCGGTGCGGTGCAGCCGCGCCGCCAGCTTCACCCGCTGCCGCTCCCCGCCCGACAGCGACGACAGCGGGCGCCCGAGCGGCATGTGCCCCAGGCCGACGTCGGTGAGGGCCCGCAGCCGCGCGGTGATCGTACGCTCGGCCGCGTCGTCGCCGGTGAACAGCGCCAGCGCCTGCTCGGCGGGGGTCTCCAGCACGTCGGCGATGGACCGGCCCCGCAGCGTGTGGGCCAGCACCTCGGGGCGGTAGCGGCGCCCGCCGCACGCCTCGCACCGCACGGTGACCGGGTCCATGAACGCCAGGTCGGTGCGGACGACGCCGGCGCCGTCGCAGTGCGGGCAGGCGCCCGCGGAGTTGTGGCTGAACAGCGCGACGTCGACCCCGTTGGCCCGCGCGAACAGGCGGCGCAGCGGGTCCATCGCGCCGAGGAACGTGGCGGGGCTGGAGCGCCGCGACGCGGTGATCGCCGACTGGTCCACCACCACCGCGTGCGGGTGGCGCGCCGCGAACTCCTCCATCACCAGGCTGGTCTTGCCCGACCCCGCCACGCCCGTCACCACCGTCAGCGCGCCGGCCGGGAACCGCACCGTGACGTCGTCGAGGTTGCGGGCGTTCGCGCCGGTCACCGCCAGCCATTCCGACGGCTCCCGGAACGCCGACTTGACGGGCCGGACGCTGCGCAGGGAGCGTCCCGTCGGGGTGGCGGCGCCGGCCAGCCCGGCGGCGGTCCCGGTGAACACCACCTCGCCACCGCGCGCGCCCGCGCCCGGCCCCATGTCCACGACGTGGTCGGCGGCGGCGATAACGGCTGGGTCGTGCTCGACCACCAGCACGGTGTTGCCCTTGTCGCGCAGCCGCCGCAGCAGCGCGACCAGCCGGTCCAAGTCGCGGGGGTGCAGCCCGGCGCTCGGCTCGTCGAACACGTACGTCATGCCGGTCAGGCTCGACCCCAGGTGCCGGACGACCTTCAGCCGCTGCGCCTCCCCGCCCGACAGGGTGCGGGTCTCCCGGTCCAGGCTCAGGTAGCCCAGGCCGATCTCCGCCAGCCGCCGCAGCCGCGTCACCGCCGCCCCGGCGACGGAGGCGGCGACCGGGTCGGTGATGCCCTCCAGCACCCCGATCAGGTCGCCGATCTCCAGCGCGCACAGCTCGGCGATCGTCCGCCCCGCGACCCGGGACGCGCGCGCCGCCGCGTTCAGCCGGGCACCGCCGCACTCGGGGCACGCCTCCTCGCGGACGACCCGCCGCGCCGCGTCCCGCACCGCCCCCTTGAGGGTGTCGATGTCGCGTTTGATGTAGAGGCGGTCGAACCGCTCGACGAGGCCCTCGTAGGCGTTGCTGCCCAGCGACCCCGTCCGGTTCAGCCGCTTCACCCGGAAGCCCTTGCCGTGCAGGAGCAGGTCCCACTCCTCGGCGGTGAAGTCGCGCAGCGGCTTGTCCGGGTCGAACAGGCCCGACTCGGCGTACAGCTGCCACACGAACGTGCCGACGCCGAACGGCGGGAAGTTCACCGCGCCCTCGTTAAGGGTCTTGGAGGTGTCGAGGAAGCGGTCCAGGTCGACGCGGGTGACGCGGCCGAGCCCGTCGCATTCGGGGCACATGCCGCGCGGGTCGTTGAAGGAGTACACCGACGCCTCGCCGGCACTGGGGACGCCGTGGCGGGAGAACAGCACCCGCAGCACCGGGTGGATCTCCGACGCCGTCCCGACCGTGGAGCGGGCGCCGCCGCCGATGGGCCGCTGGTCGACCACGACGGCGGGCGCCAGGTTCTCGATCGCGTCGGCGTCGGGCCGCTCGTGCTTGGGCATCCGGTCGCGGACGAACCAGCTGAACGTCTCGGCGAGCTGCCGCCGCGACTCGACCGCGACCGTCCCGAACACCAGCGACGACTTCCCCGACCCCGACACCCCCGTGAACACCACCAGGCGCCCCTTGGGGATGCGCAGCGAAACGTCCTTGAGGTTGTTCTCCCGTGCCCTGCTGATGATGATGTCGTCCCCGTACATGCCGCCCACGCTACGAAGCAAAGAGGTCAGGAACGGTCCTCATTGGTGGGCATACTGACGGCATGTCCTCGGCGCGCCTGCTGCAACTGCTGTCCCTCCTGCAGACCCGGCGCGAATGGAGCGGCCCGGAGTTGAGCGAGCGGCTCGGCGTGACGGTCCGCACCGTCCGCCGCGACGTCGAACGCCTGCGCGACCTCGGCTACCCCGTCCACGCCACGCTCGGCAAGGTCGGCGGCTACCGGCTGGAGGCCGGCACGGCGCTGCCGCCGCTGCTGCTGGACGACGAGGAGGCCGTCGCGATCGCGGTCGGGCTGCGGGGCGCCGCCGGGGGAGCGGTCGAGGGCATCGGCGAGGCGTCGGTGCGGGCGCTGGCCAAGCTGGAGCAGATCCTGCCCGCGCGGCTGCGCCGCCGCGTCGGCGCCCTGCACGCCGCCACCACCCCGCTGACCGGGCCTCCCGCCGGGCCCGCCGTGGACCCCGAGACCCTCACCGTGTTGGCCGCCGCGTGCCGCGACGGCGAGCGGATCCGCTTCGCCTACCGCGACACCGGCGGCGCCGAGACCTCCCGCCTGGCCGACCCGCACGGCCTGGTGACCGCCGGGCGCCGTTGGTACCTGGTCGCCTTCGACACCGGACGCGACGACTGGCGGACGTTCCGCGTCGACCGCGTGTCCCGCCCGCACCCGACCGGCGTCCGCCGCCCGCCCCGCGACCTGCCCGCCGGCGACGCCGCCGCGTTCGTCACCCGCTCCCTGGCCCGCTCGCGGCCGCTGCGGCAGGCGGTGCTGACCGTGCACGCCCCCGCCGAGGAGCTGATCGACCGGTTCCGCGTCACCGGCGCCGAGGTCGAACCGGTCGACGAGCGCACCTGCACGCTGCGCACCGCGCCCGACTCCCTGGAGTACACGGCGCTGCGCATCGCCTACCTCGACCTGGAGTTCGAGGTCGTCGAACCGCCGGAACTCGCCGAGCGGCTCGCCGCCGTCGGCGCCCGCCTCACCCGCGCCACCGCGCCCTCCCGCCGGGCGGCGGACGGCCCGTCCCGCACGGCGCCCGATACCAGGTCCTGAAGGTCCCCGGGGGCCCGCACTCCGTCACCCGGCGGAAACACTTCATGTGATCGATCGGCTACTATGAGTAGCAATATGGTGGGGATCATCGCCATCCAAGGAAAGGACCCGCGATGATCCAGCGCATCCCCCCAGGCACCGCCCTGGCAGGACTTTTCGCCCTCGCCATCGGCGCCGTGACGGCCCCTGCCGCCCACGCCGCCCCCGCGCCTCGTGCCCGCGCCGAATTCACCCGGGTCGGCTGCGAGGTGTCGCTGCCGGACCCGGCGTTCATCTCCTCGGACGCCAACGGCCGGTACGTCTCGGCCGAACTCGGCTACGACGACGGGGACTGGGGGATGCTGCGCGCCCGCGCCGACGCCATCGGCCCCTGGGAGCACTACACCTTCCACTGCAGCAACTCCACATGGTGGTTGCAGTCCGACGCCAACGGCCGGTACGTGTCGGCGGAGCTCGGCTACAGCGGGGGAGACGGGGGAATGCTGCGCGCCCGCGCCGACGTGGTCGGCCCCTGGGAGAAGTTCGCCCTCTACCGCGGCGCCGCCTCCGGAACCTGGGCGATCAGATCCCTGGAGAACGGTCGCTACGTCTCGGCCGAGCTGAGATACGACGACGGCGACGCGGGAATGCTGCGCGCCCGCAACGCCACGATCGGCCCATGGGAGCAGTTCGCCATCGGCGCGCCCTCGTGACCGCCTGACGGCAGGTGCGGGCCGGGCGGCCGTGTCGCGGCCGCCCGGCCCGCGTACCCGACAGAGCCCATGTACCTGACAGAAGGTGTCAGTCTCTTCTGCGATGCTCTCCATATCACCTCGTAACAGGCAGGAAGAGCACACATATGTCAGGTATCGCGGAGTTCATCGCCGTCAACATCGACTGCCCGGAACCGCCGAAGCTCGCGGCGTTCTACGCGGCGCTGACCGGCGGCGAGGTCACCTTCGACACCCCCGAGGCCGCCGCGGTCGCCCTGCCCGGCGGGCAGAACGTCTACTTCCAGGGCGACGCCGGGCACCAGCCGCCGACCTGGCCGACCGGGGAGCGCCCCCAGCAGTACCACCTCGACTTCTACGTCGACGACCTCGACAAGGCCGAGGCGCAGGTCACCGAGCTCGGCGGCGGCAGGCCCGACTTCCAGCCGGGCGGCGACCGCTGGCGGGTGCTGACCGACCCGGCCGGGCACCCGTTCTGCGTCTGCCTGCGCAGGCAGTAGCGGGTCAGGCGGGCAGGACGCGGACGGGCAGGCCGCCCCGGGGCCGCATCGCGGTGACGCTGGTCGGCGTCACCGCGGGCGACACCAGCCGCAGCCGGGTGCCGCGCAGCAGGCAGGCGAGCATCGTCTTGATCTCGACGGTCGCCAGCGTGGAGCCGATGCAGCGGTGCGGCCCGCCGCCGAACGGCAGGAACGTCGAGGCGCCGGTGGGGCGGTACAGCTCCGAGGCGGGGTCCCACCGCTCGGGCCGGAACCGCCCCGCCTGCGGCCACACCTCCGGCATCCGGTGGGTGACGTAGGGGGAGTACAGCACCATCGCGCCCGCCGGGATCCGGTGCCCGGCGTACACGAAGTCCTCGACGGGGACGCGGGCGCTCATCACCGCCGGCGGGAACAGCCGCAGCGTCTCCTGCACCACCCCGTCCAGGTAGGTGAGCTCGGGCAGGTCGGCCGCCTCCGGCGGCCGGCCTCCCAGGACATCGGCGACCTCCCGGCGCGCCCGCTCGGCCACGTCCGGATGCACCAGCAGCGCGTACACCGCCCACGCCATCGCCGCGCTGGTGGTGTCGTAGCCCGCCGAGATCAGGCTGATGACCTGGTCCTGCAGCTCCTGGCGGGTCAGGCCCGAGCCGTCCTCGTCGCGGGCGGCCATCAGCATGCCGAGCACGTCGTCGTGGTCGGCGCCCTCGCGGCGGCGGCGCTCGATCTCCTCGTCCACGCGCCGGGCGACCGCCGCGCGGGAGGCGGTGACGCGCCGCCAGTACGGGTTGGGCAGCGACCGCAGCATCATCTGCGCCACGAAGTTGCGGTCGATGCCGGCCAGCGCCACCTGCAGGCCGCGGCCGATCACCTCGGCGTCGGCGGCGAGCCGGTCGCCGAACAGCACCTCCACGGTGCTGCGGCGGATCACGCCGCGCAGCTCGGCGTAGGCGTCCAGCGTCCGGCCGGGCGTCCAGGACGCCAGCGCGGCATCGGTGTTGGCGGCGATCCGCGCGACGTACCCGTCGACACGGCGGTGGTGGAACGCCGGCTGGACCAGCCGGCGGCGCCGCCGGTGGTCGGGCCCGTCGCTGACGATCAGCGCGGTCTCCCCGTTCACCGGCACCAGCAGGTCGAACGCCTCCCGCCAGCGGAACAGCCCGGAGTTGGCGAACACGAACGCGTTGGCGTCCGGGCCGAACAGGTGCACGAACGGCCTGCGGCGCGTCCCGACGGCCACGACCGGGCCGTGCTCGGCGTACAGCCGCAGCAGGCTCGCGCACGGGTTCATCGCGAACCCGACGCCGTGCCGGGCGGTCACCGCCGGGGAGGGGGTCAAGGGTGCGGCCGGGGTCATCGTCGCGGATCCCACGCGCCCATCCTCGCACGCCCCGGCGGGCGGGCGCCCCCGCTCGTCCCGGCCGCCGGGCCGGTGCGAGGATGGGACGCGTGACCGACGAGACCGAGGCGCGGGGAACGGCGGCCTGGCACGGCAGGATCGAGCGTGTCCGAGGCACGGAGCTGCGTTCCGACACCGCCCAGACATCGGGGATGCGGCGGTTCGAGGCGATCTCCGGCGCCACCGTGGGATCGGAGCGGCTGTGGATGGGCCGCACGCACGTGCCGCCCGCGACCGGCTCCGGCGACCACCACCACGGCGAGGCCGAGACGGCGATCTACGTGGTGTCGGGGCACCCGGTGTTCGTGTTCGCCGAGGGCGAGCAGGAGGTCCGGGTCGAGACCGGGCCCGGCGACTACGTGTTCGTCCCGCCCTACGTCCCGCACCGCGAGGAGAACCCGTCCGGGGACGAGGAGGCGGTCGTGGTGATCGCGCGCAGCACCCAGGAGGGCATCGTGGTGAACCTGCCGAGCCTGTGGGCGCCGAGCCCGGAGGACGGGTGAGCGCGGTGCCCGCGGAACCCGGCGGACCCGGCGGGCGCCGGCCCAAGCCGGGGACGCAGACGGTCGACCGGGCGGTCGCGGTGCTGCGCACCTTCGAGGACGCCGGCCGGCAGACCCCCACCGAGATCGCCCACCGGCTCGGGCTGTCGGTGAGCACCGCGCACCGGATCGTGCACGCGCTGCACGCCACCGGCATGCTCGGCCGCGACCCGCAGACCGAGCGGTACTTCCTCGGCCCCACCGCCGCGATCCTCGGGCGGCTGGCGCTGGAGCGGATGGGCTCCACGCTGCTGCAGCCGGAGCTGACCGCGCTGCGCGACGGCACCGGCGAGGCGGTCAGCCTCGGCGTGCGGGCGGGCGACGAGGTCGCGGTGCTGCTGCACCTGCCCTCCACGCACCCGCTGCGCTACGACCAGCCGCCCGGCGACCGCAACCCGATCCACACCTGCGCGATGGGCAAGGCGCTGCTGGCGTTCGAGGACGACCAGGTCGCGATGCGCGAGCCGTACCGGCGGTTCACCCCCTCCACGCTCACCACGCGCACCGAACTGGCCGCCGAGCTGGCGCGGACCCGCGAGCGCGGCTACTCGGTCAACGACGAGGAGCGCCTCGCCGGGGTCCGCGCGGTGGCGGCACCGGTCCGCGACGGCGCGGGCCGCACGTTCGCGGCGGTCGCGCTGCAGGGCCCCTCGGTGCGGTTCGGCGACGACCGGATGCCGGAGCTGGCCGAGGCGGTGCTGAAGGCGGCGACGCGCCTCACCGCCCTGCACCGCCACCTGTCCTGACCGGTCACCTGTCCCGGCCGGTCACGCGGCCTGACCGCCGCCCGCGGCCCCCGCGGCGGCGAGCTCGTCCAGCAGCGCGGCGACCGCGGGCGGGCGGGGGCCGGCAGGCACCAGCGCGGCGATGCGGCGCTTGCCGAGGTCGGGCGCGGCCGGGACGGTCACGCCCGGTTCGCGGTGCAGCCCGAGCGCCAGGCCCGGCAGCGCGGTGACCGCCAGCCCGTGCGCGACGAGCCGCTGGACGGCGACGTGGTCGTCGGTGGCGAACGCGATCCGCGGCACGAACCCGGCGCGCCCGCACGCCCACCGCAGGTGGTCGCGGCAGCGCGCGCAGCCCGACGCCCACGTCTCCTCCGCCAGGTCCGCGAGCCGGACGGGCCCGGCGGCCAGCCGATGCCCGGCGGGCAGCGCGATGCGGATCGGGTCCTGGCACAGCACCGCCTCGCGGAACCGCGCGTCGGTGTCGGGCGGCAGGTACTCGTGGTTGAACACCACCGCCACGTCGACCTCGCCGGCCCGCAGCGCCGCCAGCGCCTGCGGCGGTTCGGCGTCCATCAGGGTGACGGTGACGCCGGGGGCGCGGTCGCGCAGCCCGGCGAGGGCGGCGGGCAGCAGCGCCGCCGCCGCGGTGGGGAACACCGCGATCCGCACCCGGCCGGCGCGCAGCCCGGCGACCGCGGCGATCCGCTCCTCGGCGTCGTCCATCCGGGCCAGGACGTCCTCGACGTGCTCGACCAGGATCCGGCCCGCCTCGGTGAGCCGGACGCCGCGGCCGTGCCGCACCACCAGCGGCGTGCCGACCTCGGCCTCCAGCCGCGCGATGTGGTGCGACACCGCCGGCTGGGTGTAGGCGAGCGACCGCGCGGCGGCCGTCATCGAGCCGAGCCGGGCGACCTCCCGCAGGATCCGCCCGCGATGCAGGTCCAGCATGACCGCAAGGTATCAACAGGATTGATGGGTCATCCAGAAAACCGTACTTTGTCCTATGGCGGGGTGGTGCACGACCATCAGGGCATGACCCTTTCCGTGCGGGAGGCGCAGCGGGAGTTCACCGCCGGCGTCGCCTACCTCAACACCGCCACCTACGGACTGCCGCCGCGCGCCGCCCACGAGGCGATGCTGGCGGCCGAGCGGGACCGGGCGGCCGGGCTGCTGGTGCCGGCCGACCTCGACGAGGCCGTCACCCGCTCCCGCGAGGCGTTCGCGCGGCTGCTCGGGCTGCCCGCGAGCCGCGTCGCCGCCGGCTCCCAGGCGTCCTACTTCGTCGGGCTCGTCGCGGCGTCGCTGCCCGCCGGCGCCCGCGTCCTGGTCGCCGAGGGCGACTTCACCTCGCTGCTGTTCCCGTTCCTGGCCCGCCCCGACCTGCAGGTCCGGGAGGTGCCGCTGGAGCGCATCGCCGAGCACGCCGGCGCCGGAACCGACCTGGTGGCGGTGTCGGCGGTGCAGTCGGCCGACGGGCGCATCGCCCCCATGGACGAGCTGATCGCCGCCGCGCACGCCGGCGGCGCCCGCGTCCTGCTGGACGCCACGCAGGCCGCCGGCTGGCTGCCGCTGCCCGCCGGCCGCGTCGACTGGCTGGTGTGCTCGGGCTACAAGTGGCTGCTCGGCCCGCGCGGCACCTGCTTCCTCGCCGGCACCGAGGAGGCGCTGGCCTCGCTCCCGCCGGTCGGCGCGGGCTGGTACGCCGGCGCCGACGTCTGGGACTCCATCTACGGCACGCCGCTGCGGCTGGCCTCCGACGCGCGGCGCCTGGACCTGTCGCCGGCGTGGCAGTGCTGGGCCGGGCACGCCCCCGCCCTGGAGCTGGTCGAGCGGGTCGGCGTCGCGGCGATCCACGAGCACGACGTGGCGCTGGCGCGCCGCTTCCAGGCCGCCCTCGGGCTGGAGCCCGGCGACTCGGCGATCGTGTCGGTGCCCGTCACCGCCGGCACCGCCGACCTGCTGCGCGCGGGCGGCGTGATCGCCTCGGTGCGGGCCGGGCGGCTGCGCTGCGCGTTCCACCTGTCCACCACCGAGGCCGACGTCGACAAGGCCGCCGGGCTGCTGGCCGCCCGCGTCGCCGCCTGACCGCCCCGAGGCCGGTCTCCGGCCGTCCCTTGACCGCGGCCCCCGGAAGGTCCGCAGATCTTACAAGTCTCGAACAAGGTGCCTTGACCGGCGCCTTCACGCGGGTCCGGGCCGCCGCCGCGCCCTACCGTTCGACGGCATGGACGTACTGCTGACCGGGTCGGCCGGTTTCATCGGTTCCCACATCGCCGAGGCCCTCACCGCCGCGGGCCACCGGGTCCGCGGCCTGGACCTGCGGCCCGACGGCCTCGCCCCCGCCGGCGGCGCGGCCGGCACCGCCGACGTCCGCGACGCCGCGGCCGTCGCGCGCCGGCTCAAGGGCGCGGACGCCGTCTGCCATCAGGCCGCCAAGGTCGGCCTCGGCGTGGATGTCTCCGACCTGCCCGACTACGCGTCGGTGAACGTGCACGGCACCGCGGTGCTGCTGGCCGAGATGGCCCGCGCCGGAGTCGGGACGCTGGTGCTGGCCTCCTCCATGGTCGTCTACGGGGAGGGCGCCTACACCTGCCGCGAGCACGGCCCCGTCCGCCCCGCGCCGCGCCCCGAAGAGGCACTGCGGGACGGACGGTACGAACCGGGCTGCCCCGACTGCGGCCGCCCCCTCGCGCCCGGCGCCGTCGCCGAGGACGCCGCCCTGGACCCCCGCAACGCCTACGCCGACACCAAGCTCGCCCAGGAGCACCTGGCGGCGTCGTGGGCGCGCGCGACCGGCGGGTCGGTCGCGGCGCTGCGCTACCACAACGTGTACGGGCCGCGGATGCCGCGCGACACCCCGTACGCGGGCGTCGCCGCGATCTTCCGGTCCCGGCTGATGAACGGCGAGGCGCCGCTGGTGTTCGAGGACGGCGCGCAGCGCCGCGACTTCGTGCACGTCCGCGACGTCGCCCGCGCCAACGTGCTCGCGCTGGAGCGCCTCGCCGCCGGCCCGCCCGCGCCCGGCGGCCTGCGCGCCTACAACATCGCCAGCGGCGAGCCCCGCACCATCGGCGACATGGCGGGCGCCCTGGCCGGCGTGTTCGGCGGCCCGGCGCCGCGCGTCACCGGCGGTCACCGCCTCGGCGACGTCCGCCACATCGTCGCCCGGCCCGACCGCGCCCGCCGCGAGCTCGGGTTCCGCCCGTCCGTGCCGTTCGGCGAGGGCATCGCCGAGTTCGCCCGGGACGGAGCCGGACCCGCCCGGCAGCCCGTCACCACTTCGTAAGGGTCGCCGCCCCGTCACCGAAAGTAGCGTCAGAGCCGTGATCGACGTGATTCTCCCGTGCCTCAACGAGGCCGAGGCACTGCCGTGGGTGCTGTCCCGGATGCCCGCCGGGTTCCGGCCCCTGGTGGTCGACAACGCCTCCACCGACGGGTCCGCGCGCGTGGCCGCGGACCACGGCGCCGAGGTGGTGCCGGCCCCGACCCGCGGGTTCGGCGCCGCCTGCCACCGCGGGCTGCTGGCCGCCACCGCCGAGGTCGTGTGCGTCATGGACGCCGACGCCTCGATGGACCCCGCGGAGCTGCCCCGCGTGGTCGCCGAACTCGACCGGCTCCAGGCCGGCGGACCGGCGCTGGTGCTGGGCCGGCGCCGCCCGGCGGCGCGCGGCGCCTGGCCGCCGCACGCGCGGCTCGGCAACGCCGTGCTGGCCCGGTCGCTGAACCGGCGCGCCGGCACCCGGCTGCACGACCTCGGCCCGATGCGCGCCGCGCGCCGCGCCGACCTGCTCGCCCTCGACCTGGCCGACCGCCGGTTCGGCTACCCGCTGGAGATGGTGCTGCGCGCCGCCCGCGCCGGCTGGCGGATCGGCGAGCTGGACGTGGCGTACCTGCCGCGCACCGGCCGGTCGAAGGTGACCGGGACGGTCGGCGGGACGGTCCGCGCCGTCCGCGACATGCGCCGCGTCCTGGCGGAGGTCTCCTCATGAGCGCCCCGCAGCACCGGCCGCCCGGCGACCCCGGCGGCGACCTCGGCGGCGGCGACGCCGACCTGCTCGTCATCGCCAAGCAGCCGGTGCCCGGCCGGGTGAAGACCCGGCTGACCAGCGCCTACACGCCCGCCGAGGCCGCCGCGCTCGCCGCGGCCGCCCTGCACGACACCCTCGCGGCGGTCGCCGCCACGCCCGCGCCGCGCCGCGTCCTGGCGCTCGCCGGGACGCCCGGCCCGTGGCTGCCGGGCGGGTTCACCGTGCTCGCCCAGCGCGGCGGCGGCCTGGACGAGCGGCTCGCGCACGCCTTCGCCGACGCCCACGCCGGTGCCGGAGGCGGCCGGCCGCTGGTCCTGATCGGGATGGACACCCCGCAGGTCACGCCCGCGCTGCTGGCCCGCGCCGGCCGCGCCCTGCGCGCGCACGACGCGGTGTTCGGCCCGGCGAGCGACGGCGGCTTCTGGCTGCTGGGGCTGCGCCGCCCCGACGAGCGGCTGCTGCTGGGCGTCCCGATGTCGCGGCCCGACACCGGAACGCTCCAGCTCGCCCGGCTGCGCGCCGCCGGGCTGCGGGTGGCGCGGATGCCGGAGCTGACCGACGTGGACACCCCGCCCGACGCCGCGGCGGTCGCCGCGGCGGCGCCCGGCGGCCGGTTCGCCGCCGCGGTGCGGGCCCTGGGCACCAGGGCCGTCGGGACCCGGACCGTCGAGGGGACCGTCCCGGCATGATCGGCGAACTGTACGAGGAGGCGCTGCGCGGCCGCGCGGCGGTGGAGATCGAGCACGCCGACGGCCGCCGCCGCCCGCTGCCGCTGCGGGACTGGCTGGCGCTGCGGGGCGGCGACACCGGCCTGCTGGACCGCTGCGCGGGGGCCACCCTCGACGTCGGGTCGGGGCCCGGACGGCTGACGGTGGCGCTGGGCCGGCGCGGGATCCCGGTGCTGGGCATCGACGTGGCGCCCCGCGCGGTCGCGCTGACCATCGCCGCGGGCGGCCCGGCGCTGTGCCGGGACGTGTTCGGGCGGGTGCCGGGCACGGGCCGGTGGCGCACGGTGCTGCTCGCCGACGGCAACATCGGCATCGGCGGCGACCCCGCCGCGCTGCTGCGCCGCGTCCTGGCCCTGCTGGGCCCCGGCGGGCGGGTGCTGATGGAGGTGGACCCGCCGGGCGCGGGGTCGCGGACCGAGCCGCTGCGGCTGCGCTCGGGCGGCGCCGTCGGCGAATGGTTCCCCTGGGCGCACGTGTCCGCCGACGGCGCCGCCGCGCTGGCCGCCGCGTGCGCGGCGACCGTCACCGAACTGTGGGAGGAGGCCGGCCGATGGTTCGCCGCGCTGCACCCCTGACCAGGCCCGCGTTCCGGCGGCCGGTACCGCCGGCGGTGCTGACCACCCTCCCGCGGCGCTTCACCAGCCGCCTGCACGACGAGCGCGTCGCCGCCTGGCTGGGCATCGCCCTCGGCGCCTGCTTCCTGGTGGCCTTCCTGACCGGGCTGGTCAGCCACTTCATGCAGCACCCAGCGGGCTGGATGGCCTGGCCGTCGCGTCCGGTGAACCTGTACCGGGTCACCCAGGGCCTGCACGTCATGACCGGACTGGCGGCGGTGCCGCTGCTGCTGGCCAAGCTGTGGACGGTCTACCCCAAGCTGCTGCAATGGCCGCCGGCCCGCTCCGTCCTGCACGCCACCGAGCGGCTGCTGGTGTTCGTCCTGGTCGGCGGGTCGCTGTTCCAGCTGGTCACCGGAGTGCTGAACATCAGCTACTGGTACGCGTTCGGGTTCTTCTTCACCACCGCGCACTACTGGACCGCCTACATCGTCATCGGCGCGCTGCTGATCCACATCGCCAACGAGTGGGCCAAGACGCGCCGCACGGTGATGACCCGCCCGCAGGACGGCCTCGGGCGGCGCGCGTTCCTGCTGACGGTCTTCGGGGCGAGCGGCGTGGTCGTCGCCACCACGGTCGGGGAGGCGTTCTCCCCGCTGGCGCGGCTGGCGGTCCTCGCGCCGCGCCGCCCCGGGATCGGGTCGCAGGACCTGCCGGTCAACAAGTCCGCCGCGGCGTCCGGCGTCACCGCGCTCGCCCGCGACCCCGCGTGGCGGCTGCAGGTCACCGGACGCGTCCGCCGCGAGCTGACCCTGTCGCTCGCCGAGCTGCAGGCGATGCCGATGCGCACGGCGCGGTTGCCGATCGCGTGCGTGGAGGGCTGGAGCGCCGAGGCGACCTGGGAGGGCGTGCGGCTGCGGGACCTGCTGCGCATGGCCGGCGTCGACGACGACGCCGGCGTCCGCGTCGAATCGCTGGAACGCTACGGCCTGTACCGCACCTCCCAGGTGCGGCCGCAGCACTGGCACGACCCGCTGACGCTGCTGGCGCTGCGGGTGAACGGCGAGCCCCTGGATCTCGACCACGGCTACCCGTGCCGTCTCATCGCACCGAACCGCCCCGGCGTCATGCAGACCAAGTGGGTCGGACGGCTGGTGGTCACATGAAGGCCCGCAAAGTGATGCGCATCCTGCCGTATGCGGCGGGGCTGGCGCTCATCGGCTTCGGGCTGCGCGGCATCGTCGCGGACGTCCCGGTCCGCGGCTGGGCGACCTGGTTCGTCGGGGCGGCCGTGCTGCACGACGGCGTGCTGGTCCCGGCCGTCCTGGTCGCGGGCCTGGTGACGGGCCGGATCCCCGTCGCCCACCGGCGGGTGGTGCGGGCCGCGCTGATCGTGGCGGCGTGCGTGACGGCGGTCGCGCTCCCGCTCGTCCTGGGATACGGGCGCCGCCCGGACGTCCCCTCGCAGCTGCCGCTGCCCTACGGCCGCAACCTGGCGATCGTCGTCGGCGCCATCGCCGCCGTGACGGTCGCGGTCACGGCGGCGCGCGCTGTGATCGCCCACCGCGCCGCACCGCCCCGGACCAAGAAGGAGGGGGACAGGTGACGGTCACCGACGCGCGGACGCGCCCGGACGCCGCCGGGACCGATGCCCGGCGATGGAGCCGGCCGGGATGGATCGCCGTGGCGGTGTGGGCGGCGGGGATCGCGGCGGTGTTCGCCGCCGGCTGGTACCTGCGGCGCGCCGGGCTGGAGACCGAGGACCTGCTGCCCCCGCTGCACGCGCGGGCCCGGGATCGGCCGCTGACGTGGCGGCTGGCGCCGGCCGCCGCGGCCGCGGCGGTCCTGGTGGCGGCGCTGCCGTGGGCGGCGGCGCGGCTGCGGTGGTGGACGCTGATGCCGCTGGCGTGGGCGGGCGCGGCGCTGTGGACGGTCGCGCTCGCGGTCGGCGACGGGTGGGACGCCCTCGCCCGGCCGCTGAACGCGCCGACGGAGTACCCGGCGGGACTGGCGCAGGTGCGGCCCGACCCGCTGGAGTGGCTGCGCACCTTCACCGAACGGCTCGGCGGCTACACCACGCACGTGCGGGGGCATCCGCCGCTGCCGACGCTGGCGTTGTGGGCGCTGGAGAAGGCGGGGCTGCCCGGCACCGGGTGGGCGGCGGCGTTCGTCATCGCGTCGGGGACGTCGGCGGTCGTGGCGATCGCGGTGACGCTGCGGTGCGCGGCGGGGGAGCGGGCGGCGCGGGCGTCGGTGCCGTTCCTGGTGCTGGCGCCGCTGGCGCTGTGGATCGCGACGGCGATGGACGCGTTCTTCCTGGCCGTCGGCGCATGGGGGACCGCGCTGACGGCGGTCGCGGCGCGCCGCGACCGCCGTCCCGTCCCGGCGGTCGCCGCCGCGGCCGCCGGCGGGCTGCTGCTGGGCGGCCTGCCGTACCTGTCGTACGGGCTGCTGCCGCTGTTCGCGGTGCCGCTGGCGGTGCTGCTGGTGATGCGGCCCCGCCTCCGAGTGCCGGCGGGGATCGGGGCGGGGCTGGCGGTGGTGCCGGCGGCGTTCACCCTGCTGGGTTTCTGGTGGCCCGACGGCGTCCGCGCCACCCTGGACACCTACCTGATCAGCCGCGGATCCGCGCAGCGGTCCTACGCCTACTTCCTGTTCGGCGACCTGGCGGTGCTGGGGCTGCTGACGGGCCCGGCGGTCGCCCACGCGCTGCCCCGCGCCGCGGGCACGCTGTGGCGCGCGGCGCGCACGCGGACGCTGCCCCCCGCGGCGGTGGTGGCGGTGACGGCGGGCGCGGCACTCGTGGGCGTGGCCGTCCTGGACCTGTCCGGGGTGACCAAGGGGGAGGTCGAGCGGATCTGGGTGCCGTTCGCCGCCTGGCTGGTGGCGGCCGCCGCGGTCCGCGGCGCGTCGCCGCGCGGCTGGCTGGCGGCGCAGGCGGCCACGGCCCTCACCGTCCAGGCCCTGGTCCTGTCGGCCTGGTGATCACGCCCCGGCGGCATCGCCGGGCGCGGCCGGTCCCGCCCGCGCCGCCGGCCCTCCGCTACCAGGGGACGGGGCCGTCGTCGTCGAAGAACCCGCCGGTGGGGCCGCCGTCCTCCAAGGTCGCCATCCGGATCGCGATGGCGGCGCCGTCCTCGGCGGTGCGGGTGATCGTGCGGCCCGCGCGGATGTGCTCGATGGCGAAGTCGGTGGCGCAGGGCCCGGGGGCGACGGCGTTCACCAGGATGCCGGTGTCGCGAAGCTGCTTGGCGTACTGGACGGTCAGCATGTTCAGCGCGGCCTTGGACTGCGGGTAGGACGCCACGGCGCCGAGGTTCCAGAAGTAGTGGTCGGGGTCGGTCATGTGGGTCAGCGACCCGGTGCCGCTGGAGACGTTGACGATCCGGCCGGCGGGGGAGCGGCGCAGCAGCGGCAGCAGCGCGTTGGTCACCCGCATCACGCCGAACACGTTGGTGTCGAACACCCGCCGGACGTGGTCCAGATCGGCGTCGGCCGGCCGGTCGCCGGGGCCCTCGGAGATGCCGGCGTTGTTGACCAGCACGTCCAGCCGCCCCGGGGAGGCGGCCACGGCGTCGGCGGCGGCCCGCACGCTCGCGTCGTCGGTGACGTCCAGCCGGACGAACCGGACGTCGTGCCCCGCGTCGCGCAGCTCCGCGGCGGCCTTCTCGCCGAGATCGGGGTTGCGGGCGGCCAGAAGGACGGTCATGCCGCGCGCGGCCAGCCCCGCCGCGACGGCGTGCCCGATGCCCTTGTTCGCCCCGGTGACCAGGGCGACCTTGTCGTTGACGGTTCGTTCGCTCATGCCTCCGACTCCATCACCGCACCCCCGCCGGACTCCAACACCGATCGCGCCACGACCGATACCCTGGAGGTATGGATCTGGTGGAGACGCGGGAGCTGGCCTACTTCCTGGAGGTCGCGCGGGAGCTGCACTTCGGGCGGGCCGCCGAGCGGCTCGGCATCGCGCAGCCGCCGCTGTCGCGGGCGATCGCGCGGCTGGAGCGGCGGCTCGGCGTCCGGCTGCTGGAGCGCACCAGCCGCCGGGTGACGCTGACCCCGGCCGGCGAGACGCTGCTGGCCGAGGGCGGCGCGGCGCTGGCGTCGGTGCAGGCGGCGGTGCGGCGCACCCGCCGCGCCGGGCCGTCCGGGGCGCGGCTGGTGCTGGCGATGAAGCCGGGCGGGGACGGCGGCGGGCTGCTGCCGGAGATGCTCGCCGAATACGAGCGGGAGCCGGACGCGCTGCCGGTGGAGATGGTGTTCGGGTACGGGGCGCGCCAGCGGCTGGACGACGGGACCGCCGACGCCGCGCTGCTGTACGCGCCGCGCGCCGACCTCACCGGCCTGGCCTTCGAGGAACTGATGGTGGAGCCGCAGGACGTCGTCCTGCCCCGCGCGCACCGGCTGGCCGGACGCGACAGCGTGTCGATGGCCGACCTGGCGGGCGAGGTGCTGCCGCGGCTGCCGCACCGGCCCGACGAGGGCGACGGCCCGCTGGTGACCGACGGCGGCCAGGTGATGCAACTGATCGCGCTCGGCCGGATCGTGGCGGTGCTGCCGCGCTCGTACCGGCGGCTGCTGCGCGAGGACCTGACGGCGGTGCCGGTACCCGACGCGCCGCCGACGACGCTGGTGCTGGCGTGGCCCGAGCAGTCCCGGTCGCGGGCGCTGGCGGCGTTCGTCCGCGTCACCGCCGCGGTCGCCGCCCGCCACAACGCCCGCCCGGACGCGTGCTCGCGCCCCCTTCAGGCCGTCCCCGACCTGGGCTGACGAGGGCCGCGAGAAAAATCCGGGAAAAAGTCCGGCGCGATGTCGATCCGGCGCCGGCCCGTGCGACGCGTCAGTGAAGGCACGAAACGAGCACCTCGCACGGAAGGACGCCGCCATGACCGTCACCCAGATCCTCGCCGCCCCCGCCGCCGCCCCGACCGGCACCGTCCAGCGCCGCCGCCGCGTCCTGCGCCGGGCGCTGTGGGCCGCGCAGATCCTCATCGCCGCGTTCCTGCTCCTCGCCTCGGCGATGCCGAAGTTCGCCGGGCAGGCCGACGCGGTCGAGACCTTCACCAGGATCGGCTGGGGCCAGTGGTTCCGGTACCTGACCGGGACCGTCGAGGCCGCCGGCGCGATCGGCCTGGTGGTCCCGCGGCTGGCCGGGTTCGCCGCGACCGCGCTGATCGGCCTGCTGGCCGGCGCGGTCCTCACCCACCTGCTGGTGCTGGACGCCGCGTGGGCGCTGTTCCCCGCCGCGCTGGCCGCGGTGTGCGCGGTGATCGCCTGGGACCGCCGCGCCGAGACCGCCGACCTGCTGCGCTCCCTGACCGCCCGGTCCCGCCGGTGAAGCGGGCGCCCTCCCGGTCGGGGGGGGGGGGCGGGGGCGAGGCCCGCGCGGCCCGACCGCTTCCGCCGCCGTTCGGCGGGCGCGGCGCCGGGCGCGGTGTCAGGCGTCCGGCCAGGTGATGAGGGTGCGGGCCCAGGTCAGGCCCGCGCCGAACCCGGCGAGCAGCACCAGGTCGCCGCCTTGGACGCGGCCGGTGCGCACGGCGCGGTCCAGCGCGTAGGGCAGGCTGGCGGCGCCGATGTTGCCGACGTCCTCCCCGGCGATCATCAGCTGGGCGGGGTCGAGGCCGACGCGCCCGGCCAGGGACGCCACCAGCCGCGGGTTGGGCTGGTGCGGGACCACCAGGGCGAGGTCGGCGGGTTTGACCGCGGCGTCCTCGCAGGCCTCGGCGACGAGCCGGGGGAGGATCGCGGTGATGAAGTCGCGGACGGCGCGGCCGTCCATGTGGATGGTGTGGCCGAGATCGGCCAGTGTGGCGGGGCTGGCGGGACGGCGGCCGCCGCCGGCGGGGATGAGCACGTCGCCGGCGCGGGTGCCGTCCGAGCCGAGCGTGACCGGCCCGATCCCGTAGGGGGCGGGGACGGGCCCGACGACCGCGGCGGCGGCGCCGTCGCCGAACAGCGCGGCGGTGCCGCGGTCGGCCGGGTCGAGGAACCGCGAGTACACCTCGACGCCGATGACCAGCGCGTACGGGGCGGCGCCGCGCTGGGCGGCGAGCCAGCCGAGCGCGGCCTGCAGCCCGAACACGAAGCCGCTGCAGGCGGCGGCGACGTCGAAGGCCGCGGCGGCCCTGGCGCCGATCAGGGCCTGGACGCGGCAGGCGGTGGAGGGGCCCAGCTCATCGGGGGTGGAGGTGCCCAGCACGATCAGCCCGATGTCGGCGGGCCGCAGACCGGCCGCGTCCAGCGCCTCGTGCGCGGCGGCGGCGGCGAGGTCGGAGGCGGCCTGCCCGGGGGCGGCGACGTGCCGGTTGCGGATGCCGGTGCGCCGCTCGATCCAGCCGGGCTCCAGCCCGAGGGAGCGCGACACCTCGGTGCTGGGGACCCGCCGTTCGGGCAGGTGGGAGCCGGTGCCGCGGATCGCCCACCGGGTGTGCGCGGGCTGCTGCTCGCTCCAGGTCATGCGTCGCTCCCCCCAACCGGCGGTGAGGCCGGTGGTCGTCGTCGGCCGGTCCGGCCCGGCGCCGCCGGCCGGCCGCCCGGTGATCCTCTCCGGTGCACCGACGGTTGCCAGGCGGATTCCATAAGTGAATAATCCCATTTCAGGATGTGTGTTCCATAACTCCCCGCTAAGTGGCCTTTATCCGAATAGAAAAGAGATCCTTCCTTTCAGGTAAGGAGACCCCGCGTGTCCCATCCCTCTTTCCAGCCGGACGGCCCCTTCGATCCCGCCGGGGAGCTCAAGCCCGACGACGTCTGCGCGTTCCTGTTCGCCGGGACCGGCTCGGCCGGCGTGCCGGACCTGCCCGCCCTGGCACGTTCCGGGCCCGCCGCCGCACGCGCCGCCGCCGACGTCCTGGACGCCGTCCAGGAGGGCCTGCCGGACGGCTGGCCCTCGATGCGCGCGATCCTGCTGGAGGACCCCGCCGGCTACCGCGCCGCGGCCCGCGCCCCCGGCGTCGCCCAGCTCGCCGGCTACGCCTCCTCCGTCGCCGTCGACCGGGCGCTGCGCGCCATGGGCGTGCAGCCCGGCTTCGCCGTCGGGCAGAGCTTCGGGGAGATCGCCGCGATGGTGTGCGCGGGCGTGTTCGCCATCGCCGACGGCGCCCGGATGGCCGTCGGCCTCGTCGACGTGCTGTCCCGGCGCGGCGCCGGCGGCGGCATGGCGCTGCTGGAGGCCGGCGAGGACGGCGCCCGCGCCTGCATCGGCGCCGCCGGCGCCCCCGAGGTCGTCGTCGCGTGCCTGAACGCCCCCTCGGTCACCGTCGTCTCCGGCCCCGACGCGCCGCTGGAGGCGGTACTGGACGCCGCCCGCGGCGCCGGGGTGCGCGCCGTCCGGCTCGCCGTGCCCTACCTGTCGCACCATCCCGCGATGGCCGGCGCCGACGACGAGTGGTACGCGATGATCCGCCCGTTCCCGCAGCGGCCGCTGGAGGTGCCGGTGCACTCCCCGGTGCGCGGACGCGCCTACCGCGACGACGACGACCTGCACCGGGCGCTGGCCGACTGCATCGTCAAACCCGTCCGGCTGCCGGAGACGCTGCGGGCCGTGCACGCCGCCGGCGCGACGGTGTTCGCCGAGGCGGGGGCCGGCAACGCGCTGTGCCAGTGCGCCCGCCTCAGCGTGCCGGACGCGCACACCTTCCTGGTGCCGCTGCGCGACCGGCCGCGCCGCGGCGTGCCGCGGCCCCGCACCACCGAGACCGCGCCCGACGTGACGGGCCCCGGCGTCCCCGGCGACGGGTCGCCGGTCGGCAAGTCCGCGCCCGGCGTCGCCCCCGACCCGCAGGCCTGAACCCGCGAGCCCGCCTTCCCGGCCCCGACCACTCCGTCCCGACAGGAGAGCAGATGGGCATGTCCATGGGCACCTCCCCCGATGGCGACCTCGCCGGTTTCGTGCGCGGCGCGTCCCCCGGCCCCAAGCTCCGCGAACGGCTCGCCGACGCCGTCCCCGAGGAGTTCTTCACCTACCCCGGCGACCTGACCGCCCGCGACCACCAGGCCCTCACCTACGCGCGGCTGCGGCGCGCCGGGCTCGCCGCGCCGCCCGGGTCCGAACTGCTGGACGACCCGCCGGCGCTGTGCGCGCTGCTGGAACGCGCCGCGATCGCCGACCCCGCGCTGTTCCACGTGATGATGCTGCACTACACCCTCGCGCTCGGCCCGATCCTGCGGTTCGGCCCCGGGAAGGACCAGCCGGGGACCGCGCGCGAGTCGCTGGAGTCGATGGACTCGTTCGGGGCACTGCTGATGACCGAGGTCGGCCGCAGCAACAGCCACCTGTCGCCGCGCACCGTCGCCGTCCACGACCCCGCCACCGGCGGGTTCGTGCTGCGCACCCCCGACGTGCAGGCCGCCAAGTTCCCCACCAGCACCGCCCACCCCGACGTCCCCAAGACCGCCTGCGTCTACGCCACCCTGGTGCACGGCGGCGAGGAACGCGGGGTGTTCGTGTTCGCGGTGCCGGTGCGCGGCCCCGACGGCGCCGCGCCGCCCGGCGTGCGGATCGTCCCGGCGCCCGAGACGACCGGGCTGCAGGTCGACTACGCGGCCGTGCTGCTGGAGGACCTGCACGTCCCCTACGAGGCGTGGCTGCGCGACGGCGCCCGCATCGACGCCGACGGCTCCTTCCACGACCCGGCCGGGTCGCCGGCGGCGCGGCTGACCCGCTCGATGGGGATCGCGCCCGCGGTGTGGCGGGCGGTGATCTCGGCGTCGGCGGCGATCACCCGCGCGTCCGCCGGGATGCTGCTGGCGCACTCGGCGGGCCGCTCCACCCTCGGCCGGCTCGCGCCGCGCCGCCCGCTGACCGACTACCGCAACCAGCAGGAGGCGGTGCTGGGCGCGCTGGCGTCGGCGTACGCGCTGACCGCCGTCGCCTCCCACGTCAAGACCCGCCGCACCTCCGCCGACGCCCCGGCCGGCGGGCCGCAGACCGCGTGGGCGCCCTGGTCGGCGGTCGACCGGGACCTTGCGCTGCTGAAGGCGGCGGCCACCGTCGCCGCGCAGGAGACGGTGTCGACGTGCCGGGTGCACTCGGGCGCGCCCGGGTTCGCGGCCGTCGAGCGCCTCAACGCCTACCGGGGCCTCAGCCACGCCTACATGAACGCCGGCGGCGACAACGAGCTGATCCTGTACGACACGGCGCGGGCGATGGCCGACCTGGACCGCTACACCCCGCCCGGGGCGGTGCCCGGCCCGCCCGACGACGGCGACCTGGACTCCCCGCGGGTGTGGCTGTTCCTGGCGCGCGAGGCCGAGCGGCGGATGCGCGACCGGCTCGCCGAACGGGTCCGGGCCGCCGCCGACGCGGGCGCCGACCCGTTCACCGCCTGGAACGACAACCTGGTGCTGGCCGCGCGGACCGCGACCGCCTGCGCCGACCGCCTCACGCTGGAGATCTGCGACGCCGCCCGGGAGTCCGGGCCGCCGGCGCTGGGTCCCGTCCTGCGGCTGCACGCCCTGAACTGGATGGACCGCCGCGCCGCCGGGCTGCTGGACGAGGGCGTGGTGCCGCCCGGCTGGCTGGAGGAGGTGCACGCGGCGCGGCGGCGGACCTGCGACGAGCTGGCGCCGCGCGCTGCGGAGCTGGCGGCGGCGTTCGAGCTGCCCCCGGTGATCACCGCGCCGGCGGCGTTCCTGACCGGCGGGTGACCCGCCCGGCACGCCACGCCGGGAATGGGGGAATCAGCCGGGGGAACCGGCGGGGACTGGCTACCGTTCTGCTTAGACAGGCCGCGGGTGACCGTCATCCGCCCGGTCCGATACGGAGGTAGGCACAGTGGGAGTCAGTCTGAGCAAGGGCGGCAACGTCTCGTTGACCAAGGAGGCTCCCGGACTGACCGCGGTCGTGGTGGGTCTGGGCTGGGACGTGCGGACGACGACCGGAACCGACTTCGACCTGGACGCCAGCGCGCTGCTGTGCTCGGCGGAGAACAAGGTGCTGTCGGACCAGCACTTCGTGTTCTTCAACAACCTCAAGAGCCCCGACGGGTCGGTGGAGCACACCGGCGACAACCTGACCGGCGAGGGGGAGGGCGACGACGAGCAGATCAAGGTGGACCTGCAGAACGTCCCGGCCGAGGTGTCCAAGATCGTGTTCCCGGTGTCGATCTACGACGCCGACGGCCGGCAGCAGAGCTTCGGCCAGGTCCGCAACGCCTTCATCCGGGTGGTGAACCAGGCCGGCGGCGGCGAGATCGCCCGCTACGACCTGTCCGAGGACGCCTCGACCGAGACCGCGATGGTGTTCGGCGAGCTGTACCGCAGCGGCGCGGAGTGGAAGTTCCGCGCGGTCGGCCAGGGGTACGCGTCGGGGCTGGCGGGCATCGCCGCCGACTTCGGCGTGAACGTCTGACCGGCGGGCCCGCGCGCGGGCTCTGTGCCGGAGGCCTGGAAGGGGCGGGACGCCTGCGTCCCGCCCCTTCGGCGTCCCCGGAACCTGCGCCAGGGGGCCGGTGTCCGCGGTCGGCGTCGGGGAGTCAGTGTCCGGCGGGGACGACGGCGAGGGCCTCGACCTCGATGAGCAGGTCGTCGCGGACCAGCCCGGACACCTGGATCAGGGACGCGGCGGGGTCGACGCCGGCGGGCAGCATCTCGGTGCGGACGGCCCGCACGACGCCGACCTGGCTCGCGTCCCGCAGGAAGTAGCCGAGCCGGACCACGTGCTCCCAGCGGGCGCCGGCGGCGGCCAGCGCGGCCTGCAGGTTGGTGAACACCTGCCGGGTCTGGGCCGCGAGGTCGCCGGGGCCGACGAGGTTCCCGGCGGCGTCCAGGGCGATCTGGCCGCTGAGCACCAGGAGGCGTCCGGGGACGTCCACGGACACGACGTGGCTGTAGCCGGGGCCGGGCGCCAGGTCCGGCGCGTTGATCTGGCGGATCGTGTTGCCCGCCGGTCGCTGTTCGCTCACGCGATCACGTTACCGGCGCGCCGGGGGGCGGGTTCCCCGCGCTCGCCCGGTCGAGCCGTCCTCCGCCCCGGGGGGCGTGGCCGTTGCCGGTGCGGCCGGTCGCATGCCGCTCATCTCGATCTCGTCTCCCTCAGTCGAGTCGGCTCGCGTCGATCGAGGTCAGGCGCTCGGCGGCGTCGGGGTCCGCTTCGCTGATGCGGTTCAGCAGGTGGTTCAGCCGGGCGTGCAGAGCGTCGAAGTCCTCCGGACCGGTCAGTTCGGCCCACCGCTGTTCGATGCGGTCTCCCGCGCCGGCCGCCACCGGCTGGACCGCTCTTCCCCGCTCGGTGAGGACGACCAGCCGGGACCTGCCGTCGCGGGGATTGGGGCGGCGCTCCAGGTAGCCGGCCCGCTCCAACTGGTCGACCGACTGCGCCATGGTCTGTTTGCGCACACCGGCGCGGACGGCCAGGTCGCGGACCGCGATGCCCTCCGGCGGGACGAACGGGAACACCTTCGCGTCCCCGGACCGGATGTCGCCGAAGCCCGCCTCGGCCAGGGCCGCCTCGATGCCGAGGGTGTACTCGCGGTGGAGCAGGCGCAGGAGCAGCGACAGCCGCGATCGCCGTGAAGAGAGGTCTCCCTCCATATTGACAGGCTCCTGTCTACTTTCTATGTTGGTCAGGTACCTGTCTAGTATGCCATCCTCCCAGGGAGAGCGCCATGCCCACCGCACCCGTCCTGGACTCGACGATCTTCTACCGGGAGGCCGGCCGGGGACCGGTCCCGACGGTCTTCCTGCACGGCAACCCCACGTCGTCGTATCTGTGGCGGCACATCCTGCCCGCCGTCGGAGCGTCCGGCCGGTGCCTGGCACCCGACCTGATCGGCATGGGCGAGTCCGGCAAGCCCGACATCGCCTACGGCTTCGACGACCACGCGCGGTACCTCGACGCCTGGTTCGACGCCCTCGACCTCGACCGGGTCGTGCTGGTCGGCCACGACTGGGGCGGCGCCCTGGCCTTCGACTGGGCCGCCCGCCACCCCGGGCGGGTGCGCGGCATCGCGTTCACCGAGACGATCGTGAAACCGATGTCCTGGGAGGAGTTCCCCGCCGGTGCCCGCCCGCTGTTCGCATCGATGCGGACGCCCGGGACCGGCGAGGCGATGGTGCTGGACCAGAACGCCTTCATCGAGCAGGCGCTGCCGCGCACCGTCCCCGGGCTGAGCGAGGAGGACCTGGCGGTCTACGCCCGGCCCTACCCCACCCGGCGCAGCAGGGTCCCGCTGCTGCGGTGGCCGCGGTCGATGCCGCTGGACGGCGAGCCCGCCGACGTCGTCGCCAGGATCGACGCCTACGACCGGTGGCTGGCCGACAGCGCGGACGTGCCCAAACTCCTGCTCGCCTTCGAACCCGGCGAGAGCACGATGATCAGCGCGCAGATCATCGACTGGTGCGCCGCCCACATCTCCGCGCTGGAGATCGAGACGCACGGAAAGGCCGGCCACCACACCCCCGAGGACCAGCCCGAGGCCATCGCCGCCTCGCTCGTCGCCTGGCTCGACAAGCACGGCCTACTCGCCGGCGGGAAGGGCCGGACATGATGCGCGCGATCCGGCAGCATGCGTTCGGCGGCCCTGAGGAACTGCGGCTGGAGGAGGTCCCCGACCCCCGCCCGGCCGCTGACCAGGTGCGGATCAGGGTCGAGTCGGCAGGCGTCCACCTGCTGGACACCGTCATCCGCCAGGGGAAGGGCGGGCCGCGGGTCGCGTCCCGGCTGCCCATGACACCGGGCCGCGAGGTCGCCGGAACGATCGACGAGGCCGGTGCGGACGCCGGCACCGGCCTCCTCGGCCGCCGCGTCGTGGCCGATCTCGGCCCGGCCGGTGGCGGATACGCCGAACTGGCGCTGGCGCCCGCGGCGGCCGTCCACGTCCTGCCGGACGACGCCGACGCCGACCGCGCCGTGGCGATGGTCGGCACCGGCCGGACGACCATGGCGATCCTCGAACTCGCCGCGCCCGCCGCCGGCGACGTCGTCCTGGTCACCGCGGCCGCCGGCGGGATCGGGACCCTGCTGGTCCAGGCGTGCCGCGCGGCCGGCGCAACGGTCGTCGGCGTCGCAGGCGGCCCCGGGAAGGTGGCGCTCGCCCGCCGGATCGGCGCCGACCACGCCATCGACTACACCCTTCCCGACTGGCCCGACGCGGTAGGCCGGGCACTGGAGGGCAGGCCGGTGACGCTCGTCCTCGACGGCGTCGGCGGCCGGATCGGCCGCAGCGCCCTGGAACTGCTCGGCGTCACCGGGCGCCTGGTGATGTTCGGCTCGTCCTCGGGCTCCCTGACCGAACTGTCGACCGCCGACCTGTTCGGCCGGGGCATCAGCGTCGCCTCCGCCGTCGGCGCACGCATCCTCCAACGCCCGGGCGGCACCCGGACGCTGGAACGCGACGCCCTCGAAGCGCTCGACGAGGGGCGTCTCGTCCCGGTGATCGGTCAGAGGTTCGCCCTCGCGGACGCGGCCGCCGCCCACACCGCCCTGCAATCGCGCGCGAGCACCGGGAAGACGGTCCTGCGGCCGTGACCGGCCATATCCCCTCGGGAAGAGGCATCGTGCATCACCACATCGTGCGTTCGGCCACCGCGGCCGGTCTGGCGACCGGCCTGCTGGCCGCCGTCCCCGCCGCGGCCGGCGCGGCCGAGTCCCCGGCCCGCTGCCGGGACGTCACCGTCCCCGTCTCGCTCAGCCAGGGGCAGGCAGCCCAGTATCGGATCTGGGGCCGGCTCTGCACCCCCGCCGAACGGCCGGCCGGCACGGTGCAGGTGCTGGTATCCGGCCTGAACTACAGCCACGTGTACTGGGACTTCCCGTTCCAGCCCGGTCACTACTCCTACGCCCGCCACGCGAACTCCGCCGGCTATGCGACGTTCGACCTCGACCGCATCGGCATCGGACGCAGTTCGCACCCGGCCGGCTCCGAGGTGACCCTGGAGTCCAACGCCCACACGGTCCATCAGGTGGTCGCCGCGCTGCGCGGCGGTGCGATCGCCGGGCGCCGCTTCGCGACCGTGATGCTCGTCGGCCACTCCTACGGCTCGGAAATCGCCAAACTGGAGGCCGCGACCTACCGCGATGTGGACGCGCTCGTCCTGACCGGCAGCGCGCACGCCATCTCGCCGACGACCGAGCGGCTCCTCGCGCAACTCGGCCAGCCCGTCGACCAGGTACCGCGCCTGGCCGCCGAGGTACCGGCCGGTGACAGCGGCTACGTGACGGTGCAGGACGTCCAGCGTCCCGAGTTCATGTACAACGCGGCCGACGCCGACCCGCGCGTCATCGCGCGCGACATCGCGACGAAGGAGACCAACACCTTCGGGGAGCTCATGACCATCGGCGACGCCGACGCGCCGGGCGTGACCGGGCGGATCACCGTTCCCGTCCTCGTCGGCGACGGGGCCGGCGACAGGCTCGCCTGCGCGCCCGACGCCACCGACTGCTCCTCGGCGGCGACCCTCGCCGCGGCCGAGCGGCCCTTCTACCCGCACGCCCGCCTGGACGCCGTCGTCGTCCCGCACGCCGGTCACGCGATCAACCTGCACCGCAACGCGGCCCTGGCCTACCGCAGCATCATCGCCTGGACCAAGCGCGTCCTCGCCGCCCGAGTGCCGGCCATGCAGGATCCTCCCGGGAACCCACGGTGAAAGGGGGACGGCCCCTGCCGGCGGGGGACTGTTACCTGGTCGTGACCGATGATTTGCGGGGCGGGTGTCGATTCGGCCGGTCGCCGTTCGGCAGAGGGGGTGAGCGCACCGAGGGGTGCCGAACTCCGAGTCCAGGGAGCCTGAGATGACCGCCGTAACCGCCACCGATGACGTCCCCGCCATCGTCCGGGTCCCGTTGCGCGGGCTGCTGCGGACGAACCTGGTCGCCACGGTCCTGGCCGCGGCGGCGACCGAGGCGTTCACCGCCCTCGTCCGGGTCGCGGGCGTGCACCTGGCGGTCGGCGACCCCGGCGGCGGCGCCTCCAGCGTCGTACCGCTCGACCCCGGGGCGTGCGCCATCGCCCTGGTGATGGTCATGGTCTTCGGCTTCGGCCTCGCCGCCCTGATCAACCGGCGCTCGTCCCGCCCGGCCCGCGCCTACACCCTCGCGGCGAGCGCGCTCGCGCTCGTCTCCCTGGCCGCTCCGCTGACCGCCGCGGCCACCTCGACCGGGACGAGGCTGACGCTCGTCGCCGCCCACCTCATCGCGGCCGCCGTCATCGTCCCCCTGGTCGGCCGCCGCCTCAAGGGCGACCGATCGCCCTCGTCACGATAAGAATGACCGCCCACCCAAAAGGAGATCCGACCATGCGATACATGCTGATGCACTACGAGACCGAGGCGATGGAGAAGGGCGTCAAGCCGACACCCGAACAGCAGGCCGCGATCGGTGCGCACATGCAGGAGTCGGCGATGGCGGGGGTCCTGCTCGGCGGCGAGGGCGTCCACCCGAGCTCCTCCGGTGCCCGGCTCGAGATCGAGGACGGGGACGTACGGGTCATCGACGGTCCGTTCGCCGAGGCCAAGGAGCTGATCGGCGGCTTCGCCATCCTGGAGGTCGACTCGCTCGCCGAGGCGGTCGAGCACGCCCGCAAGTTCGCGTTGATCGTCGGTGTGGAGCGGATCGACGTCCGCCGCGTCGTCGAGTTCTCCGACCTGCAGTAGCACCGGGACAGGACTCGACCGTCATGGACACCGGAGACCTCGACGCCACGCTGGCGGCGCTGTGGCGCGTCGAGTCCCCCCGCCTGGTCGCGCGGCTCGTCAGGCTCACCGGCGATCTCGACGCCGCCGAGGAGCTCGCCCAGGACGCCTTCGTCGCCGCCATCGAGAAGTGGCGGCGCGAAGGCGTCCCGGGCAACCCGGCAGGCTGGCTGAACACGACCGCCAGGTTCCTCGCCGTCGACCGGCTCCGGCGACGCGACACCCGCCGGGACAAGTACCACCTCCTCGCCGCCGCGGCGCCGCGGGCCACCGAGGTCGACCTCGACCGGATCGCCGACGGCGACCTGGCCGACGACCTGCTCGGGCTGGTGTTCATGGCCTGCCACCCGATCCTGTCGCCGGACGCCCGGTCGGCGCTCACCCTCAAGGTGGTCTGCGGCCTCACCACCGGCGAGGTCGCCCGGGCCTTCCTCACGCCCGAGCCGACGATCGCCCAGCGCGTCGTCCGCGCCAAACGCACCCTCGCGGCGGCCCGCATCCGCTTCGACCTTCCCGGACCCGACGAGCGCCCGGCCCGCCTCGACGCCGTACGCGAGGTCGTCTACCTGGTGTTCAACGAGGGGTACTCGGCGACCAGCGGCGACAGCTGGGTGCGGCCCGAACTGTGCTCGGAGGCACTGCGCCTGGGCCGGATGCTGGCCGGCCTGACCCCGGACGACACCGAGACCCTCGGCCTCCTGGCGCTGATCGAACTGCAGGCCTCGCGCCTGGCCGCCCGCGTCGGCCCGCACGGCGAACCCGTGCTCCTCATGGACCAGGACCGCACCCGCTGGGACCAGCTGCTGATCCGCCGCGGACTGGCCCTCATCGAGCGGATCGACCGCCTGCGCGGCACCGCGGGGCCCTACGCGCTCCAGGCCGCGATCGCCGCCTGCCACGCCCGCGCCGGCCGCGCCGACGACACCGACTGGCCGCGCATCGCGGCCCTCTACGACGGGCTCGCGCAGATCACCCCGTCACCGGTCGTCGAACTGAACCGCGCCGTCGCGATCGGCCGGGCCTTCGGGCCGCAGGCCGGGCTCGACGTCCTGCGCCCGCTGTTGGACCACCCCGCGATGCGCGACTACCACCTCCTGCCCGCCGTCGCCGGCGACCTGTGCTGCAACGCGGGAGACCACGACCAGGCGCGGCGCCACTTCCTGCGCGCCGCGAGCCTGACCGCCAACACCCGGCAGCGCGCGACCATGCAGCAGCACGCCTCCCGATGCGCCGCCCACGCCGGCCGCGGATGAGCCGCTGCCGGAACGCGCGGCCGGTCAGCCGAGCAGTTCGCTGCGCAGCCGGGTCTTGAGGATCTTCCCGCCGGGGTTGCGGGGCAGCCCCTCCCCGCGGAACCAGAAGTGGACGGGGACCTTGAACGCGGCGATCCGCCCGCGCAGGAACCCCTGGATCTCCTCGGGCGTCGGCGCGGTGCCGGGGCGGGGGACCACGACGGCGCCGACCTCCTCGCCGAGCACGTCGTGGGGGACGCCGATGACGGCGCAGTCGGCGACGGCGGGATGCTCGTAGAGGGCGGCCTCGACCTCGGCGCAGTAGATGTTCTCGCCGCCGCGGATCAGCATGTCCTTGGCGCGGTCGACGATGTAGACGAACCCGTCGGCGTCGACGCGGGCCAGGTCGCCGCTGTGGAACCAGCCGCCGACGAACGCCTGCTCCGTCGCCTCCGGCTTGTTCCAGTACCCCTTGATGACGTTGGGGCCGGCGATGAGCAGCTCGCCGACCTCGCCGGCGGGCAGGTCCTCGCCGGTGGCGGGGTCGACGACCCTGACGTCGCAGACCGCGACGGGCGGGCCGACGCTGTCGGGGTGCTCCAGGTAGTTCACGCCGCCGTTGTAGGTGGTGACCGAGGAGGTCTCGGTGAGGCCGTAGCCGTTGCCGGGGACCCGCTCGGGCAGCCGCTCCTTGATCTTGTCGACGAGCGCGGGCGCGGCGGGCGCGCCGCCGTAGCTGACGCCGGTGAGGCTGGAGGTGTCGTACTTGTCGAAGTCGGGGGAGGTCAGCACCTGCCACGCCATGGTCGGCACCCCGCCGAACCCGGTGACGCGCTCCCGCTCGATCAGCTCCAGCGCCTGGCGCACGTCCCACTTGTACATCAGCACGACGGTGCCGCCCTGCATGGCGCTGGACACCAGCACCGAGTGGCAGCCGGTGGCGTGGAAGAACGGGACGCTCAGCAGGGTGACGCGGGGCTGCGGCCTGGTGAGCTGCTCGACGCTCCCGCCGGCGCGCACGCCGGCCGACAGCAGCCCGTAGGCGAGGCTGACGGGGTTGGTGGTGATGTTGCGGTGGGTGCCGAGGGCGCCCTTGGAGCGTCCGGTGGTGCCGGAGGTGTAGAAGATCGTGGCGTCGTCCTCGGGGCCGATCGCCACGTCCGGCAGGTCCTCGCCGCCGCCGGCCGGCGCCCGCTCCAGGGCGGCCTCGAACGACTCGGCGCCCGCGGGCGGCGCGCCGCCGGGGCGGGCGACCAGCACGGCGACGTCCAGGCCCGGCAGGACGGCGGCGAGGCGTTCGGCGCGCTCGGCGTCGGCGATGAGGACCTTGGCGCCGCTGTCGCGCAGCCCGTACTCCAGCTCGTCGGCGCTCCACCAGGCGTTGAGCGGGACGACGACCGCGCCGGCGACGGCGGCGCCGAAGAACGCCACCGACCATTCGGGGTAGTTGCGCATCGCGATCGCGACCCGGTCGCCCTTGGCGATCCCGTAGGCCCCGGCCAGCAGCCGCCCGAACGCCGCGGCGCGCCGGTAGTGCTCGGCGAAGCTCAGCCGGTCGTCCTCGTAGACCAGGAACGGGGCGTCGCCGTGCCCGCGGGAGAGTTCCAGGATCTCGCGCAGGGTGGTCGGGGCGTTCTTCCAGACGCGGGTCCGCACGCCGCGGACGTCGACCTCGTCCATCTCGAACAGCTGCCCGGGGGCCGTCATCTCGGCCCTGACCTCGGCGATGCTCCTCAGCTCGGGGCTGTTCACCTCACGGCTCTGCACGCGCGCCTCCCGCGGACCACAGCGGCGCGCCGCCGCGCGGCCCGGACACCGAACACGGTTCGGCACGCCGTGGGGCAAACCTATGATTTGTCTCACGCGCCGGTCAACGGCCCGCGGCCCCGCGGCCTCCGCCGGGCGGGGCGTCCGCCGTCTTGGCGCGGACCGTTCCACTCGAAGATCTCCACCTGCGACAATGGGGACATGAGCGAGCGCAAGCCGATCGAGTACTGGCTGTCGGACATGGACGGCGTGCTGGTGCACGAGGGCCACCCCGTCCCCGGCGCCGACGAGTTCATCCGCAGGCTCGCCGCCTCCGGCAAGCCGTTCCTCGTGCTGACCAACAACTCGATCTACACCCGCCGCGACCTGTCGGCGCGGCTGGCCGCGCTCGGGCTGCAGGTCCCGGCCGAGTTCATCTGGACCTCGGCGCTGGCCACCGCCCGGTTCCTGGCCGACCAGCGGCCCGAGGGGTCGGCGTACGTGATCGGGGAGGCGGGGCTGACCACGGCGCTGCACGAGGCCGACTACGTCCTCACCGACATCAGCCCCGACTACGTGGTGCTGGGGGAGACCCGCACCTACAGCTTCTCCCAGATCACCAAGGCGATCCGGCTGATCGAGGGCGGCGCCCGGTTCGTGGCGACCAACCCCGACCCGGTCGGCCCGTCCCAGGAGGGCTCGCTGCCCGCCTGCGGCGCCGTCGCCGCCATGATCACCCGGGCGACGGGGGTGGAGCCGTACTTCGTCGGCAAGCCGAACCCGCTGATGATGCGGACCGCGCTGAACGTCGTCGGCGGGCACAGCGAGCAGACCGCGATGGTCGGGGACCGGATGGACACCGACATCGTCGCGGGCGTGGAGGCGGGCCTGGAGACGATCCTGGTGCTCACGGGGGTGACCCGCAAGGACGAGGTGGGCCGCTTCCCGTTCCGCCCGCACCGGGTGGTGCCCTCCATCGCCGACCTGATCGACCTGATCGACGCCTGACCGCCGCCCGCCCCTGGTGCTGACCGGGGTTCGACGGGGTTCGACCGGGCCCCGTCCGCCGCTCGCCCGCCCGGCCCCGATACGATCAACGCAAGATCAACGACATGTGCCGGGGTCGTGTCCGCGCAGGTCGGGGGCCTGACGGGACGTGGCGGGAGGCGGGCCGCGCGCGCCCGCCGGCCGCCGCCGCGGCGGGCCGCTCCGGTGCCCTCGCCGAGAGCGGAGCACCGTGCACGATCTCCAGGACGATCCCGCCGCGTCACGTCCGCCGCGTCCGGTGAAGGGGCGGCGGCGCGGACGCCGCCGGACGGGCCTGGCCGCGGCCGCCGGCGCCGTCGTGCTGCTGGGCGCGGGCGCCGTCGCCGCCTGGTCGGCGATGGGCCACGATCACGGCGGGGCCCGCCCGCAAACGGCCCGTACGTCATCGGCGCCGTCCCCGCCGCCGTCGCCGTCGAGGCGGCCCGCCGGGAAGACGGGCACGACCGTGGTGCGGGGGCCGGTGGTGAACGGCCGCCGCCAGCCGGTCCGGGTGCGGGTCCCCGAGTCGGCGAGCGGACGCTACGCGGTGGTGCCGGGCAGGGCCGCGCCGCCGCCGGGGTCGCGGGGCACCCTCGTGCGGTACACGGTGGAGGTGGAGCGGGGCCTGCCGATCAGCGGCGCGGACTTCGCGGCGGAGGTGCAGCGGGTGCTGAACGACCCGCGCAGCTGGGGGCACGGCGGCGCGATGCGCTTCGAGCGGGTCGCCCGCGGGCCGGTGCGGTTCCGGGTGGCGCTGTCGAGCCCGGCGATGACCGACCGGATGTGCGCGCCGCTGGTCACCGGCGGGGAGCTGTCGTGCCGGCACGGGGACCGCTCGGTCGTCAACGCCCTGCGCTACGGCCAGGGCGCCGCGTCCTACGGCCGCGACCTGGCCTCCTACCGCGAGTACGTGATCAACCACGAGGTCGGGCACGCGCTCGGCCACGGCCACCGGCAGTGCCCGGGCAAGGGCCGTCCCGCGCCGGTGATGGTGCAGCAGACCAAGTCGCTGTACGGGTGCGCGCCCAACCCGTGGCCGTTCCCCAAGGGCTGACACCGGCCGCCGGCGGGGGTGCGGCGCCTAGACTCGGGCCGACATGCGCATGATCAAAGGCGGGGGCTCCCGCGAGCTGGAGATCCGCCGGTCCCGGTTCGTGTGCACGCTGGCGCGCGCGGCCGGCGAGGCCGAGGCGGTGGAGTTCCTGGCCCGGCACCGCCGCGCGCACCGCGACGCCACCCACAACTGCTCGGCGTACGTGGTGGGCGAGCACGGTGAGATCACCAAGAGCAGCGACGACGGGGAGCCGGCCGGGACGGCGGGGATCCCGATGCTGGAGGTGCTGGTGCGGCGGCGCCTGACCGGCACGGTCGCGGTGGTCACCCGCTACTTCGGCGGGGTGAAGCTGGGCGCGGGCGGGCTGGTGCGCGCCTACGGGCAGGCGGTGTCGGAGGCGATCGACGCGGTCGGGGTGGTGGAGCTGCGGCCGGTGCTGGCGGTGACGGTCCGGGTGGAGCACGCGCTGGCGGGGCGGTTCCTGGGGGATCTGCACGGCCGCGGCGTCCAGCCGTCCGACGTGCGGTACGGGGCGGCGGTGGAGGCGGACGTGGCGGTGCCGGTGGAGGAGGTGGCGGCGTTCGAGGCGTGGGCGGCGCAGGTCACCGCGGGCCGCGCCGCCGTGGTCCGCGGCGCGCCCGGCCACGTGGAGGTCCCGGTCTGACCCGGGTGCGCGTGGCCGAACTCGCGCCGGCCGCCGCGGACCCGCTGGTGAGGCGTTCATCCAGGTCACATCGGGTGGCGTAACAGTGGCGTAATGTGGGTGCGGCATCGTGGGACGAGCGGGCCGCGCCGGGCGCGGGCCGGTGGGAAGGGGGACCGCATGGACGGGACGCCGCGGGCGGACCGGGGCGAGTGGGTGTCGTCGCGGCCGCGGGCCGAGCGCGCCCGCCAGGCCGCCGACGTGCTGCGCCAGCAGATCACCGGCGGCGCGTTCCCCGGCGGGACGCTCCCCGACGAGCGGGAGCTGGGCGAGCGGCTCGGCGCGTCCCGCAACGCCGTCCGCGAGGCGCTGGCGCTGCTGCGCGCGGAGGGCCTGGTCACCCGGCGGCCGGGGGTGGGCACCACGGTGGTGGCGGCCAAGCACGGGCACGGGCTGGACCGGCTCGCCGGGCTGGCCGAGGCGCTGACCGGGCACGGCACGGTCACCAACGAGGTCCGCGAGATCGGCCGGGTCCCGGTGCCGCCGCCGGCGGTGGCGGCCCGGCTGGGGCTGGCGCCCGGCGCCGGCGCGGTCCGGATCGAGCGGCTGCGGCGGCTGGAGGGCGAGCCGCTGTCGCTGGACACCACCTACCTTCCCGGCGACATCGGCGAGGGCCTGCTGAGCCGGCCCGATCTCGCGCGGGAGCTGGCCGGGCGGGACCTGTTCGGGCTGGTGGAGGAGGTCGCCGGGCAGCCGCTGGGCCGGGCCGAGGTGCAGGTGCACGCGGTGGCGGCCGCGGCGGGCACGGCGGCGCTGCTCGGCGTCCCGGCGGGCGCGGCGATCTTCTCGATCGACCGGCTGGCGCATCTGGCCGACGGGCGGCCGGTCGACAGCGAGGCGGTGCACATCCGCGCGGACCGGCTGACGCTGCGCGCCACCCTGTACCGCGCCCCCGCCCCGCCCGGCGCCTGAACCGTCCCCTGGCCGTCTGCCGGGGTTGGCGGGCAGAGGCGCCCGCCCGTGGCCGTGCCGTTGCCGTGTGCGATGTGGGAGGGAGGGGCCGTGGGCGGTCTCGGGATGCCGGTGCTGGCGGGGCTGGCGCTGTTCGGGCTGGTCGCCGGGGTCGGGATCACGGCGGTCGGGCCGGGCGGGGTGCTGGTGACGGTCGGGCTGTTCGCGCTGACCGGGCTGCCGCCGGCGCAGGTGGCGGGGACGGCGATCGTCACGCATGTGGCGACCGGGGCGCTGGCGACCGCCGCCTACACCCGTTCGGGGCAACTGCGCGAGCGCGGCACGCGCCGGACCGCGGCGGTGCTGGCGGCCGCCGCGGTGGCGGGGACGCCGCTGGGGGTGCTGGTCAACAGCGTGGTGCCGGGGCGGGCGTTCGGGATCCTGCTGGGGGCGTTCGTGGCGCTGGTGGCGGCGCTGGTGTGGCGCCGCACCGGCGGCCCCGCCCCCGGCGCGTCCGCCGGCGCCGGTGGTGGCGGCGGGCCGGGGATGCCGCAGGTCGCGGCGGTCGGGTTCGCGGTGGCGGTGGCGAGCGGGGTGTTCGGGATCGGCGGGCCGATGCTGAGCGTGCCGCTGCTGATGGTCCTGGGCACGCCGGTGCTGTCGGCGCTGGCGGCGGCGCAGGCGCAGTCGGTGGTGATCGCGGCGGTGGGGACGGCGGGGTACGCGGCGGCGGGCGCGGTGGACTGGCCGCTGGCGGCGCTGACGGGCGTGCCGGAGCTGGCGGGGGTGCTGCTGGGCTGGATCATCGCCCGCACCGTGCCGGCGGGGGCGCTGACGAGCGCGCTGATCGTCAGCCTGTTCGCGCTCGCCCCCTACCTGGCCCTGCACGGCTGACCGCCGCGGCGGCCGGGCGGGGCTGGGCGCGCAGGCGGCGGAGCATGCGGGCGTCGGTGAACCCGGCGGCGCGGGCGGCGGCGTCGGCGGTGGCGCCCTGCCCGATGAGGTGCTCGGCGTGCTCGAGGCGCAGTTCCTGCTGGTAGCGCAGCGGGGTGAGGCCGGTCGCGGCGGTGAAGCGGCGGGTGAGGGTGCGTTCGCTGACGCCGGCGGCGGCGGCGAGGCCGGCCAGCGGCAGCGGCGCGGTGTAGCGGGCGTCGATGAGGTCCTGGGCGCGGTGGACGGTGTCGCTGAGGTGCGCGCGGTGCCGCAGCATCGCGCTGGCCTGCGGTTCGTCGCCGTTGCGGCGGGCGTAGACGACCATGGAGCGGGCGACGCGCGCGGCGGTGCCGGGGCCGTGCCGGGCGGCGACCAGGTGCAGGGCGAGGTCGATGCCGCTGGCGATGCCGGCGGAGGTGACGACGCGGTCGTCGGTGACGTACAGCACGTCGGGGACGACGGTGGCGCGGGGGTGGCGGCGGGCCAGGTCGTCCTGGATCTCGTGGTGGGTGGTGCAGCGGCGGCCGTCCAGCAGCCCGGCGTGGCCGAGGGCGAACGCGCCGGCGCAGACGCTGGCGACCAGGCCGCCGCGGGCGTGGTGGGCGGCGAGCCGGCGGGCGGTGGCGGCGCCGATGGGCGGGGTGTGGGGGGCTCCGGTGCGCCATCGCCAGCCCGGGACGACGACGATGTCACCGGGTCCGAGGTCGGGCCAGGCGGTGGCGGCCTGCACGGTGAGGCCCTGGGCGCTGGCGACCGCGTCCTGCTCGGCGACGTAGGCGAGCCGGTACCGGGGCGGCGCGACGCCGCGCGGGCCGCCCGCGTGCGCGGCTTGGTGCGTGCCTTGGTGCGCGTCGGTGAGCAGGTCGCCGGCGGCCCAGAACACCTGTGCGGGCCCGGCGAGGTCGAGCAGGTGGACACCGGGGACGAGCAGGAAGACGATCTGGGGCACGATCCGGTCAGCGTACCGGGAGCCCGGCGGTGCCTGCGGCCGGGATGGTGCCGGCGGGCGGGGCGAGGTCGTCGAGCGCGGCGATGGCGGCGAAGCGGCCGGCGAGGGCGTACTCGGTGCGGGCGATGATGTCGGCGGTGGTGAGAGTGGCGGGGTCGGCGAGGATCTCGGCGAGGGGGCGGCCGGGCGGGGCGTCGCGGTGGGCGATGGGGAAGGTGGCGGTGGCGTCGGTGACGAAGGTGACCTGGTAGCCGAGGTCGGCGGCCAGCCGCGCGGTGGTCTCGCAGCACTGCTCGGTCTGGATGCCGCAGACGACGACCTCGCCGACGCCGCCGGCGGTGAGCAGCTGCCGCAGGTTGGTGGTGGTGAAGGCGTTGCGGGAGGTCTTGGTCAGGACCGGTTCGCCGTCGCGGGGATCGAGGCCGTCCATCAGGCGGACGTGGCCGAGGGCGGGGTCGAAGGCGGTGCCGGTGCCGGGTTCGGCGTGCAGGATCCACACCACCAGATCGCCGGCGGCGCGCGCGGCGGCGGCCAGGCGCGCGGCGCGGGCGGCGATGTCGGGCGCCGACACCGCCCGCCAGTTGGGGCGGACCCGGAAGGACTCCTGGACGTCGATGACGAGAAGGGCTCGGTTCATGGCTCTGAGTCTGGCGGCGGGCCTAAGGCGGCGGACAGGCATGATCACGGCGGGATGCGGAACGATCCGGTCAGGAAATCCGGGGCCGCGGCGGGAGGGACCGCGTTCTTCGGGCATTTCGGGGATGACGCGCAGACGCGGACGAGGGGGGATCCGGATGGGGGGAGACGGTCCGGGGGAGGTCCCGGAGCCCGGCGTCCCCGCCACGGCGGAGGCCGCCGGCGCGATGGCGTGCGTGCCGGGGGTCAGCGTCGGGGTGGAGGAGGAGTTCCTGCTGGTGGACCCGGTGTCGGGGGAGTGCGTCCCGGCGGCGGGCCCGGTGCTGGCGGGGGCGGGCGTGCACCGCTTCCGGCACGCCGGGGGCTCCTTCCAGCCCGAGCTGCTGTCCTCGCAGGTGGAGGCGACCACCGGGGTCTGCCGGGAGCTGGAGGGCCTGGGCGCGCAGCTGCGGTACGGGCGGGCGCGGCTGGCGGAGGCGGCGCGGGCCGTGGGGGCGCGGCTGGCGGCGTCAGGGACGCCGGTGCTGTGCCGGGCTGCGCCGCCGCCCGCGCGGGGCGAGCGGTTCGCGCGGATCCTGCGCGCCTACGGGGACGTGGTCGAGGACTACCAGGCGTGCGGCTGCCACGTCCACGTCGGGGTCGCGGGGCGGGACACGGCGGTTGCGGTGGTGAACCATCTGCGGCCCTGGCTGCCGGTACTGCTGGCGCTGTCGGCGAACTCGCCGTTCGACCATGTCCGCGCGCACGCCGGCGACCATCCGCGCCGCTGCGGCGGGTACGGCACCGGGGCGGGGTTCGCCAGCCGGCGGCTGGTGTCGATGGCGCGGTTCCCGGGCGCGGGGATCCCGCCGTGGTCGGCGTCGGCGGCCGAGCACGACCGGCGCGTGGCGGCGCTGGTGGAGGCGGGGGTGCTGGTGGACGAGGCGATGACGTTCTGGCTGGCGCGGCCGTCGCCGCGGTGGCCGACGGTGGAGGTGCGGGTGGCGGACGCGGCGGCGACGGCGGGGGAGGCGGTGCTGCAGGCGGCGCTGGTGCGGGGCCTGGTCGCCACCGCGCTGGCGGACCTGGCGGCGGGACGGGAGGCGCCGCCGGTGGACGCCCAGGTGTGCACGGCCGCACTGTGGGCGGCCGGCCGCAACGCGATGGCGGGCCCGGCGGTGGACGCGCTGACCGGCCGCGCGGCGCCGCCGTGGCGGCTGGTGGACGACCTGGTCGCGCGGATCGCCCCCGCGCTGGAGGACACCGGAGATCTGAAGAGGGTGTTCACGCTGGTGGAGCGGGTGCGGCGGGCGGGAACCGGCGCCGACCGGCAGCGCCGCGCGGCCGCCGGGACGGGCGGGGCGCGCGGCGTGGTGGACATGCTCGTCGGCCAGACCTGCGCCGACCTGCCGCCGGTCGCGGACGAGCCGGACGCGGGCGGCGACGAGCCCGGGGTGCCGGTCGTGGAGCGCGGCGGCGGCTAGCCGCCGAGGCTGTCGAGGGCGGTGTCGAGGCGCTGGGCGAGGCGTTCGAGCTGCTCGTCGTTGGCGCCGGTGTCGAGTTCGGCGATGACGGCGTCCCGCGTGGTGATCACCAGCGCGTCGTCGGCCTCGTCGCGTCCGGCGGGGGTGGTCGGCACGACGGCGGCCCGCCCGCCGACGACGACGAGCGCGGCGTCGCGGTCGGTGGAGGCCAGCAGCTCGTGCAGATGGGCTGGTGTGATCGTCGGCATTCGTGACTCCTGCGAGGTGATCGGGCTGGCGGTGGTCGGCTGCGGGCCGGGGCGGTGTGTGCGGCGGGTCAGGGTTTGCGGCCGACGCCGGTGGCGACCTCGTGGACGCGGGCCGGGCCGCCGGCGTCGGGCGACATCGGCGGGGTGTCGCGTCCGGCGCCGGTGCGCAGGCCCTCCAGGAACGCGGCCATCGCGTCGCGGGAGGTGTGCCGGGGCGTCCAGCCGAGCTCGCCGCGGGCCCGCGCGGTGTCCATGATCGGCACCTGCAGGGCCAGGTCGAACAGGCCGGGCGAGGCCGGGACCAGATGCAGGTTCCACGCGGCGGCCAGCGCGGCGCGCACGGCGCGGGCGGGGACGCGGACGGTCCGGGCGCCGAGCAGGCCGGCGAGCTCGCCCGGGTCGATGACGGGGTCGGCGGCGATGTTGAAGGCGCCGCGGGCGTCGCCGAGCGCGGCGAGCGCGAACGCCTGCCCGGCGTCGGCGGAGTGCAGGGCCTGGAAGCGCAGACCGGGCAGGTCGGGCACGACCGGGACCAGACCGGGGCGGGCGAGCCGCCCGGGCAGCAGCGGACCGGCGAACAGGCGGCGCTGCTGGGCGGCGCTCTGGCGTTCGAAGATGAACCCGGGCCGGATCCGCACGACGCGGGTTTCGGGGTTGCGGGCCTCGAAGACGTCCAGGAGCCGTTCGACGTAGGCCTTCTCGCGGCTGTAGGCGGCGCCGGGCCACCCGTGGGTGGGCCAGGACTCGTCGACGGCGCGGTCCTTGGGGCCGGGGGAGTAGGCGCCGACCGAGGACGCCACCACCAGGGCCGGGACCCCGGCGGCCGCGACCGCGTCCAGCACCCGGGTGGTGCCGACGACGTTGGAGTCCCAGGTGACGGCGGGCCGGTGCGTGGGCTGGAACAGCCACGCCAGGTGGATCACCGCGTCGGCGCCGCGCAGCAGGGGGACCAGGTCGGAGTCGGTGACGTCGGCCTCGGCCCATTCGACCCGGCCGCCCCCGGCGGCCTGGTCGCCGTGCGGGCCCGGTCCCCGGCGCGACACCCCCACGATGGAGGTGACGCGGGAGTCGGCGGCGAGCGCCTCGACGGTGCTGGTGCCGATGTTCCCGGTGGCTCCGGTCACGACGACCCGCATGGTGTCTCCCCCTCAGTCGTCCCAGCAGGTGGACGGCCCATTCCCGCCACAGGCCGCTCTACACGCGCCCATCAGGTGCGCGGCCCGGGCGCGCCGGGGGACCGGGTCACCCCGCGGGCGACTCCGGCGGCCCGTCCGGACGGCAGTGCCGGCACGGCCGGTACCCCGCCGCCCGGGCGGCGGCCAGGTCCCGGAAACCGCGCCGGTGCGACGGCGCGATCCGGCGGGCGTCGGCGCAGGTCGGGAAGCACACGATCCCCGTGGTGTCGCTGCCGACCAGCCGCACCCCGCGCCGCGCCAGCCCCTCGACCTCGTCGACGTCGACGTCCTCGGCGCGCAGCAGCCGCTCCTTGGCCGCCGCCCCGAACACGTACTCGCCCAGCGACCCGTCCGACCGCGTCACCCGGTGGCAGGGGATCAGCAGCGGCACCGGGTTGCGGCCCAGCGCCGACCCGACCGCCCGCACCGCCTTCGGGCGCCCCGCCAGCCGCGCCACCCACGCGTACGGGCGGGTCTGCCCGCGCGGGATCGCCGCCGCGGCCCGCAGCACCGCCGCCTCGAACGCGCTCAGCCCCCGCAGGTCCAGCGGCAGATCACCGAGCCGCCCCGACCGCAACGCCGGCACCAGCCCGGCGGGCGGCGCGTCGGCGGCCAGCAGCGGCCGCGCGAACCGCTGCCGGAACGCCCCGGCGAACTCCCGCTCGTCCATCCCCGCCCGCACGAACGCCACACCCCGGTCGGTGAACGCCACCCGCAGGTCCTCCAGCGGGCCGTCCACCCGGACGCGGCGCGCGGCGATCCGGTCCAGCAGCGCGGGCGGCGCGTCGGCGGCCAGCCCGGCAAGTCCCGCCAGCACCCGGTCGGTGGGCTCCATCGCCGACAGCGCGTCGGACGTGGAATCGGTACCGCTCATCGGACCCCTCCTCGCTCCCGGTCATCGTCCACCGGCCCGCCGCGCCGCGCCGCCCGGCCCCGCGGATCCGCCTGCCCGCGCATGTCCGCCTCGGCGTGCAGCCGGCGCAGCCGGGCCAGGCCCCGCGACACATGCGACTTCACCGTGCCCTCCGGCACCCCCATCACCTCCGCGATCTCCGCCACCGGCAGGTCGGTGACGTGCCGCAGCACCACCGCGGCGCGCTGCGCGGCGGGCAGCTCGGCCAGCAGCCCCGCCAGTTCCCGCCCCGTCTCATGCCGCGCCGCCGCGTCCTCCACGCCCTCGGCCGGATCGGGCGGGTCCGGTGCGTCCTCCAGCGGGCCCGGCGGCGGCTTGCGCGCCGCCGTCCGCAGCCCGTTGCGCCACACGTTCGTCAGGATCGTCAGCAGCCACGCCCGCGGCCGCAGGTCCGCGATCCGCTCCGGCCCGTACCCGCACAGCGCCCGGTAGGCGCGCAGGAACGCCTCGGCGGCCAGGTCCTCGGCCTCCGCCCACCGCCCGCACAACCGCAGCGCCGTGGAGAACACCGCGCCCCGGTACGCCTCGTACATCGCGGCGAACCCGGCGTCCAGGTCGCCCGACAGCGCCGCGACGACGTGCGCGCACGCCGGATCGATCCCGCGCCCGCCGTCCCCGCGATCGCCGCCGTCCGCGGCGGTGGAAGGGGCGCCGGGCCGGATCACAACCTCCTCGGTAACCGTCACATCCCTATCAACACCGCCGCGCCCCGCCCCGTTGCGGTCCGTCGCCACGCCTCCACGCCCCTCGCGGCGCTGTCAGCCGAGCCAGCCGGGACGGATCATCCCCGACTCGTAGGCCAGCACCACCAGCTGCGCCCGGTCCCGCGCCCCCAGCTTGGCCAGAATGCGGCTGACGTGCGTCTTGGCCGTCGCCGGCGACAGCACCAGCCGCTCGGCGATCTCCTCGTTCGACAGGCCCTGCGCCACCAGCTCCAGCACCTCCCGCTCGCGCGCCGTCAGCGCGTCCAGCTTCACCGCGGGCGGCGGCGCGGTGATCCGGGAGGCGAACTCGGCGATCAGCCGCCGCGTCACCGCCGGCGCCAGCAGCGCGTCGCCCCGCGCCACCACCCGCACCCCGTGGATCAGCTCCGGCGGCTCGGTGTCCTTCACCAGGAACCCGCTCGCCCCCGCCTTGATCGCCCCGTACACGTACTCGTCCAGGTCGAACGTCGTCAGGATCACCACCTTGACGCCGTCCAGGGCCGGGTCGGACACGATCCGCCGGGTCGCCTCCAGCCCGTCCAGCACCGGCATCCGCACGTCCATCAGCACCACGTCCGGGCGCAGCTCGCGCGCCAGCCGCACCGCCCGCTCGCCGTCCCCGGCCTCGGCGAGGATCTCGATGTCGTCCTCGCCCTCCAGGATCGACCGGAACCCGGCCCGCACCAGCGTCTGGTCGTCGGCCAGCACCACCCCGATCACGAGTCCTCCCGCATCGCCCGCCCCGGCTTCGCGTCCGCCACCTGTTCTCCTCCGCCCGTCACCGCCCGCGCGACACCCGCCCCACGGTAGCGGCCCCTGACTTTCGGCAGTATCACCCCAGATCACCGGCTTGTACCGTGGGCCGGGTGAACGACCCGGCCACCACCACCGTCCCGCCGCGCCCGGGGGAGCGCCCCGCCACCGGACCCGGCGGTCCCACCGAACCGGACAGCCGCGCCGTCCGCTCGCTTCGCGCCGGATACGGGCGGCTGCGCGCCGCCGTACACCGGCCCCGCCGCTCCCTGCTGATCAAAGACGTCGTGCTGGGGACGGTCCTGGCGCTGCCCGTCGCGTTCAGCCTGCTCTCCCCAGCCGAGCCGGCGAGCCCCGCCTGGTGGCTGCAGATCGCCGGGCTCGGCGCCCTGGCCGCCGCCGTCGCCGTCTCCCGCACCTGGCCGGCCACCGCGCTCATCACCGCCACCACCCTCACCGCCCTGCACGGCAACTTCGCCTTCGCCGTCCCCGTCATGTCCTACCTGGCCGGACTGCGCAGCGCCCGCGCCCGCACGGTGCTGTGGGGCTTCACCACCGTGTTCGCCGCCGGCACCCTGCTCAACATCGTCCGCGGCATCGACGTCACCAGCTGGTTCCCGCTGACGATCTGGCTGGTCCTGCTCGGCGTACTGCCCTGGCTCGCCGGACGCTACTGGCGGCAGTACCGCGAACTCCTGCACGCCGGCTGGGAACGCGCCGACCGCCTCGAACGCGAGCAGCACCTCACCGCCGAACGCGAACGCCTGCGCGAACGCGCCCGCATCGCCCAGGACATGCACGACACCCTCGGCCACGAACTCGCCCTCATCGCCGTCCGCGCCGGCGCCCTCCAGGTCGCCTCCGGCCTGAACGACCGGCACCGCGCCGCCGCAGCCGAACTGCGCGCCGGCGCCGCCGACGCCACCGAGCACCTCCGCGAGATCATCGGCGTCCTGCGCGACGACACCACCCGCCGCACCGGCCCGGGGGAGAGCACCACCTCCGGCCCCGGCCCGGACGGCGTCGACGCCCGAGACGTCGACGCCGCTACCGGTGACGCCCCCGTCCGGCCCGCCCACGAAAGCGTCCACGACCTCGTCGAACGCGCCCGCGCCTCCGGCGTCCCCGTCCACCTGGACACCGGCGCCCCCCGCACCGGCTCCGACCCCGCGCCCCTCCCGCCGATGATCGCGCTCGCCGCGCACCGCATCGTCCAGGAAGCCATCACCAACGCCGCCAAACACGCCCCCGGCGCACCCATCACCGTCACCCTCACCCGCCGCCCTCATCGCCGCCCTCGGCGCCGTCATGCTCGGCTACTACGCCTACGCCACCCTCAACTCCGTCCTGCGCCCCGCCGACTACGCCGCCCTTCGCCTCGGCGACACCCGCGCCGACATCGGGCACGTCATCCCGCCCATGCAGGCCACCGAAGCCGGCGACGTCCGCGCCCGCGTCCCCGAACCGCCCGCCGCCGACTGCCGCTACTACCGGCCCACCGCCAACCTGCTCGGCACCGGCCACCTGTACCGCCTGTGCTTCCGCGACGGCCGCCTCATCGCCAAGAACTCCTACAGCACCGCCGACCCCGACCCCGCGAAAGGCCACGAGTGATCCGCGTCCTGCTCGCCGACGACGAGGCCATGATCCGCGCGGGCGTCCGCGCCATCCTGTCCGCCGACCCCGGCATCGACGTCGTCGCCGAGGCCGGCGACGGCCGCGAGGCCGTCGACCTCACCCTCGCCCACCACCCCGACGTCGCGCTCCTCGACATCCGCATGCCCCGCATGGACGGCCTCGCCGCCGCCGACGAACTGCGCCGCGTCGCCCCCGCCACCGCCGTCGCCGTCCTCACCACCTTCGGCGAGGACGACTACATCGCCCGCGCCCTGTCCGGCGGCGCCAGCGGCTTCCTCCTCAAATCCGGCGACCCCCACGAACTCATCGCCGGCGTCCGCGCCGTCGCCGCCGGCGCCGCGTTCCTGTCGCCCAAGGTCGCCCACCGCGTCATCACCGAACTG
>NZ_JBGNUT010000041.1:0-75786 GCF_041951385.1 Actinomadura sp. NTSP31 | reverse complement strand
GATCCGCACGGATCGGCGCCCCGGCTGCGTCTTCTAGCGAGCGGCCATCACGACCGCGACGACGGCGAAGACGAACGCCGCCGTGGTCAGCACCAGGAACGCGGCGATCACCGCGCAGGCCAGCCCGCGCGGCTGGTCGCGCCAGGTCCCGTAGCGGTCGCGCACCTGCTGGTCCAGCTCCCTCCGCCGCTCCCGGCGCGCCCCGTCGTCCGGGTCCTGCGATGGCGGCGTCGTCACGGTGGCCAGTCTCGCAGAATCCACGCGGTGCTCAGGCTCCCTCGGGGAAGGACGGGTGCGGGCCGAGCGCCCAGTACTCGAACAGCCCGTGGCCGGTGGCGGCGTCCCCCGGCTCGGCGCCGTCCAGGTACTCGTAGCGGCCTACGGCGTCGACCATGCCCCACATGCGCGCGGCGTCGTCGGGCTTGCGGGTGTCGTAGGTGACGGCCTGCACCTTCAGCTCGGGCCCCTGGTACATGCCGTGCTTCCAGTCGGGCTCCAGCCCGTACCCGGTGCCGACCATCAGGTGGACGGGCAGGATCGGCGTCGCGCGGATCTCGAACGGCTCGCCGCCCGGCGGAGCGAACCGCAGCGTCGCCGTCACCACGTCCCGCGTCCCCTCGGCGTATTCCGGACGGTATTCGGGACGTCCGAGGTACTCGGGCTCGCGGCCGTCCGGCCAGACGCGGGTCGCCTCCTCCAGCAGCCGGCGGCCCTTCTCGTCCTCCTGGAGGATGCACAGGACGGAGTGGTCCTCGAACTGCATCGGCGTGTACAGCCAGTAGAACGTCCCGGCGTTCTTCACCTGGATGCCGGGCGGCTCGGGCTCGCCGACCGGCCGGATGCCCCAGGAGCGGTCGCGCGACCCCCACCAGTGGTCGGGGGTGACGTCGATCGTCTCGCCCTCGACGGTGATCGTGCCCGTCCAGCGGCCGGTCTGGGCGAGGCGCCGCGAGTCGAACACGACGCGTTCCTGCCAGCGCAGGTAGTGCGGCGGTTCGAGCGTCGCGGGGATCGCCCCGTCCCAGGTCAGGTCGAACGACAGGCCGTGCCCGGTCTCCTCCAGCACGACCCGCAGCCGCTTCAGCCCCTCGATCACCTCGACCCGGAACGGCCCGACCGTCGTGTCCATGCGGTCGTCCCCGAGCTCCCGCGACGCCCGCACCACCTTGTGCAGCGGGCCCCGCCGGACGACCGCGAACGCGTCCATCACCCCGAGGTTCGGGTACTGCCCGATCCCGATGAGCATCATCATCTCGTCCGAGGACGGATGGACGTTGAAGTAGTACCGGTCGTAGAAGTTGCGGTCCGACGTCGTGACGTGCCGCATCACCTCGGGCGCCTGGTGGATCGGGTAGTCGTCGAGGGGGGAGAGGGTCACGCGTCGCCTCCGAGAATGCGCGCGAGCAGCTGCGAGCAGTTGTTGTTGTAGGGGAAGTCGGCGTCCTGGTCGATCCAGCCGAAGTCGATCATCGCCTGGCCGATCCGCGCCATGATCACCGAGAACTTGAAGCCGGAAAGGATCTCGTAGTACGCCATGTCCCGCATGGGCCGCCCGAGCAGCTCCTCGTACCGGGCGATCGTGTCGGCGTAGGACGGGAAGCCCGCCAGCCGCGCCGCGCCGACGCCCTCGGAGTGGTGCCGGTCCAGGAACATGAACCAGGCGAGGTCCTCCTCCGGCGCGCCGAGCATCGCCGTCTCCCAGTCCAGGACCGCCGCCGGCGCGCCCGACTGGAAGATCACGTTGCCGATGCGGGCGTCGCCCCAGAGCGCGACCGGGTCGTCCGGCTCCTCGGGACGGTTCGCCTTCAGCCAGTCGAGGGCCTTCAGCGCGGTCTCCTGCGGCCCCTTGTACGCCCAGTGCAGGTAGTGCTCGTAGTAGCCGAGCCGCTGCTCCAGGCCCGGCGCGCCCCACGCCGGCATGTCGAGGAACTCCAGGCCGAGCTCCCCGACGTCCAGCCGGTGCAGCCGCGCCATGATCTCCAGGGTGGACCACCACATCGCGGCCCGCTCGTCCGGCGCGACCTCGGTCACCCAGCCGTCCAGGTGGTAGGGCGGCATGTCGGTGGGGACCTGCCCGTCGATGCGGCCCATCACGAAGAACGGCGCGCCGAGCACGTCGCCGGACGGCTCGTACCAGCGGATCGGCGGCACCGGGATGTCGGTCCGGTCGTCGAGGATCCGCATCAGCCGGTACTGCTCCTCGAACCGCGGCTCGGGGAAGATCTGGTAGTTCGCGGGTGCGACCCGCGCCACGTACGGCTCGCGCCTGCTGGTGCCGTCCTCGGTCCACTCGGCGTCGAACATCAGCGTCTCGCTGGAGAAACCGCTGGTCTGCGGCGTCTCCAGGTGCGGGACCGCCGCGCCGGGCAGCCGCTCGCCGAGCCAGTCCGCCAGAGCGGTCCTGGTGACCTCGGGATCGCGTTGGTCGGGAACGGGCATTGGCCGCCTCCTCGCTCCGGGGCACGCCCGAACTAGAACGAGTTCTAGTGGCGTTCACCGTGTTGTATCAGCGGGGCAAGGCCCGGTCAACGGCCCCGACGGAGTCGGCCGGGGGGCGTGGGGGGGTCGTCCCCCCTCGGGAGGTGACGGTCCGTTCACCGGACCGGCGTGGAAAACTGGATCGATGCGCCTCACCAAGCTCGGCCACGCGTGCGTCCGGCTCGCGCGGGACGACCGCACCCTCGTCATCGACCCCGGCGGCCTCACCGGGGACGCCGACCCGTACGCCGGGGCCCAGGCCGTCCTCGTCACCCACGAGCACTTCGACCACTTCGACGCCGACGGGCTGCGCCGCGCCATGGCCGCCGACCCCGCGCTCGAGGTCTGGACGTCCCGCGTCGTCGCCGAGAACCTCGCCGACCTCGGCGGGCGCGTCCACCAGGTCGGGCACGAGGACGCCCTCACCATCGCCGGGTTCGACGTCCACGTCTACGGCGAGGACCACGAGATCATGCACCCGGACCTGCCGCCGGTCCCGAACGTCGGCTTCCTGGTGGACGGCGAGGTCTTCCACCCCGGCGACGCGCTGACCGTCCCCGGCGTGCCCGTCCCGACCCTGTGCCTGCCGGGCAACGCGCCCTGGATGCGGGCCGTCGACCTGTACGAGTACACCCGCGCCGTCCGCCCCCAGCGCGCCTTCGCCATCCACGACGGCCTGCTCAACGAGGTCGGCCTGTCGGTGATGGAACGCGTTCTCACCGGCGCCGGCGAGGAACTCGGCCGGGACTTCCGCCGCCTCGCCCCCGGCACCACCGTCGACCTGGCCCGCCCGTGACCGGGTACCCCCCGGCCCCCCGGTCGATCCAGGCGGTCTTCTTCGACATCGGGGAGACGCTGGTCAACGAAGGCGAGATCTACGGGCGGTGGGCCGACTGGCTCGGCGTCCCGCGGCACACCTTCCTCACCAAGCTGGGCGCGATCCTCGCCACCGGCGGCGGCCACCAGGACGTGTTCCAGTACTTCTCGCCCGGGTTCGACCTGGACGCGGAGGAGAAGCGGCGCGCGGCGGCGGGCGTGCCGAACGGCTTCGGCCCCGACGACCTGTACCCGGACGCGCGGGCCTGCCTGAGCGCGCTGCACGGGCAGGGGCTCTACGTCGGCATCGCCGGGAACCAGCCGGTGCAGGCCGCCGAGCAGATGGCGGCCCTCGGGCTGGACGCCGACGTCATCGGCATTTCCGACGTGTGGGGCGTCGAGAAGCCGTCGCCGGAGTTCTTCGAGCGGTGCGCGCAGATCGCGGACGTGCTGCCCGACCGCGTCCTGTACGTGGGGGACCGCATCGACAACGACATGCGGCCCGCCATCGCGTTCGGGATGAAGGCGGCGTTCCTGCGGCGCGGCCCGTGGGGGCACATCCAGCGGGACGACGAGACCCTCGCCGAATGCCTGTTCGTGCTGGACGGCCTGGACGCGCTGCCCGACCTGGTCGCCCGCCACAACGCCCCCTAAGGGACATCCCGTAGACCCCAAGGGGGACCCCCGGAGCGGCCGGACGTCCTCCTTTGGGGGATCACGGAACGGCCCGTACGGGCGATGTGGGGCCGGGTGCCCGATCCGTAGCGTGGACGTCGTGGCCGTGAGAACCGCGGTCCCCCGGGCCCACCGCCCGGTGTTCACTCGAACGGATCGGGGAGACAGACCATCATGAACGGCCTTTATCGTCCGCGTCACGGCAGGATCATCGGCGGCGTCTGCGCCGCCCTCGCGCAGCGGTTCGGCATGGCGCCGTGGACCGTCCGGCTGCTCGCCCTGCTGTCCTGCCTGCTGCCCGGCCCGCAGTTCGTGGTCTACCTGGTGCTGTGGGTGATGCTGCCGAGCGAGGACCGCCACCTGGCGCGCGCGCACTGAACCGGGCGCACCCGGGTCAGTACCCGCTGATCAAGATCATCGGAACCGCTCGACCGGGCCCGCCCTTGGGTGTTAGATCGGTGCACAGCATCACAGGGGCGGCGGCACCGAGAGCGAACGGCACCGCGGCCCCGGGGAAGGAGCCGCGGTGCCGGAGCAGGGTCCGGGCCCGGGCCGGGCGGCGGGCGGCGCCGACCGGGAGGCGGGAGGCGGCGGGCACGGAGCGCCGGGCGCCCCGCGGGGCGCGCCGGCCGGCGCCGCGCGGGACGACGCGGCCGGTGCCGAGCGCGCCGCGCGCCTGCTCGGGCACCTGCGCGACCTCGCGCGCTCCCGCCGCCGCCCGTCCCGCGACCTGGCCGAGCACGAGCAGGTCCACTGGCTCGCCGACCTGCCCGGGGACGTCTACGTGGAGACCGACGCCGGCCCCGGCGACGTGCTGTTCAGCGTCCCCGTCATCCCGCTGACGCCGCCCGCCGTGCTGGAGGAGTTCGACGGCTGGCTCGGCCTGCGGCACTGGTACCGGATCCTGCGCGACCTCGCCGACCACGACGTCGTCCTCGCCACCGGCCTGTTCGCCTGGCGCCCGCCCGACGCGCCGCCGGTCCACGACCACCTGCTCGGCACCCCTGTCCGGATCGCGCTGGACGAGCGGACCGAGCGCATCGACGTCGTCCTCGCCGGCCGCACCACCCTGCGCGACCGCGAACTGCTCGCCGGCACGCCCGGGTTCCGGCCCGCCGACTGGGTGTCCGACGCCGTCCAGGCCGGGCAGGGGTTCGGACTGCACGCCTCGGTCGGCGACGTCCTGCGCAAATGGGCCGGCACGGCCGTCTCCGGCACCGTCGACTACCGGGAGGACTGGGCCGCCGAGGGCGCGCCGACGCCCGTCCCGCGGCTGCGGCTCGCGCCCGCCCTGGTCGTCCGGCCGCCCGGCCGCGAGGCCGCCGCCGACTACCACACCAGGCTGATCGGGCTGCTGTCCGGCGGCGTCCCGGAGGGACTCGCCCGGTTCCTCGACCCCGCCCGCCGCCCGCAGGTCATGCACGTGCCCGACCGCACCCCGCAGACCGTCCCCGGCCTGCTCACCGGGCTGCTGGTGCGCGGCCACCGGGTGCTCGTCGCCACGTCCGGGGCGTCCGCGTCCGCCGCGCTGCGCGCCGCGCTGCCCGCCGACCTCGCGGCCCTCACCGTCGCCGACCCCGCCACCGCCGCGCAGACCGCCGACACCGTCCGGGTCCGCGCGGGCCGGCCCGTCCCCGACCTCGCCGACCTCGCCGAGAAGGAGGCGCAGGCCGAGCAGGACGTCGCCGAGCTGACCGAGCACCTGCGCAGCGGATCCGTCGCCGACCTCGGCTCCGGCTACCGGGGCGCGCGCGGCGAGCTCGCCGAGCGGCTCCGCGCCGAGGCGCCCGGCCTGTCCTGGATGCCCGTCGCGCCCGACCTGCCGCCGACGCCGCCGATCTCCGCCGCCGAGGCCGCCGAACTGGCCGCGCTCCTCGCCGACGAGACGCCCGAGCGTAAGGCCCGCACCGCCCAGCGCGACGTCGACCCCGGCACCCTCCCGAGCGCCCCCTACGTCCGCACCCTCATCGAGGCGGAGGCGGCCGCCGCCGACCGCGTCCAGCGGTCCGAGACCGACCTGTCGCGGCGGCTGCGCGCCCACGACGTCACCCTGCTCGCCCGGCTCGACGGCGCCGCGTCCAACGTCGGCGCCGCGCTCCGCGAGCTCGGCCTGGACGGCCACCCCGGCGGCTGGAACCCCGCCGACCTCGCCGTCCGCGCGTTCGCCGACGCCCTCGCCCGCCGCCGCCCCCTGGTCTGGACGCGGGTCATCGAGATGGCCGCCCGCGCCGAATGGGCCGAGCGCGCCCTCGAGGGCATGGGCGGCCACCGCGTCCGGCTGCCGGCCGGCGAGCTGCACCTGCGCCGCCTCGCCAGCGCCGCCCAAGACCTGCGCAACCACCTCGCCGACGGCGGCACCCTCAAGCGCGGGCCGCTGCGGTCCGCCGCGCAGAAGCACGCGGACGCGCTGCTCGCCGGCGTGACGGTCGACGGCGAGCCGCCCGCCACCGCCGCCGCGCTGGACATGGTCTTCACCGAACTCATGCTCCGGATGACCTGCCAGGAGCTGCAGTACGTCTGGGAGGCCGCCGGCATCTCCTTCCCCGCCGACCTCCCGCCCGCCGACCGCGTCGTCCGGTTCGTCCGCGCGCACGCCCGCCTCGAACGCGTGCACCGGCTGATCCCGTACGTCGACGAGACCAAGGACCTCCTCGACCGCGCCGGGCTCGCCGTCCCGCTGAGCCACCCGCTGCAGTGGCACGGCTACGTCGCCGCCCTCGACAGCGCCCTGGAGGGCCTCGGCGTCAACCGCGCCGCCGCCGACCTCGACGCCCTGCGCGACTCCATCGGCCCCGCCGGGCCGGGCGCGCCGCCCGAGCTGACCGCCGCCCGCGCCGCCATCGACGCCCGCGACGCCGACGCCTACGGCCGCTGCCTCGGCGCCCTCGCCGAAGCCCGGCACGAACGCGCCCTCCAGCTGCGCTGCGAGGAACTCCTCGACCGGGTCCGCGACGTCCACCCCGACCTCGCCCACCTCCTCCTCGCCACCGACGGCGACGAGGAATGGCACGACCGCACCCGCCACTGGGACGACGCCTGGGCGTGGGCCCGCGCGTCCGGCCGCCTCGCCGAGACCGCCCTCTCCCCGACCGAGCAGCGGCTCCGCGCCTCCCTCAACGCCGCCGAGCAGCGGCTGCGCACCGCCGGCGCCGCCCTCGACTCCGCCCGCGCCTGGACCGCCGTCCGCGCCGCCCTGCCCCCGGCGCCGGCCTCGCCGTTCGACACCGTGCCCGCGTGGATCGTCCCGCTGTGGCGCATCCCCGACACCCTCCCGCCCCGGCCGGACGCGTTCGACGTCGTCATCGTGGACGGCGAGCAGGACGCGGGCGCCGAGGCCCTCTTCCTGCTCTGGCTCGCGCCCCGCATCATCCTCGTCGGCCCCGCCGGGCCCGGCCTCCCCGTCCCCGAGGGCCCGCCGCCCGCGACCCCGCTCCCGGCGTCCCTCCGCGACACCGTCACCCCGACCGCCTCCCTCTTCACCCTCCTCGCATCCCCGGACCCCGCACCGTCCCCGCAGGACGAACCGGACAGCACCCCCGCCGAGCCCGCCCCCGAGCAACCCGCCGAACCACCCCGCCCACCCGCGCCAAAACCCCCCACCGGCCGCCACGCCCGCCCCGCCGACCCTTCGCGGCCAACGACCCCTCCGCACCCCACCGAACCACCGCGCCCCACCGACGCTCCGCGCGCCGCCGATTCTTCGCGCTCTGCCCAGTCTTCGCGTGCCGCCGAACCACCGCGCCCCGCCGAGCCTTCGCGTCCGGCCGAGCCTTCGCGCTCTGCCCAGTCTTCGCGTGCCGCCGAACCACCGCGCCCCGCCGAGCCTTCGCGTCCGGCCGAGCCTTCGCGCTCTGCCCAGTCTTCGCGTGCCGCCGAACCACCGAGCGCCGCCGAACCACCGCGTCCCGCCGAGTCTCCGCGTGCCGCCGAAGCACCGCGTGCAACCGAGTCTTCGCGTCACGGCGACCCTCCACGTCCCGCCGAGTCTCCGCGTCCCGTCCCCCCTTCGCGCACTGGCGGGTCTCCGCTCGCCGCCGACCCGCCGCGTCCCGGCGACGCTTCGCGGCCCGCTGAATCTCCCCGTCCCGCTGAGCCCTCGCGCGCTGCCGAGTCTTCGCCTCCCGCACGGTCAGGGATTTCCGCTGAACCACCGCGGGCCGCCGAGCCTGCGCGCCCCGCCGACTCTTCGCGCTCCGCTCAGCCGCCGCGTGCCGCCGGCCCTCCACGCCCGGCTGAGTCTCCACGCGCCGCCGAGCCTGCGCATCCTGCCGAGCCGCCGCGTACCGGTGACCCGCTGGGCCAGCCCGAGTCTCCACGCGCCGCCGAAGCACCGCGCCCCGGTCAGCCGCCGCGTGCCGCCGAGCCTTCGTGGGCTGGCGAGCGGCGGGACGTGCCGGGACCTCGCGCGCCTCGGCCCGTTTCGTCCTCGCCCGAGCAGCCCGGGCTCCCGCCCGCCGGAACCGGCGAGGGTCGCCCGCCGGCGCGGGAGCGCTCCACCTCGGCCGATCCGGGACGTCCACGAAGGGACGCCCCGGCGCCGGGTCGTCCGCAGCCGAAAACACCGGCGGCCGGGCGGCGCGACGCGGGGGAGTCGGGCCGTGCAGCGGCTCAGGGTGCGCCCGCGGAACGCCTTTCCGCGTCCCCGCAGGAGGACGACTGGCGGGGCGTTCGGGAGGTTCGTCCGCCGCAGGAGCCGCCCGCCGCAGCCCCGCGTCCAGGTTCTGGTGAATCGCCGCGGATACGGCGCGGGCGGTCGATCGCGACGTACAAGCGGCCTGAGCTGGTGGAGATCGTCGCGCGGGTCGCCGAGCACGAGCCCGATCTCACCGACGACCAGCTCGTCGAGCTGGTGAGCCGCCTGCTGGCCTGTCCCGAGGACGAGGGGCTGCTGGTCGGCGCGCGCCTGCGCTACGCGGTGGAGGTCTACCGCGGGCAGTCGTCGGGGTAGAAGCCGCCGGCCGTGGCGTCCGGTCCAAGCGGGGCGGGGTGCTGCGTCGGATTGGTGGAGGTGCTGTCCGACGAACCGGGAGGCGTGATGGCCGAGTACATGTTGCTGCTCTATGCGGACGAGGACGAGGGGCGCGACAGGTTCGCGGAGATGCCGTCGTGGCAGGAGGTGACGGAGAGTCTTCGTGAGGCGGGTGCCCTGGTCGACAACGCGATGCTGCATTCGCCGGATTCCGCGACGACCGTCCGTGTGCGCGCGGGAGAGACCGAATTGACGGACGGGCCGTTCGCGACGACGAAGGAGTTCCTGGCGGGCTACTACGTGCTCGAATGCGCCGATCTGGACGAGGCGCTCGCGCATGCGGCGCGGCTGCCGATCGTGCGGTACGGGTCGGTCGAGGTGCGGCCGATCGCACCCGGGCGAGGGCGCGGTGGGCGGAGCTGAGGGCTGCTCCGACGCGGAGGTCGAGCGGGTCTTCCGGGACGAGCGGGCCGCCGTGCTGGCGACGCTGATCCGGCAGGTCGGTGATCTGCAGCTCGCGGAGGACGCGCTGCAGGACGCGTTCGCGGCGGCGGTGGAGGCGTGGCGGCGGGACGGGGTGCCGGAGCGGGCGGGGGCCTGGATCACGGTGGCGGCGCGCCGCCGGGCGATCGACCGGCTGCGCCGGGACCGGTCGGCCGCCGCGCGGGCGGAGCGGCTGGCCGAGCTGGTCCGGGCGGAGGCAGGAGCGGCGGGGGAGGCGGACGCGGCGGACGGGGGCCCGGTCGGGGACGACCGGCTGCGGCTGATCTTCACCTGCTGCCATCCGGCGCTGGGCCTGCCGGCGCGGGTGGCGTTGACGCTGCGGATGGTGGGCGGGCTGACCACCGGCGAGATAGCGCGGGCCTTCCTGGTGGCCGAGCCGACGATGGGCAAGCGGATCGTCCGGGCGAAACGCAAGATCGCGGACGCGCGCGTCCCGTACCGGGTGCCGGCCGCGGACGAGTTGCCGGGGCGGCTGCGCGGGGTGCTCCGCGTCGTCTACCTGATCTTCAACGAGGGGTACTCCGCGGCCGAGGGGGAGCGGCTGGTGCGGGGGGAGCTGTGCGGGGAGGCGATCCGGCTCGGCCGGCTGCTCGCCGGGCTGATGCCGGACGAGCCGGAGGTGTGGGGCCTGCTGGCGCTGATGCTGCTCCAGGACGCGCGCAGGGCCGCCCGGACGGACGCGGACGGGCGCTATGCCGGCCTGGACGAGCAGGACCGCGGGCGCTGGGACCGCGCGGAGATCCGTGCGGGGCTCGCGGCGCTGCGGCGGGCGGCGCGTCCCGGGGAGTACGGGCTTCAGGCGGCGATCGCGGCGCTGCACATGGCGTCGCCGGAGCCCGACTGGGTGCGGATCGCGCGGCTGTACCGGACGCTGGGCGAGATCAGCCCGTCGCCCGTGGTGGAGCTGAACCGGGCGGTCGCCGTCGGTTTCGCCGACGGGGCGGAGGCGGGGCTGGCGTTGCTCGGCCCGCTGCTGGACGAGCCTGCCCTCGAGCGCTACCAGCCCCTGTACGCCGCGCATGCCGACCTGCTCAGGCGCGCCGGTGACGCGGGCGGGGCGGAGCGCGCGTACCGGCGGGCTCTGGAGCTCACCGGCAACGGCGCCGAGCGCGCGGAGCTCCTGCGGCGCATGGCGGGGCTCGCGGGCGGGCCGGTGTCCAAAACGGCTCCGGTGTCCCGACGTATGGGTGAGGTCCGGGCGGACGGCCGGGACCTCACCGATCAGGGAGGACGAGATGGAGTCGATTGACGGCGTCCGGGACGTGGTCGCCGCCGCGTCGCGGGCGTGGGCGGACAATGACGTGGACGCCTTCGTGAGCGTCTACGCCGATGAGGCGACCGCGATCCTGCCCGGGTTCCATCTCCGGCGCAGGGAGGGCATCCGGGCGGCGATGGCGGGCGCCTTCGCCGGGCCGCTCAAGGGGACGCGGCGCGTGCACGACGTGCGGAGCGTCCGGCTGCTGGACGCGGACACCGCCATCGTGATCAGCAGGAGCGGGACCGTCCCGGCGGACGCCGCGGAGCCCGCAGCGTGGTCGATGGCGACCTGGGTGCTGGCCCGGCACGGCGGCCGCTGGCTCGTCGAGGCCTACCACGACTGCCCCGAGGCCTGAGGCGGGGAACGGTGACGTCGGTGAAGCGGTGCTCCCCGCCCACCAGTCGCCGGCGGTGGGCGGGGTCCACGCGCCGGCGTCCTTGATGATCTTCATCGGGTGAGCGTGTCCGGCGGTCAGGGCACGGACAGGACGATCTTGCCCTGGATGTGGCCGCCCTCGGCGCGCTCGTGGGCCTTGGCGGCGTCGGCCAGGTCGTAGACGGAGTCGATGCCGGCGCGGAGCGAGCCGTCGGCGAGGAGGGCGGCGAGCTCGGCCATCTGGGCGCCGTCGGAGTGGACCTGGCCGCCGCGGAACTCGATGCCGCGGCGGGCGGCCTCCTCGCGGTGGTAGTCGCCGTGGAACACGGGGCTGATGATCCCGCCGTCCTTGACGGCCTTGAGGAAGCGGTGGGCGTCCGGGCCGCCGACGGTGTCGATGACCAGGTCGGCGTCGCGGACGGCGTCCTCGGCGGCGGTCGCGGTGTAGTCGATGTACTCGTCGGCGCCGAGGTCGCGGAGGAACTTCTCGTGGCGGGACGAGGCGACGGCGATGACGTGCGCGCCGCGGGTCTTGGCGAGCTGGACGGCGAAGTGGCCGACGCCGCCGGCGGCGCCGTTGACGAGGACGGTCCATCCGGCGGGGAGCCGGATGTGGTCGACGACGAACTGGTAGGCGGTCAGCCCGGCCATGGGGACGGCGGCGGCCTGGACGTGGTCGACGGACGGGGGTTTGCGGGCGAGGTGCGCGGCGGGCGCGGTGGTGTACTCGGCGTAGGCGCGGCCGCCGTTGTTCAGGTCGGGGAAGCGGATCAGCCCGAAGACCTCGTCGCCCTCGGCGAACTCGGTGACGCCCGGTCCGACGGCGGCGACGACGCCGGACGCGTCGGAGCCGGGCGTCCAGGGGAACCGGACGCGCGGGCGGTCGCCGGCGAAGTGCTCGTCGGCGAACATCGCGAAATCGCGGCGGGCGTACCAGTCGGGCGGGTTGAGGCAGGCGGCGCGGACGCGGATCAGGACGTCGCCGGGGCCGGGCTCGGGGACGGGGACCTCGTCCAGGACGAGGACGCCGGGGTCGCCGGGGCCGTGCGCGCGGATCGCTTTCACGAGAAACCTCCAAAAGAAGCGGAGCACTGCTCCGGTATAGTAACCGGAGCAGCGCTCCGCCTGTCAACGCCCACTAGGATGCCGGACATGACGCGTGCGCTGCGGGCGGATGCCCAGCGGAACCGGGAGCGCATCCTGGACGTGGCGGCCGCGGTCGTGGCGGAGGAGGGCACCCAGGCGTCGCTGCGCGACATCGCGCGCCGCGCCGAGGTCGGGATGGGCACGCTCTACCGGCACTTCGCGACGCGCGAGGAGCTGCTGGAGGCGCTGCTCGGCGGCCGGTTCGACCGGCTCGCCGACCGGGCCGAGGCGCTGCGCGACGCGCGCCCGCCCTGGGAGGCGCTGGCCGCGTGGCTGCGGGAGTTCGCGTCCGGGGTCGCCGTCTACCGGGGGCTCGGGGCGTCCCTGGTCGCGACGCTCGAGGACGACACCACGTCGCTGCACGCGTCGTGCGCCCGGATGCGGGCGGCGGGCGCCGACCTGCTCAGGCGGGCGCAGGAGTCCGGGGACGTCCGCCCGGACGTGGACGGGACCGACTTGTTCGCGCTGTTCAGCGGCGTCGCGTCGATCGCCGACACGGCGCCGTCCCTCGCCGCGCGGCGCGACCATCTGCTGGAGCTGGTGATGGACGGGCTCGCCGCGCGGCGCTGAAGTGGGATTTTCCGCCACTCGCCGTATTCGGTCGTGGGTTGTCTGTACAAAGGTGCCTGTGACCGGGTGGGACGAGGACGCGCTGGCGGGGCTCCGCGCCGCCGTGGCGCGGGGCGACGCGCGCGCGGGGCTGGCGGCGCTGGCCGGGCGGCCGCTCGGCCCGGTGCTGCAGTACGCGGGGGACGTGCTGGCCGCGGCGGTGGCCGAAGGCCTGGCCGGTGCCGAGGCGGCGGCCCGCAAGTGCCTCGCGGAGCTGGAGGAGCGGGGCCTGCCCGGCGACGCCGAGCTGGCGGCGGAACTCGCCGCGGCCCTCGACGGAAGGCCGTCCGGCCTCGACGCGCTCCCCGTCGACCTCGGCGCGGTCGCGCAGGCACTGGAGGCGGGCCCCGCCGGCGGGCTCTGGCTGCTCGACCTGGAACGGGGCGACGTCCTGGCACCCGACGAGCCGGCGGATGGCGAGCCGTGCGGGGGCGGCGGACGGTACCTGCCGATCCCGCCGGAGGGCCCGCGGCGGGAGGCGGAGGAGGAGCGCAGGGGACGGGCGCGCCGCTGGCTCGCCGGCCAGGGCCGCCGCCCCGCCCCCCGCGTCCTCTAGAAGGTCAGTATCCGGGCCGGACCAGCGGGAACGGGACCGTCTCGCGGATGCTGCGGCCGGTCAGGGTGATCAGCAGCCGGTCGATGCCCATGCCCATGCCGCCCGACGGGGGCATCGCGTACTCCAGGGCGCGCAGGAAGTCCTCGTCCAGCTCCATCGCCTCCGGGTCGCCGCCGGCGGCCTGCAGCGACTGCTCGGTGAGCCGCTGCCGCTGCAGGATGGGGTCGATCAGCTCCGAGTAGGCGGTGCCGAGCTCCAGGCCGAACACGATCAGGTCCCACTTCTCCGCCAGCCGCGGGTCGTCGCGGTGCGGCCGGGTCAGCGGCGAGGTCTCGGCGGGGTAGTCGCGGACGAAGGTGGGCGCGGTCAGCTGCTCCTCGACCAGCGCCTCGAACAGCTCCTGGACGATCTTGCCCTGGCCCCAGGCGGGGTCGAAGTTCAGCCCGACCCGCTCGGCGAAGCCCTGCGCGGCGGCGAGCGGGGTGTCCGGGGTGACCTCCTCGCCGAGCGCCTTGGACACCGACTCGTAGACGGTGATCTCGTGCCACGGCTCGGCCAGGTCGTACTCGACGCCGTCGCGGACGACGACGGTGGTGCCGAGCGCCGCGGTCGCCGCGTCCACGACGAGGCGGCGGGTCAGCTCGGCCATCGTGTCGTAGTCGCCGTACGGCTCGTACGCCTCCAGCATCGTGAACTCGGGGTTGTGCTTCTGCGACACGCCCTCGTTGCGGAAGTTGCGGTTCAGCTCGAAGACCCGCCCGACGCCGCCGACGAGCAGCCGCTTGAGGTACAGCTCGGGGGCGATCCGCAGGTAGAGCTGCATGTTGTAGGCGTTGATGCGGGTGGTGAAGGGACGCGCCGCCGCGCCGCCGTGGATCGGCTGCAGCATCGGCGTCTCCACCTCGAGGTAGCCGCGGGCGCGCAGCCCGTCGCGGACGGCGGCGATGGCGTCGCCGCGCATCCGCAGCATCTTCCGCGACTCGTCGTTGACGATGAAGTCGACGTAGCGCTGCCGGACCCGGGCCTCCGGGTCGGAAAGCCCGCTGCGCTTGTTCGGCAGCGGCCGCAGGCACTTGGCGGTGAGCTGCCAGCACGACGCGAGCACCGACAGCTCCCCGCGCCGGGACGTCGCGACCTCGCCGCGCACCCCGACCTGGTCGCCGAGGTCGACCAGCGACTTCCACTGGCCGAGCGACTCGGCGCCGAGCGCGTCGGAGGTCAGCATGACCTGCAGGTCGGCGGTCTCGTCGCGCAGCGTCACGAAGATCAGCCGGCCGTGCTCGCGGGCCAGCACGACCCGGCCGGCGATCGCGACGTGCTCGCCGGTGCGCGCGTCGGGGCCGAGGCCGGCGAACCGCTCGCGGACGCCGGCGGCGAAGTCGGTGCGCGCGAACCCGAGCGGGTAGGGCTCCATCCCGGCCGCGCGGATCTGGTCGAGCTTGGCGTGCCGGACCCGCTCCTGCTCCGACAGCCGGCGCTGCGGGGCGCGGGCGGCGTCGGCGGCCTCCTCGATCCGCTTGATCTCGTCGACGAGCCCGGCGGACGGGACGATCGCGGCGGCACGGTCCAGTTTGGGCCGGTTCAGGTTCGGCAGGAAGCCCTCGGCGCGGGCGTAGGCGAGCCCGAGCCGGATGATGTGGCGGCCCTGGGTGTAGCAGATGAAGCGGGGCCGCCAGTCGGGCAGGTACTTGGCGTTGGACAGGTACAGCGACTCCAGCTGCCAGAACTTCGACGCGAACGACAGGAACCGGTAGTACAGCCGGGACACCGGGCCCGCGCCGATCTGGGAGCCGCGCTCGAACGCCGACCGCAGCATCGCGAAGTTCAGCGACAGGTGCTGCGCGCCGACGGCGGCGGCCTTCTCGGCGAGCTTCGCGACCATGTACTCGTTCAGGCCGTTCTCGGCGGCCCGGTCGCGGCGCATCAGGTCGAGGGAGAGCCCGCTGCGGCCCCACGGGACGAAGCTGAGCAGCCCGCGCAGCTCCCCGCGCGCGTCGAACGCCTCGACCATGACGCAGCGCCCGTCGGTCGGGTCGCCGAGCCGGCCGAGCGCCATGGAGAAGCCGCGCTCGGTCTCCTCGCCGCGCCAGGCGTCGGCGCTGCGGATGAGCTTGGCCATCTCCCAGGCGGGGATCTGCGCGTGGCGGCGGATCCGGATCGTGTACCCGGCCCGCTCGACCCGCCGGACGGCCTGCCGGACCTGCCGCATCTCCCGGCCGTCCAGGTTGAAGTCGGTGAGGTCGATGATCGCCTCGTCGCCGAGCTCCAGCGCGTCGAACCCGTGCCGCCGGTAGACGTGCGCGCCGCGCTCGCCGACGCTGACGGCGCCGGGGATCCAGGCGTGCTCGCGGCACTCCTCCAGCCACGCCTCGATCGCCTGGTCCCAGGACTCGGGGTCGCCGAGCGGGTCGCCGCTGGCGAGGGAGACAGAACCCTCCACCCGGTAGGCGATGGCGGCCTTGCCGTTCGGTGCGACCATGACGTCCTTGTCGCGGCGCAGCGCGAAGTAGCCGAGGGAGTCCTGCTCGCCGTACTCGGCGAGCAGCCGGCGCGCGGCGAGCTCCTCGGGCGGGCTGAGCACGGGGTCGCGGCGGCCCGGTCTGAACAGCGCCCAGAACGTGGCGATCATCAGGCCGGTGCCGAGGACCCACAGGATCGCGTCCACCCAGAACGGGACGGACACGTCGATCGGCTTGCCGGTGACGCGCGGCCCGAGGACGGTCTGCAGGATCGCGTAGTACGGGTGCGTCCAGAAGTCGCCGCTGGAGTTGCGGTCGGTGACGGTGACCAGGAAGGTGCCGATCCCGCAGGTCACGATGAGCAGGCTGGTGAAGACGGTGACGGCGAGCCGCCGGTTGGCGCGGTCGGGCAGCGTGGTGAACTGGCCGCGGGCCGACACCAGCAGGCAGAGCACCGCCAGGTACACCGCGGCGGTGACGATCAGCCCGATGGAGGTCGGCTCGGACGGGTTGAACACGGTGCCGAGCACGGCGGCCACGCCGAGCGCGGCGGGCAGGCAGAAGATCAGCACCAGGATGCGCCAGGCGGCCTTCTTGCGCCGCCGGATGCCCATCGACAGCAGGATCCACAGCATGCCGACGGGGACGCTGGGGAACCAGCCGAGATAGCCGATCCACCGCAGGGCCCAGATATCCGCTATCTCGAGGATGAGACCATAGGAGACCCAGGCGAGCAGCGACAGGATCCCGGAGAGACGGGTGTACCAGAAGAAGATGGTCGGCGCGGACTGCAGGAGCCGGCGCCATTCGCCCAGTAGGCCCTTCTCCGCCATGGTCCCCCCGTCGCCGTGCGCGGCCCGCTTGGTCGTTCCGGGCTTATTCATACCGGGTGTCATGGGCACCACGCTCCCGTCCGGGCACGCCCGCCCCGCGGCGAACCTCGGCGCGGCGCCGGACGTCGTACGGGTGGGGGGATGTCGCTTGCACGCTCGATCCAAGGTTGTCAGCAAAAGTCGATATGGTCGCGGATATGCCAAATGAGACCACCGGTGAGCGGTTGCTCGCCCGCCGCTACCGACTGGTGACCCAGGTCGGCCGAGGCGGCATGGGGACGGTCTGGCAGGCACACGATGAGGTCCTCGGCAGAGACGTCGCGGTGAAGGAGGTCATCCTCCCGCATGGTCTCACCGATGAGGAACGCGCTGTCCACCATAAGCGCACGTTCCGTGAGGCGCGCACCGCGGCACGGCTCGGCCACCCCGGCGTCGTCACCGTCTACGACGTCGTGGAGGAGGACGGCCGGCCCTGGATCATCATGGAGCTGATCAAGGCCCGCTCCCTGGACCAGGTGATCAAGCAGGACGGGCCGATGGAGCCGCGCCGCGCCGCGGAGATCGGCCGGCAGATGCTGGCCGCGCTGCACGCCGCGCACCAGGCCGGGGTGCTGCACCGCGACGTCAAGCCGAGCAACGTGCTGATCACCGGCACCGGCCGGATGGGCGAGCGCGCCGTGCTCACCGACTTCGGCATCGCCACCGCGTCCGGCGACGCCACCCTCACCCAGACGGGCCTCGTCATGGGCTCGCCCGCCTACATCGCTCCCGAACGCGCCCGCGGCCGCACCGCGGGCCCCGCCTCCGACCTCTGGTCGCTCGGCGTCACCCTGTACGCGATGCTGCACGGCAAGTCGCCGTTCGAGCGCTCGGAGCCGATGGCCGCGCTGGTCGCGGTGATCTCCGACGAGCCGGACCCGCCGGACAAGGGCGGCCGGCTGACCCCGGTCATCGAGGGCCTGCTGCGCAAGAACCCCGACCAGCGGATGGAGGCCATCGAGGCCGGCGCGCTGCTGGACGACATCGTCCGGCAGGAGACCATCGACACGCAGCGGACGATGGCCGTCGAGTACCCGGTGGAGGAGGCACCGCAGCCGCCCGCGCCGGAGCCCGGCAGCACGCTCCCCGACCCGTACGGCGGGCGGACCGGCACGCCGCGCGGGAGGAAGCGGCCCGATCCGGCGGCCGGCCGCACGCGGGCCATGCCCCCGGCCGATCCGCGCCCCGCGCAGGACCCGCCGGGCGTCCCCGCGCCGCACGCCGAGTCGCCGGACGCCCGGCCCGACCAGCTCACCCGGTTCGACGTGCCGGCCGGGGCCACCGACCGGCACGACCCGAACCGGCACGACCCGAACCGGGTCGCGTCCTGGCAGCCCGGGCCCGAGACGCGCCCGGCGCAGCGCCCGCACGGCGGCCCCGCCGGGCAGAGCGGCGGCGCGACGGCCCCGGCGGGCCGTCCGGCGCTCGCCTCGAACCGCAACGTGCTGATCGTCGCGGCGGTCGTGCTGCTGGTGATCGTGGTGGTCGCCGGGATCGCGTGGGCCAGTTCCGGCGACGATGACAAGCCGAAGAAGAAGGCGGGCCCGACGGCCACGAGCCACGCCCCGCCCTCGGCCCCCGCCACGACGGCGTCCCCGTCCGCGTCCGCGTCACCGAGCACGGGCCTGCCGGCCGGGTTCACCACCCACAAGGACAAGTCCGGTTACTCGGTGCCCGTCCCGGCCGGGTGGAGCGGCCCCGAGCGCGGGGAGCACGGCGATTACTTCTACGCGCCGGACCGGCGGACGTTCTTCCAGATCGACCAGACCGACAGCCCGGGCAAGAGCGCGATCGGCGACTGGCGGGAGAACGAGAACGGCGGTGCCGGCTTCCCCGGCTACAAGCGGATCAAGATCGAGCCCACCGGGGACCACCCGCCCGTCCGCGACACCGGGAACGGCGACAAGTCGGCCGACTGGGAGTTCACCTACGACGGCGACGGCGGCCGGATCCACGTCCTGAACCGGGGGTTCGTCGCGAACGGGCACGGCTACGCGATCCTGCTGCACACTCCGCAGGACGCGTGGGACCGCGCGTTCTCGCAACTGCAGCCGGTGTACGAGCACTTCAAGCCGGCGGAGGACTGATGGAGGAAGGGCGCCTGCTCGCGGGCCGGTACCGGCTGGTGTCGGTGGTCGGCCGCGGCGGCATGGGCACGGTCTGGCGCGCCCAGGACGAGACCCTCGACCGGGAGGTCGCGGTCAAGGAGGTGCTGCTGCCGTCCGGGCTGAGCGACCAGGACCGCCACACCCGGCACCAGCGGACGCTGCGCGAGGCGCGCGCGTCGGCGCGGCTGAACCATCCGGGCGTGGTGACCGTACACGACGTCGTGGACGAGGACGACCGGCCGTGGATCGTCATGGAGCTGGTCAGGGCGCGCTCGCTCCAGGACGTCCTGGACGAGGACGGCCCGCTGCCGCCCGGGCGCGTCGCCGCGGTCGGCCGGCAGATCATCGGGGCGCTGCGCGCCGCGCACGCGATCGGCATCCTGCACCGCGACGTCAAGCCCGCGAACGTGCTGGTCACCGAGGACGACCGGGCGGTGCTCACCGACTTCGGCATCGCCCAGATGGCGGGCGACGCGACGCTGACCGGCACCGGGCTGATCATGGGGTCGCCGGCGTACATGTCGCCGGAGCGGGTCAACGGCGACCGCGCCATCCCGGCGTCGGACCTGTGGGCGCTCGGCGCGACCCTGTACGCGGCCTGCGAGGGCAAGGCGCCGCACCACCGCAGCGACGCGATGGCGGTGCTGGCGGCGGTGATGACGCAGGAGGTGCCGCCGCCGAAGAACGCGGGGCCGCTGGAGCCGGTGCTGCTCGGGCTGCTGGAGCGCGACCCGGTCCGGCGGATGAGCGCGGAGCGCGCCGAGGAGGCGCTCGCCGCGGTCGCCTCGGGGCACGCGGCCGGCCAGGCCGCCGCGCAGCTCGCCTGGAGCCAGGCCACGGCCGCCGACGGCCAGGCGTCCTACGCGGGCGCTCCCGCCGGCCCCGGGACGGGCCCGACCCTGTCGGCGCCGCCTCCGGTGGCGCACCAGCACGTCCCGGTGCCGGACATGACGGTCGGCTACCCGCCCGGGACGAACGGGCAGCAGTGGGCGCCGATGCCCGGTGCCCCCGGAACGGTGGGCGTCACGCCGGGCAAGCGCCGCTCGCCGGTGGTGCCGATCATGGCCGGCTCGCTGGCGGTGGCGGCCATCGTGGCGGCGGCGGTGCTGCTCCTCCGGCCGGACGGCGGATCCCCTCCCAAGTACGACGCGTCCCAGCAGCCCGTCACCCAGGGCAGCGAGAAGCCCGCCTCGCATGCCCCGACGTCGAAGGCGCCGACGCCGGCCCCGTCCAAGACGTGGCCGGCCGGTCTCGTCAAGGCGTTCGGCCCCGGCTACTCGATCGGCGTCCCGCCCGGTTGGAAGAAGTCGACGACGAGCCGCGGCGTCGCCTGGACCGACCCGGCCACCAAGGCGTACGTGCAGGTCGACAAGACGCAGTGGACCGGCGACCCCGTCGACCACTGGACGGAGTGGAGGCAGCAGGCGATCGAGGACGGCCTGCTGAAGAACTTCCAGCAGGTCGGGGAGATCACCCAGACGAGCGTCGCGGGCCGCCGGGCCGCCGACATCGAGTTCACCTGGACGCGCTCCACCGGCACGACCCACGCCCTCGACCGGGGCGTGATCGTCAACGGGACGCCTTACGCGGTCGTGGTGGCGGTACCCTCATCCCAGTGGCGCACCAAAGAGTCACTCGTGAGGGATGTGCTCAGCACGTTCCTTCCTTCCGGGGTGGGATGACACTGGGTGGACCGTGAAGAGATGGCACAGGCACGTCTGCTCGGCAACCGCTACCGGCTCGACTCGGTGGTCGGCCGCGGCGGGATGGGCACCGTGTGGCGCGCCTTCGACGTCATGCTCGACCGCGAGGTCGCGGTCAAGGAGGTCGTCCTCCCGCCGGGGCTGAACGACGACGAGCGGGCCGTGCTGTACGAGCGGACGTTCCGCGAGGCGCGGGCGTCGGCGCGGCTGAACCATCCGGGCGTGGTGACCGTCCACGACGTGGTCGAGGAGTTCGACCGGCCCTGGATCGTGATGGAGCTCGTCCTCGCGCCCTCCCTTCAGGACCTGATGGACCGGGGGCCGCTGGAGCACCGCCGGGTGGCCGACATCGGGCTGCAGATGCTGGGCGCGCTGCGGCACGCGCACGAGAAGGGGATCCTGCACCGCGACGTCAAGCCGAGCAACGTGCTGATCACCGACTCGGGGCGCGTGGTGCTCACCGACTTCGGCATCGCGCAGGTGGAGGGCGACGCGACCCTCACCCAGACGGGCCTGGTCATGGGGTCGCCCGCCTACATCCCGCCGGAGCGGGCCCAGGGCGAGCGCGCCGTGCCCGCCTCCGACCTGTGGGCGCTGGGCGCGACGATGTACGCGGCGGTCGAGGGCCGCTCGCCGTACGAGCGGTCGGACGCGATGGCGTCGCTGCAGGCCGCGCTGTCCGAGCCGGTGCCGCCGGCGCGCAACGCGGGCCCGCTCGCCCGCGTCCTGGACGGCCTGCTGGCGCGCGAGCCGGTCAACCGGATGACGGCCGTGCAGGCGCAGCCGCTGCTGACGCAGGTCGCGACGGCGCCCCCGCCGCCACCGCCCGTCCCCAGCGCCGACGACACGGTGATGGACAGGCCGGCGCGCTACTACGCCGCCGACGACGCGTCGGAGACGGTGCTCGACCCGGAGGAGCTGGAGGCGGTCACCCGCCGCGACCCGGGGCCCGGCCACGACGCGCGCGACTCCCAGCCGCCGCGTCCCCGGCCGCAGCGGCACTCCGAGCCCGAAGAGCGGACGTTCCTGGAGACCGAGTGGGCGCCGCCCCCGCAGTCCCAGCATCCGCAGCAGCGGCCCCCGCAGACGCCGTCGCCGTGGGAGCAGCCGCAGCAGTACGCGAACTGGCAGCAGCCCCCACTGCCGCCGCCCGTGCACGACGTCCGGCGCGCGGAGCGCCGCAAGACGGTCCTGATCATCGCGGTCGCGGTGATCCTGGTGGTGGCGGCGGTGCTGGCCGGCGCGTTCATCCTGCGCCGCAAGCTCCAGATCGACGCGCTGGGCCTCGCGGGGCAGGGGCACGCGGCCACGATGGCCGTCGTCGGCCTCATGACGTACTAGCCCGGCGCCCCCGACCCCTGCCGTGCCTCAGGTGCTGATGCCGAGGCCGCTGATCTGCGCGCCGTCGGCGGTCACCGAGGGCTGCTCGGACACCACGTCCGTCATGACCATGAACGGCAGGACGAGCGGCGGCGGCTGCTCGGGGGTGAAGGTCAGCGGGATGCCCAGCAGCTTCGACGACATCTTCGTCGTGTACATGACGACGTCGCCGCTGAGCGTCAGGGCGCCGGTCTTGATCCGGCCGGTGACGCCGCCGTGCGCCGCGGTCTGGCCGACGTCCTTCAGCACGGCCTTGGACATGCTGAACTTCAGCGCCTTCACCGTCCCGCCCGCGGACGGCAGGGACGCGACGCCGTCGTAGCTGAGCCCCGACATGGTCAGCGAGCTCGCCCGCAGCGTCCCGGCGTCGGTGTAGGCGCGGGTCCCGGACGCGGCGGTCGCGGCCTTCGCGCCGGACTTGAGGCAGGAGGCCGGGTCCTTGCTGGATTGGAGCTCCCGCAGCAGCTTGCCGGCCTGGTCCTGGGACAGCCCGGACGTGTTCGCCGGGATGTCGGGGCAGGAGGGCGTCGCGGTGGGGGTGGGCGTCGCGCTCGGGGTCGGCGCGGCGCTCGGCGACGGGGTCGTGCTCGGTGACGGGGTGGCGCTCGGTGACGGGGTGGCGCTCGGCGAAGCCGCGGTCGCGGGGGCCTGAGAGGTACTGGCCGACGGCGTCGGGGACGGCGCCGGGCTCAGCAGGTGCAGGCCCAGGACGCCGGGCAGGGCCAGCGGCAGCGCGAAGGCCGTGAACCGGCCGCCGCGCGGCGCCGCGTGCGCGCCGGTCCCGTGCGCCCCGGGCTGGTACCGCGGCGGCACGTCCGGTGCGCGTGGCGCGTCCGGCGCGTCCGGCCGCTCGGGCCGGGGCGCGGGCGCCCAGGCGAAGCCGAGGGCCCCGCCGACCACGCCGAGCAGCAGCCCGACGAGGAAGCCGCCGAAGTTGGAGGTGAGGAACGACGCCAGCGACAGCAGCACGGCGAGGACGCCGAAGAAGCTGCGCTGGGCGGGCTGGAACCACATCAGCGCGCCGGAGGCGACCAGCAGCGCGCCGATCAGCCAGCTCGCCACTCCGGCGATGCCCTGGTGCACGACCAGCGGCATGGGGGCGAGGGGGATCGCGATGAGCTCCGCGCCGCCGAGGACGGCGAACACGCCTCCCCAGAAGGGGCGCGTCCGCCGCCAGCGGCGGAACCCGTGCGGTGTCGTGTCCGTCATGGCGTCAGAAGCATTCCTTGCCGAGCTTCATGCTGAGGTCGCTCAGCTTGAAGGTGCCGGCGGTGGTCGCCCACGCGACCTGCCTCACGCCGGTCAGCTTGATCGAGTCGGCCTGCTGGCCGAACATCCCGGCCGCGCCCTTCGCCCCGTTCGGGCCCTTGTCGAGGGTGCTCGCGTCCCGGCCGATCTCGATGTTGGAGAACTCGGCGTCGGCGTTCAGCTGCTCGACGTCCAGCACCAGGTCCGACGCCTGGACGGGCTTGTCACCGGTGCCCGCGGTGAGCCGCAGCGTGAACGGCCCGACCTTCATGGACTGGCACATGTTGGTGATCGTCGCGTTCTTGATCCCGGAGATCTGCACCGGGTGCTTCGTGCCGTCCTTGCTCGCGTCGACGTCCCCGTACTGGACGAAGCCCGTTCCGGTGAGGGAGTCGGCGCTGACCTTGAAGCTGCTGCCGGAGACGGCGAAGGAGGAGGCGATGGCCCCCTGCGCGGTCATGAAGACCAGGGCGCCCGCGCCGACCGCGGCGGGGGCGGCGATGGCGGCGAAGCGCTTCCAGCGGACGCGGCCGAGGCCGGTGCCCGCGGTGTCGGCGGAGTCGGTCATGGGGGCTCCTGGGGGTCTGGGGCTGGGTCGGGGGTGTGCCGTCCGGCCGGGTCCGGTGACGCGGATCACTGGCGTGACGGTGAGTGCAAGTTACCCTCAAGTACTTACTTGCGGCAAACCGGTCGGGAGCCGCGAAGGTAAAGAATTCGGGCCGCTGACCTGCAAGTTGATCACTGTCCACGCCAAGGACGCCCGTAAAGGGCGGACCGAAACCAGCTACCGTAAGTAGTCACTGACGGGCAGCAGAAAGCCCTGAGCCAGGGGTGTGCGGCGTTATCGGCGGCCGGCGGAGAACGCGTCCAGGGCGAGCCGCAGGTCGGCGACGCTCCCGTCGAGGTCGTCGGCGGGCTCCCCGGACCGCATCCGGGCCAGCGCGTCCTCGATTCGGGAGAGCCGCTCGTCCAGCGCGGACAGCAGCCCGTCGCAGCCCGCGGCGGCCGGGCTCTCGCCGTCGGCGCCCTGCTCGCCGCCCTCGGCGCCGGTCGCGTCGGCGGTGCCGTTCTCGGCGAGCGTGCGGCGCAGCAGCGACGCCTGCTTGCGCAGTTCCAGGTTGCGGTGGTGCAGGTCGAGGAAGACCGACACCTTCGCGCGCAGCAGCCACGGGTCGAACGGCTTGGTGAGGAAGTCGACCGCGCCCGCCGCGTAGCCGCGGTAGGCCTGCTCGCTCTCCCCGCCCGCCGCGGTCAGGAAGATGATCGGGACGTCCCGGGTGCGCGGCCGGGCCTTGATGTGCTGGGCGGTCTCGAAGCCGTCCATCCCCGGCATCACCACGTCCAGCAGGATCAGCGCGAAGTCGTCGCTCAGCAGCTCCTTCAGGGCCGCCTGCCCGGACGAGGCGGGCACCACCTCGACCGGCAGCGCGTCGAGCACCGCCGCGAGGGCCGTGAGGTTCTCCTCGCGATCGTCGACGGCGAGGATCCTCGTGTCGTGCGGCACCGGACTCCTTCGCTTCGCTGACGGCCTGTGCGTTCCACCTTGTCATGTCACCAGGGACGGGAACAGTGAATCGCGACAGAGTGCGAATTTCCAGGGCAGGGGCCCGCGACCCGGGTCACCGGCCCTCGGCCCGGGTCTGCGGGCCGCCCCGCTAGGGCAGCCAGCCCGGTTTGACGAGGCCCGACTCGTAGGCGAACACCACGAGCTGCGCCCGGTCGCGCGCGCCGAGCTTGACCATCGTGCGGCTGACGTGAGTCTTGGCGGTCGCCGGGCTGACCACCAGGCGGGCGGCGATCTCCTCGTTCGACAACCCCTCGCCGACCAGCGTCATCACCTCGCGCTCCCGGTCGGTCAGCGCGTTCAGCCGCGGCGACGGCGCGGGCTCCTTGGCCCGCGCAGCGAACTCGGCGATCAGCCGCCGGGTCACGCTCGGCGACAGCAGCGCGTCCCCGGCCGCGACGGCCCGCACGGCGTGGATCAGCTCGACCGGCTCGGTGTCCTTCACCAGGAACCCGCTCGCCCCGCCGCGCAGCGCCTCGAACACGTACTCGTCCAGCTCGAACGTGGTCAAGATCACGATCTTGACGTCGCCGAGCCGGTCGTCGGAGGCGATCCGGCGGGTCGCGGCGAGGCCGTCCTCGCCGGGCATCCGGATGTCCATCAGGATCACGTCCGGGCGCAGCAGGCGGGCCCGCGCCACGGCCTCCGCGCCGTCGCCCGCCTCGCCGACCACCTCGATGTCGGCCTGCGCGTCCAGCAGCGCCCGGAATCCCGCCCGGACCAGCACCTGGTCGTCGGCGAGCAGCACCTTGATCACTGACTGCCCCTCTCCGCCGGAGCGCCCTCGCCGGAGCCCCGGTCCGCCGCGTCCGCCACGCCCGCCTGGTCCGCCGCCGCGTCCGCCACGCCCGCCGGGTCCGCCGCCGGGTCCGCCGGGTCCGGCGGCTCGCCGGTGAGCGGCAGCGTCGCGCGGACGGCGAAGCCGCCGCCCGCCCGCGGCCCCGCCTCGAACGTCCCGCCGAGCGCGGCGGCCCGCTCCCGCATGCCGCGGATGCCGCTGCCGCCCGGATGGTCGTCCAGCAGGGACACCCCCCGGCCGTCGTCCTCCACCCGCACCTCGATCTCCCGGTCACGGTAGGCGATCCGGACCCGCGCCGTCACCGGGCCCGGCCCCGCGTGCCGGGTCACGTTCGTCAGCGACTCCTGGACGATCCGGAACGCGGCCAGGTCGGCGCCCGCCGGCAGCGGGCGCGGCTCCCCGGCCGTCTCGGCCTCCACCGCCAGGCCGGCGGAGCGGGCGCGGGCGAGCAGGTCGTCCAGCCGGCCGAGCCCGGCGGTGGGGGAGCGCGGCGCGGTCTCGCCCTGCGCGCGCAGCGCCCCGATCACCGACCGCATCTCGGTCAGCGCCTCCTTGCTGGCCTCCTTGATCGCGGCGAGCGCGGTGCGGGCCTGCTCGGGGTCGCCGTCCATCAGGTGCAGCGCCACCCCCGCCTGCACGTTGATCATGGAGATGTTGTGCGCCAGCACGTCGTGCAGCTCGCGGGCCATCCGCAGCCGCTCCTCGCTGGCCTGCCGGCGCTCCTCCTCGGCCCGGGTCCGGGCCCGCTCGGCGGCCCGCTGGCCGGTCATCCGGACGAGCTCGGCGGTGACCAGCACCGCCAGCGACCAGCCGACGACGAAGCTGACCCCGCCGACGCTCGGCTCCTCCACCGGGAAGGGCCCGCCGGCGGTGCCGCGCTCGGGGAGCGGCACGCCGATCAGCGCGGTGAGCCCGAAGTAGACCGACACCGCGACCGCGGTCCCCGCCCAGGTCACGAGCCGGTGCCCGGCGGCGATCGCCGCGAGCATCGCGATGCCCACGGCGGCGGCCGCGGGGCCGTAATGGTAGGCGCGCAGGAAGTACAGCCCGGTGAGCAGCCCGGTCGTCGCCAGCGTGAACACCGGGTACCTGCGGCGCAGCAGCAGCAGCGCCGGCCCGCCGAAGAGGATCGCGTAGCCGATGCCGTCCAGGTGGGTGAAGCCGTAGCCGCCCGAGCCGTCGCCCCAGCCGTGCCCGTGCCCCCAGCCGTCGCCGCGGTTCGGCGCCCCGTCACCGGACGCGCCGTGCTGCGCGGCCATCGTCCCGAAGAACTCGAGGACCAGCACGAGCAGCGGGACGACCCAGACGGGCCACGCGGACGGGCGCGGCCAGTGCGCCCGCACCGGCCCGTGCGGCACCGGCCCGTGCGGCACCGGCCCGTGCGGCGGCGAAGTGCTCATTCCTGAACGTTAGGTCATCGGCGCGCGGCGGCACGTCGGCTGGAAGGAGGCAGCGCGCCTACTCCACGGGAGGTATCTGACCTTCGGTGATGGAAAAGGATCTTCCTCTCATTCGCCCCTCAGATGGGCGCTGAGCCACTGCAGCACGGCGGGCAGGTCGTGGCGCCACCGGCCGAGCGTCGCGGGCGCACCGGGCACGAGGAGCTTGTCCACCCGCATCGGCGGTTTCGCCAGTGCCGCGAACCCGGTGGCGGCCTGGGCGTCCGGCCCGGCGGCCGCGGCGGCGGCCAGCACCGAGACGGGCGGCGGCGGGAAGTGCTGGAGCCGCCATGTCAGGTCGTCGTCGAGCCGGTAGGCCTCGCTGCCGCCGTACGGGTCGCCCGGCGCGGGCTTGGCTCCGTCCCCGTCCCCGGCGGGCTTCTCCGGCCTCCCCGCACGGGGGCCGATCTTGACGACCGTCCGGGCGCCGGTGCCGGGCCCGTCCGCGGGCAGCCCGAACCGGCCGTTCAGGGACGCGGCGGCGGAGAACCGGTCGGAGTGCAGCATCGCCAGCCGCGCGGCGCACTGCCCGCCCTCCCCGAACCCCGCCACGCCCCAGCCCGCCCGCGCCTGCGGCAGCCGGTACGTGGCGGCCAGGGCGAGCGGCAGGTCCTGCGCGTAGAAGGTCTCGGCCTGCCCGCCGGCGACGCCCGGCAGGTCCAGGCATCGCCCGCCGGGCACGAGCCCGCGCACCGGCCGCACCATCGCGTAGACCATCGGCTGGACGTGCCCCGTCGCGCCGGCGGCGCCGGCCTCCTCGGGCAGCCTCGCCTGCCGCAGCCACGCCGTCCCCGCGTCGGACGGGCCGCCCGGGACGAGCACGACGACCGGCAGCCGCCGGCCCGCGTACTGGGGCTGGAAGTACTGCGGCGGCAGGTAGACGTACGCCTGCCCGTCCAGGCCGCTGCGCGCGCCCCCGACGTCCAGCCGGTCGACCCGCCCGTCCTGCGCCGGGTCGCGGTGGTGGCCGCGCCGCTTCGGCCCCAGGGCCGTCGTCACGCGGTGCACCGGCCCGGACGGCGCCGACTCCGCGCCGCGGCTCGGCTGCACCTGCCGCACCTTCGCGTTCGTGGTGCTGCCGCCGAGCAGGTCGTCCCACGTCGCGTAGAACACGAAGTACCGGTTGACCAGCAGGACGACCGAGGCCGTCAGCAGCGCCTGCGAGGCCAGCAGCAGGCCCGTCCGGGCGGCCGCCGGCCGGACGCCGCGTCCGGCGAACCGCGGCCACAGCACCACGGCGGCGACGAGGCAGGCGGCGGCCGGGACGCACACCAGGGCGAGGAAGGCCGCGCTGACCGGCTCCATCATTCCCCCCTCAGGTGCGCGCTCAGCCACGCGATCGACGGCGGGATGTACTTGCGGAACGTCTTGAAGTTGTGGCCGCCGGTCGGCAGCAGCAGCTTGTCCACGACGAGCGGCGGCCGGGCCGCCGCCATGAACTTCTGCGCCGACGGGAAGGTCTTCTCGCCGACGTCCGCCGAGGCCACGAGCACCGACACCGGCGGCTGCGGCAGGTTCCGCAGCCGCCAGACGAGATCGTTGCTCCGCCGGATCTCCTTGCTGCCCCCGTAGAGCTCGCGGGTCGTCCGGTCGAGCAGCGCGTCGAAGTGCCCGGCCATGCTCGCCGCGGCCGAGAACCGGTCGGAGTGCAGCAGCAGGAGCTTGGCCGCGCAGAACCCGCCGGTCGAGTAGCCGGCGAGGCCCCAGCCGGTGCGGGTGCGCGCCGTCCGGTACGCCCCGGAGACGGCCTCCGGCACGTCCTGGGCGAAGAACGTCTCGACCTGGGGGCCGCCGGGCACGTCGGCGCACTCGGTGTCCCAGCCCTCCACCACGGTCGGCCGCATCATCACGTAGATCATCGGCTGGATCCGGCCCGCCGCCTGCGCCGTCCCGACGTCCTCGGGGATGTGGCCCTTGGCGATCCACACCATCCGGTCGGCGGCCGGGTAGCCGGCGATGAGCAGCACGACGGGGAAGCGGCGCGCCGCGTAGGCGGGCTGGTAGTACTGCGGCGGGAGGTAGACGTAGGCCTCGGCGGAGATACCGGTGCGGATGCCCCGGACGTCCAGGTGCTCGACCTGGCCGTCCCGCGCGGCCACATGCCTGCCCTTGGCGCCCGGGTCGAGGTCGGCCCGCACCTTCCGGACGGCCTGGCTGGCGGCCACCGCCCCGGAGGCGGCCGGCAGCGGACGCGGCGTGCGCGTCGACTCGCCGCCCGCCGCGCTGAGCAGGTCCCGCCACGACCCGTAGAACAGGTAGTAGGTGTTCACCGCCGTCAGCAGCGTCAGCAGGACGGCGATCTGGCAGCCGGCGAGCAGCAGCAGACGCCCCGCGGTGGCGCGGACCCCGGTGCCGGCGGCGCGCGGCCACAGCCACACGGTGCCGCCCAGGCACGCCGCGGTGACCAGCGACAGTACGGCGAGCAGACCCGAACTCGTCAGCCCCATGACCAGCCCCCTCTGGTGCCGCGCTCGCACCGCGGGCGCGCGACGGGTGACTCTGCCGACATACGGCGTCGTCCCAGCGAAAGTTCAGCGGACGGTCCACCGTGCGTGGACCGTTCCGGCGCGGCCGCCGGCCGGGCGCGGACCGCCGGTCACGAGGACGGGCGGCGGTCTCGGGCCGTTTCGGGGGTCGCTCGGACGGCGGCGGTGCGGCGCCGCGATCCGGTGAGATGGCGCACAGTGCGCACGGGCCCGCTCTCAGCCGTTCCAGCGGATCGGAAGCCGCTCGAAACCGTGACGGGCGCTGGACCGCGACATTACCGGTTCGCCCGCCGGTCGCGCGAGCGCCGGCCGCTCCAGCAGCGCGACCAGGAACGCCCGCAGGTGCACGCGGGCCAGGCCCGCGCCCAGGCAGGCGCGCCCGCCGAAGCCGAAGCACAGGTGGGGACGGGCGCCGTGCGCGAACCGCTCGGGCATGAACCGGCCGGGCTCGCGGTACACCTCCGCGTCGTGGTTGGCCGACACGAGCCACAGCGCCACCCGCTCGCCCGCCAGCAGCGGCACGCCGCCCACCTCCGTCGCGCGCCGCACCTGCCGCCGCACCTGCAGGACCGGCGTCCACCAGCGCAGCATCTCCTCCACCGCGCTGTCGATCAGCTGCTCGTCCGCGCGCCCCGCGCGCAGCGCCGCGTACCGGCCCGGATGGCGCAGCAGCGCGTACAGGCCGCCGGCGAGGGTGTTGCGCAGCGTCTCCGGCAGGTCGTGCGCCACCTGCCGGACGAAGTCGACCGCCTCGCCGCGCGGGATCCGGTCGAGCATCGCGGCCATCGGGGGGTCCATGTCGATCGGCGCGCGGCCGGGCTCGTCGTCCGGCAACGCGTCGGGATCGCCGCGGCCCGCCCCGGCCCACGCGGACGGGCCGTGCAGCACGCCGTCGCCCTCCGGGAGGAACAGCTGCGGCCGGCCGAGCGCGTGCTCGACGTCGGCGTACCGCAGCACGGCCCACGCGCCCGGCCGCTCCGCCGCGTCGCCGTCCTGCCACACCACCGGCGTCCGGGACCGCAGCCGGTCGAGCCGGTCGTGCGGGACGCCGCGGGCGAAGGCGTCCGCGCAGCCGAGGACCGCCGCGTCCGAGACGGGCAGCGCGCCTCCCCGTCGAGGCATGGGAACCCCTCCTTCCGAGGGGGACGTTAACGCGTCCCGGCCGGACCCTGTATGTCCGGATTCGGCCGTCCTCCGCCGTGCCGGCGCCCGGTCCGGGCGCGATGCCCGGTCCCGGGCCGTCAACCGGCCAGCCACTCCCCGGTCTCGACACTGACCAGGCCATGCCTGGCCGCCTCGATCACCGCCTCCCGCTGGGAGTGCACGCCGAGCTTGCTCAGCACGCTCTGCACGTGGCTGCGCGCGGTGCTGCGGGTCACGCCCATCGCCTTGGCCAGCGCCTGGGTGGACTCGCCGCGCGCGAGCCGGGTCAGCACCTCCCGCTCGCGCGGGGTGAGGAACCGCGCGACCCGCTGCGCCTGGTTGCGCGGCCGGGCGGCGACGCTCCGCGCGACCTGGTCCACGACGACCTCGCCCCCGGCGACCCGGCGCAGCACCGTGAGGATGTCGCCCGCCTGCTGGCCCTTGTGCGCGAACCCGCGCACGCCCGCCGCGACGCCCGCGTCCAGCACGTGCTGCTCCAGGAACCCGGTCAGCACCACGAAGAGCGTGTCCGGGGCGGCGGCGCGCAGCCGCGGCATCCAGTCCAGCGCGGTGCCGGACGGGAACTGCAGGTCGATCAGGCAGAGGTCGGCCTGCCGGCCGCGCAGCACCGGCAGCGCCTCCTCCGGCGAGTAGGCGACGCCGACCACCACGTGGCCGGCGTCCGACAGCACCAGCGACAGCGAGTCCGCGAAGACCGCGTGGTCGTCGCAGACGACGACCCTCATGGATGCGGCCGCCAGTCGTCGGCGTGCGCGTCGGCCGGCACCCCGTCCGCCGCGCCACCGGGCGCGTGCGGGAGCAGCGGCTCGTGCACGGGCGGCGCCGACGGCAGCAGCATGCGCACCCGGGCCCCGCCCATCTCGCAGGTGCGGATCTCCAGGCTGCCGCCGTAGCCGGAGATGAGGTCGTGCACGATGCCGAGGCCGAGCGAGGCCAGCCCGCGCCGCGCCCCGGCCGGACGCGCCTGCGGCCGGCCGGCGCCGGACCGCCCGCCGCCCGGCTGCGCGCCGTTGGACGACGGCGCGCCCTGCGCGCCCGCACCGGCGGCGGGGCCGGTGCCGAAGCCGGGGCCGTCGTCGTCGACCTCGATGACGACCCACCCCTGGTCGACCTCCACCCGGACGTCGACCCGGCCCTCGGCGACGCGGCAGGCGTTGTCCAGCACGTTGCGGACGGCCCGCCACAGCGCGACCGGGTCCATGTGCGCCCACGCCTCGCCGCCGCGGAAGCCGACCTCGTGCGGGGTGGCGAGCCGCATGCCGGTCACGACCTCGGCGGCGAGCTCGTCCACCCGGATCCGCTCCGGGCTCGGCAGGGGCTGGTCGTCGTCGTCCTCGTCGAGCCGGCGGAGCAGGTGGTCGAGCCAGCGGGTCTCGCCGAGCAGCTGCTCGATCCGCGCGCGGCTGCCGTCGCCGACGTCCTCGGCGACCACGACCGCCGACGCCAGCATGATGATCGTGCCGAGCTCGTGCCGGATGTCGTGCCGCAGCCGCCGCTTCCACAGGGCGTGCTCGCCGGCCGTCTCCGGTGCGGCCGGCGGATCCGGCCGCACGGCCTCCCGCGCGTCCTCCCGCACCGGCGCGGCGGCGAGCGTCCCCACGCCCGCACCGCCCGCCGGGGAGGATCGTGACCGCCCGTTGATCATGAATGGACCCCCGTCCGTAAATTCCAGCACCGCCTTCGACGGTCACCCCCCGTGCCCGGTCGTGTCCAGTCAATTGACCGCAACAGACCGGTGCCTGACCGGAAGTGGACATGCCCGGATCCGGGTAAACTCGGGTCTTTCTCCGCGCGTCTAAGTCAGGATTGTCAGTTCGGCTTGTGACATTTTCTTCATGCCTACGGCGTAGCCGCTTTGCGCATTGCTGCGGGTGCGCCGGCGCGGCCGGCGAGAGACAGTCGCAGCATGCCGACGGTCACATTTACCGGACACGCGGGGGTGTCGGTGCACGCCCGGGCGTTCCACCTGCTCGCAGACCCGTGGCTCGCTCCAACAGGGGCCTTTATCGGGGCCTGGCACCAGTACCCCAGAAACGATCACCTCGACCTCGATCGGTTGCTCGCCGCGGACTGGGTGGCGGTCTCGCACGAGCACCTTGATCATTTCGACCCCTGGGTCATCGGCCGGCTTCCGGAGCGGACCCGGATCCTCATTCCGCGCTATCCCGGCCCGGCGTTCAGGGAACGGATGGCGGAAGCCGCGGGTTCCCGCCAGGTAATCGAGATAGCGCCCTGGGAGCAATTCCCGCTCGACAATCGGGGCTCCTGGATAACAGTCATTCCGGAACTCTCGCCGATGTGCCATGACGCGGCCTTTCTCATCGTCGCGGACGGGCGCGGGATCCTGCACTGCAACGACGCCCGGCTCACCGCCGCGCAGGCCCGCCGCGCCAAGCACCTGGCGGGCGGCCGGCTCGACCTGATGGCGCTGCAGACCTCCGGCGCGTCCTGGCACCCGATCTGCTACGAGTACCCGGCCGGGGAGATGGCCAGGGTCTCGATGGACAAGCGGACGTCCAAGCTGCGCGCGGCGCAGCGGCTCGTCCGGCAGACCGCCCCGGAGCTCGCCGTCCCGTTCGCCGGGCCGCCCTGCTTCCTGGACGGCGAGGTCGACCACCTCAACTGGGTGCTCGGCCAGCGGGACGGGGCGTTCTGCGACCCCGAGGTCTCCACCCGGTGGCTGCGCGAGCACCTGCCCGGCCAGCGCTGGGACTGCTTCAAGCCCGGCGACCGCGTCGACCTGGACACCGGCGAGGTCGACCGCGACCCCGTGTCGGCGGAGTTCTCCTTCGCCGACGACGACCGCCCCGCCTACCTCAAGCAGTACGCCGAGGACCGCAAGGAGCTGATCGAGGGCGTCCTCGCCGAGTACCCGGAGCCGGGCCCGGACCTGTACGGCCGGTTCGCCGCCCACTTCGAGCACCTCGGCCGCCTCAGCGACTACTTCCTGCGGCAGATCGCGATGCGGGTCCGGTTCGAGATCACCGGCCCGAACGGCGGCGCCTGGGACGTGGACTTCGCCCCGGACGGGCTGACCGTCGGAGAGGCGGCCGCCGGCGTCCGGCCGCACTACCGGATCACCACGGCCGGCCGCTGGCTGGACTCCGTGCTGACCGGCCGGATGGCCTGGGAGGACCTGCTCATCTCCTTCCGGCTCAGCCTCTACCGCGACCCCGACGTCTACAACGACTACCTGGTGGGGCTGCTCAAGCACGCGAACGTGCCCGCCCTGAACGCCGTCGAGGCGTACGAGACGGGCCGCGACGAGAGCGAGCGGATCACCGTGGAGTGGGCCGGCGGGTGCTACGACATCCCGCGCTACTGCCCGCACGCCGGCGAGGACCTGTCGGTCGGCGCGGTCATCCGCGAGGGCCAGGTGCACTGCCTGGCGCACAACTTCGCGTTCGACCTGGCGACCGGCGCGTGCGTGAACGCGCGCGCGGCGAACCTGACCAGCCGCCGCGTCTCCTGACCCTCGGAACACGAGGGCCCGCGGCTCGGGCCGGGCACGCCGACAGGGGCGTGTCCGGCCCGGCTGTTCCGCGCTGCCGGTGTGCGGTGTTGTGTTAGGTTTCTCGTGGTTACTGGGGGGTTGAAGGGGTGCGCGTGAACCGCGGGGCTTTGGCGGCTTTCAAGGACGGACTAGGCCGCAGGCTTCGGGTCAGGAAACCGAACCGGGTGCAGCTGGGCGTGATGGCCGTGGTGTTCGTGCTGCTCGTCGGCGGTATGGAGGTCCTGGCGCTGAAGGCCGGGTCGTTCAACCTGCCGCTGCCGTCGGACGGGCATCCGGCGGTCGCCGACCACACCAAGAAGTGACCGGGTCCCTCGCGGGTGCGGGGGCGCCTCACATGCCGGTGTTGCGGGCCTTCATGATGCTCTGCAGGTCGGGATGGTCGCCGCCGGACGCGTCCGCCAGCGACGGGCACGCCCACTCGGACTGGTGCCCCCACGAGTAGGAGATCTCCAGCCGGGGACGCGGCGTGAGCTTGTCCCAGCGGGCGAGGATCCTGCGGAACTGCGCCTGGGTCGGCAGCCAGTACTGCTTGTCGCCCTTGGAGCAGCCCTGCCCGAACGTCTGCAGGACGGGCGCCACCTTCGCGCGCGGGATGCCGGCGTCGTCGGCCATCCGGACCATCCGGTCGATCGCCCCGATGTTGCACGAGTCCTGCACGTCCGCCGAGCCCTTGCAGGGGTAGGGGTCGAGGCCGTAGAGGTCGACGCCGACCCGCCGCGGCGCGAGCTGCTTCATCGGCCAGTCGGTCAGCGAGACGAAGGAGAGCTGCCCGGGCGCGTTCTGCCGGATGTAGTCGGCGCGCCGCCGGATCTCCCCGGCGATCTTCGGGCAGCGCCCGGTGTCCGGCTCGTCCGACAGGTACCACCCGTACACCTTCGGGTCGTGCCCGTACCGCCGCACCGCCCGGGTGAACCCGTCGTAGTCGAGGTCGAAGGAGCCGCAGGTGAAGTTGCCGACCCACAGCAGCGCCTGCATCCCGTCCGGGACGGCCGCGACGAGCGCGTCGTCCGGCTTGACGTCCACGAGGTCGTAGCCGAGCTGCTTCAGCTTCGGGTAGTCCGCCGGCTGGGTGTTCAGCGCGATGCGGCGGGTCTGGCCGGGCGGGGCGGCGGGCGTCCCGGGCGTCGCCGACGGGCCGCTGTAGCGCTCCTGGCCGCCGGACGACGACCTGTGCTGCAGGTAGAGGAGGAACCCGGCCACCAGCACCACCGCGGCCGCGACGGCCGAGACCTTGAACCGGACGTCCCGGATGTCCATGTCTCCCTCTCCCCGATGCGGGTCTCTACGCCGCGGAGCCGGGCTCCTCGGCGGTCGTGCGGGCGGCGCCGGCGTCGGCCGCGGGCGCGGACGTCGTGCCGGATGCCTCCTCGACGGTTCCGTCCGCCGCCACCTGGAGCGGCGGGATCGTGAACCCGAGGATGTGCCTGACGGTGTCCCACAGCGCCCGCAGCGTCTGCCGCATCGACGGGTCGCGCAGGTAGACCGCGTCCACCGCGACCCGCGCCGGGACGATCCGCTCGATGTAGTTGACGAGGTCGACCTCCTCGCCGGGGCCGAGCACGTCGAAGTCGCGGAACCGGACCTCCGACACCCCGGTCAGCCCCGGCCGGTGGTCGAAGATCCACCGCGAGTGCGCGTCGTAGTGCACCGCGAGGTCGTAGGTCTCCGGGCGCGGCCCGACCAGCGTCATCTGCCCGCGCAGCACGTTCACCAGCTGCGGCAGCTCGTCCAGCGACCACTGCCGCAGCAGCTTGCCGATCCGGGTGAGGCGCGGGTCGCAGTTGGCGGTGACGGTGAGCCCGCCGACGCCCTGCCGCATCGTCCGGAACTTGTACATGGTGAACGGCCGGCCGCCCTGCCCGACGCGGGTCTGCCGGAACACCCCGGGACCGGGGCTGGACAGCCGGACCAGCAGGTAGACGAGCACCAGCGGCACGCTGAGCAGCACCAGCCCGGCGAGCGCGCCGGCGACGTCCAGGGCGCGGCGCGCCGCCGAGGGCGCGACGCCGTCGGACGGGTCGACGGGCCGCGTGGCGAGTTCGGTGTGGTCCTCGGACATGGTCACCCCTTGCTGTGCGGAGCAGGGTCTTCGGCTGCGGCGGGTTCGGTGCCGGGTTCGCGGGCGACGCCCTTGCGGATGTGCTGGAACCAGGCCATCAGCGCGGCGGTGGTGGCGACGAACGAGATGGACGTGGCGATCGCCGCGCCGACGGCGCCGTGCCGGGGGATCAGGATCGCGCCGATCACGACGACGACCACGAGCCCGATGCCCTGCCCGGTGGACGCGGCGCCGGGCCGCCCCACCCCGTACAGGTAGGCCATGATGAGCCCGGTGACGCCGAACGTGACGACGCCGGCGAGCCGGATGTAGGTCGGCAGGACCGCGTCGTCGAACACGTCCCCGAAGATCCACGGCAGCGCCGTCCCGGCGATGAGCGCGAGCGGGACCGCGGCGGCCACCGAGACGCCGAGCGCGGGCAGGATGAGGCGCGCGGTGCGTCTCGTCGCCGTCGCCCGGTCCTCCTTGGCGAAGTCGGGGTACAGCACGTAGTTCACGGCGAGGCCGGGCAGCTGCACCAGCTCGGCGAACTTGCTCGCGACCGTGTAGACGCCGAGCACCTTCGGGCCGGCGAGCGCGCCGAGCAGCGCCATGTCGAACCGCAGTTGCAGCAGGTCGATGAGCTGCCCGACGTAGCCGCGGACCCCGTATCCGGCGATCGTCCGGCCGAGGCGCCGGTCGGGGCGCCCCCAGCCGCGGAAGAACCCGCGCGTGGCGAGGCGCCGCGCGATCCACGCCGCCGCCGCGAGGTCGGCGAGCACGAGTCCGGCGATCAGCGCGCCCGGCCCGTACCAGCCGGTCAGCAGCACCAGGTAGATCGGGACGAACACGAACTCCTCGACCGCGATGGCGAGGCTCGCGCCGGGCTGGTCGTCGGTGCCCTGCAGCAGCCCCTTGCCGACCGACACGAACCCCTGCGTGAAGGACGGCGCCGCCGCGGCGACCGTGATCCAGATCCCGAACGACTTGAAGAACACCAGGTAGGCGAGCGGGCTGAGGGCGAGCCAGCCGAGCCCGCCGAGCACCGCGCCGATGACCGTCAGCGCCGCCAGCGTGGGCCGCACCCGGCTCTGGTCGTAGGAGTCGCGGGCGAGGAAGTAGGGGGCGGCGCCGGGCAGCCCGGCGCTGGACAGCTGGCACAGCAGCCCCGGCAGGATCCGCACGAGCGTGAACGCGCCGACGAGCTTCGGCCCGCCGATCCGCGCGACCAGGATCGTCGCGATGCCGAGCGACCCGAGCGCGCCGATCCGCCCGGCCATGTTCCCCGCGACGAGCGCGAGCAACCGGCGCCGCAGGCGTCCGGCGTCGGCGTCGGCGGCGGGAGCCGCCGGTGGCCGCTGAGTGTCCGTCATCGGGCTCCCTCCGTGAGGTCCGGATCATCGGCAGTGCGCGACCCCGCCGGGGTTCCAGGGGGCCGCCCGTCCGGGGCCGCGCGTCTTCCGAAGAGGTCGAGGGCGGCGACCAGGCCGAAGAAGGCCCAGCCGTGCCGGTAGTGCAGGGTCTGGTAGAAGAGCGCGGAGACCAGGAACACCGCGAGGAGCGCGCCGAACATCTCCGGGTGCGGGACGAGCGCCGCGTACCGGGGGGTCAGCGCGCCCCGCCGCGCGATCCGCACGCACCGCTGGATCAGCACGAACAGCAGCGTGACCAGCGCGACCCCGCCGAGGAACCCGCGTTCGAGCACCGCGGCGATGTAGTCGTTGTGCGCCTCGCGGACGTACCCGTACTGCCGCGCGAGCATCTGCGGGCGGGTCTGGTTGGGGCCGATGCCCCACGGCCGCGTCTGCTCCTCCAGCATCTGGATGGTCGCGGCGTTGACCGAGCTGCGCGACTCGGTGCTCTCCCCGGTGGTGCGGCCGATGGAGTCGCGCAGCACGGGCGACATCTGGCTGGCCTGGTCCAGGTAGGGCTGGATGTCGACGGTGGTGACCACGGCGGCGCCGGTCCCGGCGATGAGGAACGCCAGCGCGCCGACCGCGAGCGCGTGGTGCGCCTTGCCCTCGCGGAACAGCCGGAACAGGTAGCCGAGCAGCAGCGCGACGCACAGCGCGAGGAGCCCGCCGTTGGAGCCGGTCAGCCCCTCGGCGGCCAGGATGACGGCGCAGACCGCCCAGCGGTGCCAGGTCTTCCGCGGGTACCGGGTCGCGCGGACGATGAAGAAGACGCAGATGAACCAGTTGGAGGCGTAGTTGGCGTCGCCGAAGGTGAACATCGCGCGCTCGCCGTCGAGCTGCTTGCCGGACATCGCCTCGATGCCGAGGAGCATCCCCAGGATCTCCACGACCGCGTAGAAGGTGCCGATCACCACGAACGCGCGCAGCGCGAGCCGGAGCATCCTCGGGTCGCGGCCGAGGTTGGCGATGCTCACCGCCCACATCAGCACGAACAGGTCCTTGACCAGGGTGAGCGTGCCGGCCTGGTTGACGACCGCGGCGATCCCGCCCGCGATGATCGTCATCAGGGTGGGGATCAGGAACGGCCAGCGCACCGGCAGCCTCCGGGTGCCCGCCCACAGCAGCGTCACCGTGGAGAGCCCGATGAGCGCGAGGTCGGGCAGCCCGGTGTTGCCGGGGCCCGGCGGCAGCCCCGCCGGCATCAGCATCGGCAGCGACGCGATGCCGAGCACCAGGGCGACCGACGTCAGCGGCCACCGCCGCCGGAGCGCCGGCGGCTCCGGCGGCTCCGGCGAGGCGGCGGCGGGCGGCGCCCCGGCCGGGGCCTCCCGGGGCGGGAGACCCCTGCGCGCCCCCGACCGCGCCGGGATCAGTGCGGTCATGGGCGCTTGGAGCTTCCTCGGTAGGTCTCGTCCAGGACGGTCCCGAGGTGCGCGGGGGAGAACCAGTCGCCGACCCGGCCGCGGGCCCGCTCGGCCATCCGCGCGGCGGCGGCCGGGTCGTCCAGCAGCGCGCCGATCGCGCCGGCGAGCTGCTCGGGGTCCTCGGGCGGGACGAGCATCCCGGTCTCCCCGGCCAGCACCAGGTCCTGGTTGGACGGGACGGCCGTGGCGACCAGCGGGATCCCCGCGCCGATCGCCTCGACCAGCACGCACGGCAGGCCCTCCCAGCGGGACGGCATCGCCATCAGGTCGAACGCGGGCAGCACGTCGGCGACGTCGTCGCGGTGGCCGAGCCAGCGCATCCGCTCGCCGATGCCGAGCCGGGCGGTCAGCTCGTCCAGCTCGTCGGCCATCGGGCCGCCGCCGACCCACAGCCCGAACACGTCGTCGGGCAGCCGGGCCAGCGCCTTGGCGAAGATCTCCGGGCCCTTCTGGAACGTCAGCCGGCCGATCGCGCCGACCACCTTCACCCCGAGCGGCAGGTCGAGGCGGCGGCGGGCCTGCGCCCGGGAACCGGCCGCGGTCGCGTAGGCGTCCACGTCCACGGCCGGCCACGACAGCCGCACCCGCTCCGGCGTGGCGAGGCCGAGCCGCAGCGCGGTCGTCACCGTCTCCGACCCGATCGCCAGGAACGCGTCGGTGCGCTTAGCGGCGATCCGCTCCAGCCGGATGTAGACGCTGCGCCGCGCCCACGACTGGAACTCGTTGAACGGGAACCCGTGCCAGGTGTGCACGATCCGCGGGATCCCCGCGCGGGCCGCAGCGACCCGCCCGATGACGCCGCCCTTCGCGCTGTGGGTATGGACGACGTCGTAGCGCCCCTCGGCGAGCACCCGCGTCAGCGTCTTCAGCGCGGCGAGGTCGTCGCGCGGCGAGATCTGCGGGACCAGCGGCCCGACCTGCACGATCTCCATCCCGGCGGCGTGCGCCTCGGGGGTCAGGTCGCCCGCCGCGGCGTTCCCGACCGCGTCGTCCCCGTACAGGACGGTGTCGCGGGCGGCCCGCGCCTCGCTGTCCATGCCGACGCCGCCGGTGACGACCGCGCGCTCGTACTCACCGTCCGGCAGCGCGAGCGCGCCGTTCAGCGCGACCTGGCCGGCGCCGCCGTTGAACCGGGTGATCACCGTGGCGACTCGGAGCTTCCTGCTCGTACTCAACGCGCACCTCACAGGCCGGGAGGATCGGGGCTGCACCCCGCGTCACACAGACAAGACGGACCGGGCGGCGGCGGGTCCCCGGCCGGGAGCGGGCGCCGCACCGGGTGGTACTCCGGCAGCAGCCGGCGCAGCAGCATCCGGACCCGGCCGTCGTCGCCGGCCCCGGCCGCCGCCGCCAGCTCGTCCAGCAGCTGCGGCAGCCCGGCCGGCGGCGGCGCCGGCCGGGTCGCCCAGATCTTCGGGTGCGCGGTGCGGATCCGCCGCTCGGAGTCGGCGAACGCCTTCTCCGCGAGCTTCTCGCCGGGCCCGAGCCCGCTGAACCGGATCGTCACCTCCGGCAGCCGCAGCTGCTCGGCGTACCGGTGCACCAGCTCGACGACGGGGACGGGACGGCCCATGTCGAGCACGAACGTCTCCGCCTCCTCCGCCAGCGCCGCCGCCTCGATCAGCAGGCCCGCCGCCTCCGCCACCGTCATGAAGTGCCGCGCCACCTCCGGATGGGTGATCGTGACGACCTCGCCGGAGGAGATGCGGTGCGCGAGCAGGCTGAGCAGCGCCCCGGCCTCGCCGATGACGTTGCCGACGCGGACCGCCGCGAAGCACGTCGGGCCGCCCGTCGCGGTCTGCAGCAGCAGCTCGCCGAGCCGCATCGTCGCCCCGAGCACCGAGGTCGGGTCGGCGGCCTTGTCGGAGGAGACGAACACCAGCCGCTGCACGTCGTGCCGGACGGCGCTGTCGACCACGTGCCGGGTTCCGACCACGTTGTCGGCGACGCCCCGGCACGGGTCCTGCTCCACCTTCGCCAACTCGTTCTGCCCGGCGGTGTGGAACAGCAGCTCGGGCCGGGCGTCCCGGACGACCCGGTCGACGCGGGCGCCGTCGCGCACGTCCGCCTCGGCGACCGCGACCCGGACCCCGCCGGCCTCCGCGGCGAGCTCCCCGGCCAGCCGCGCGAGCCCGCCCGCGTCCTTGTCGACCAGGCACAGCGCCGCCGGCTCCAGCCGGCCGACCTGCCGGCACAGCGCCGACCCGACCGTCCCGCAGGCGCCGGTGACCAGCACCCGCCGGCCCCGGACGAGCCGCCGCCCGCGCAGCCCGGCCAGCGCGACCTCGTCCCGTCCCATCAGCAGCGCGAGCGGGCTGACCGGGACGGCCGGGGGCGGGGCGGACGCGGTGCGGCGGGCGAGCCGGGGCAGGTGCGGCGGGAACCATCGCACGGTCAGCTCCGGGCCCGCAGTGCCTCGGTGAGCGCGGCGATGACGCGGTCCTGCCCGTCGGCCGTCAGCCCGGGATACAGCGGAAGGGACAGCAGCTCCTCGCCGACCCGGTCGGTCACCGGCACCCGCGCGCACTCGTCGGCGCCCAGGATGTCCCGGTAGGAGGTCATCTGGTTCGCGGGGATGAAGTGCACGGACGTCGACACGCCCGCCGCCTCCAGCTCCGAGCTGACCGCGTCCCGGTCCGGGACCCGGACCTGGTAGAGATGCCAGGCGTGCTGGATCCCGTCCAGGTCCCGCTGCGGCAGCGTCAGGCCGGGCAGGCCGCGGAACGCCTCGTCGTAGGCGGCGACGATCTCCGCGCGGCGGCGCTGCCACTCCGGCAGCGCGGCGAGCTGCGCCCGCCCGATCGACGCCTGCACGTCCGTCATGTTCGCCTTGAGGCCGATCTGCTTCACGTCGTACCGCCAGCTCCCGCCCGGCAGGTACCGCTTCCAGGAGTCCTTGCTCATCCCGTGCAGCCGCATCGCGCGGACCCGCTCCTGAAGCCGCTCGTCGCTCGTCGCGATGGCGCCGCCCTCGCCGATCGGCATGTTCTTGGTGGCGTAGAAGGAGAAGCACGCCGCGAACGACTCCGACCCGACGGGCTTCCCGCCGCGCGCCGCGCCCGGCCCGTGCGCCGCGTCCTCGACGATGCGCGTCCGGTCCAGCCCGGCCGCCTCCGCCAGCGCCGCCACGTCCACCGGGTAACCGCCCTGGTTCTGCACGATCATCGCGGCCGGCCTCACCCGCGCGGCCGCCGCGGCCACCGTCTCCGGGCTCGGCACCAGCGTGTCCGCGTCGATGTCGACGAGCACCGGCCGGTGCCCCGCGTGCAGGATCGCGTTGATCGCACCGCAGAACGTCAGGCTAGGCGTCAGCACCGCCGACCCCGGCGGCAGCTCCAGCGCGCGCAGGCACAGCTCCAGCGCGGTCGTGCACGAGGCGACCGCGACGACGTGCGCGGCGCCCAGGTGGTCGGCGAACTCCTGCTCGAACGCGGCGGTCTGCGGCCCCGTGGTGATCCACCCCGAGTCGAGGACCTTCACCACGGCGTCCGACACCTCGTCGGACAGCGACGGAATCGTGAACGGAACGGTGGACTGAGCCATCAGCTACCCCTTGATCTTGCGGGACGTGGCGATGACGCCGAGGAGCGGCCAGCCGGACGCGGCGACCAGGTCGCGGACCGTCTCCAGGCCCGACACCCGCGTCACCGGCCCGACCACCACGACCACCCCGACCTCGTCGTCCGATCCCGGATCGATGTCCTCGAACGCGTGCACGTGGCAGACCCCGCGCACGGGCACCGGAACCGGCTGGGTGACGTCCGTCGGGGACACCGCCGCGCCGGACTTCTTCGTCATCACGGCGGTGCCGCCCCCGGCGCGGACCACCGACGTGCTCCTGCCGGTGCCGGGACCGGAGCTGTTCAGCGGCGGGCCGTCGGCCGCCCCGCCGGCGGACCCGTCCTCGGGCCCGTCCTTCTCCGGCTCGCCGTCCTTCGGCGCGCCGTCCTTGGGCTTCCCGGCGGACGCGCCGGTGGCGGTGCCTCCGCCGTCGCCCGGCCGCTGCCGCACGGGCCGCGACCCGACGACCTTCGTCCGGTCCCCGTACACCGCCGACGCCACCGACGACACCAGGTCGGCGGGCAGCGGGCCGGGCGCGCCGACCAGCGTGACGTTCCCGACCTCCTCCTTGCGGGCGGCGAGCCGGACCCGCCGGCCGAGGTCGGCGAGCTCCGCCGGCCCCCGGTCCGCCCACCCGAGCAGCGGGACGCCGAGCCGCCGCGCGACCCGGCGCTGCCCCGGGATCGTGGGACGCGCCATCTCCGTCAGCACCGCGATCAGGATCCCGGCGACCAGCCCGACCAGGCCCGCGACCGCCGCCATCATGACCGCCGGGTTGCTCTTGGGCGCCAGCACCGCCGGCTGCACCACCGAGGCGTTCCCGGCGGCCAGCAGCTGCGCCTGCAGGTCCGAGCGGTTCGACCGCAGGTCGGTCAGCTCCGCCTGCACCCGCTCGCGCTCGTTCGCGGCGCCGATGTCGGGGTTCGGCTGCGCGCCGGCCCGCCGCGACAGCGGCCCGAGCTTCTTCTCCAGTTCGCGCACCCGCTTGTCGATGCCGGCGAGCTGCTGGTTGATCGCGCCCTGGTTGGAGTCGTTGATCTCCTTCACGACGGCCGCGCCGATCGCGTCGGTCATCCTCCGCGCGGCCTGCGGGTCCTTGTCCTTCACCGACAGCTCCACCACCGTGGAGGTGCCGAGCCCGGCGACCGAGATGTTCTTGGCGAGCCCGCTGGTCGACCGGTGCAGGTGCAGCTGCCCCGTGACGCCGGTGAGCAGGTTCTCGCCGGTCGCGAACGCCTTCACCTGGCTGACCACGGTGCTGACGCCGGCGTCGCCCGCCGCCGCGTCCGCCGCCTTCGCGGTCGCCTGCAACCGCGTCTTGGCGACGGCGGGCGGGTCCTGCCGGCTCATCAGGCCGCCCACCAGGACCAGCGGGACGACCGTCATGACCAGCAGGAGCGCCCAGTAGCTCCGGGCCACCCGCGCCGCGACCTCATCGATCTCCACTGGTCTCCCCTCCGGCCTGCTGCATCGGTAGGGCCGAGCGTAGGAAGGCCCGTAGCCTCCCGAATCGCCCAAACGACGACCCCCCACTACGCCGTTTGCACCAGAGTTGGCCCGCTGACCCGCGGCGGGCCGCCGCCGTCCGGCCGCGCATGACGGCGACCCGCCGCGACTCCGCGCCGGACGGCTAGTCGCTGGAGCCCGGGCGCATGCCGGCGCGCATGGCGAGCGTGATCGCCTCCAGCGCCGAGTGCAGGTCGAGCTTCGCCAGCAGGTTCTGGGTGTGCGTGCGGACGGTGTTCGCCGACAGCCCGAGCCGGTCGGCGATCTCCGCGCGGCCCAGGCCGTCGACCATGCACTGCAGCACCTCGCGTTCGCGGGGCGTCAGGTCCGCCAGCAGCCGGGTGCCGCCCGCGTCGCGCGCCTCGCCCGCGACGAGCCGGCGCAGCACCTCGCCCAGCACCTCCGGCGGGAGCCAGCCGCCCTGCCGCGCCGCCGACCGGATCACCCGCGCGACCAGGTCGGCGCCCTCGGTCTTCGACAGCCAGCCGACCGCGCCGCGCCGCACCGCCTGCACCAGGGTGTCCAGGTCGCTCATCGCCGTGAGCACCACCACCCGCACGTCCGGGTGGTCCTCGCGGACGCGGTCCAGGACGTCCAGGCCGCTCTCGGCGCCCAGCGTCATGTCGAGCACGACCACCTGCGGGCGCTCGGTGCCGACGAGGGCCAGCGCGTGCCGCACGTCCGCGGCGATCGGCAGGATCACCAGGTCGGGCTCGCGGCCGAGCCGGGCGGCGAGCGCCTCGGCGAACAGCGCGTGGTCGTCCACGATCAGGACCCGGATCGGTTGCATCCACCGACCATGACCGGTGCGGACGCGATCCGGATCCTGCAAACGCTGTAGTCGTTTCGGACAGGCCGCGGCGGCCGGGGCACCGGGCACGGAACCCGTCCCGCGCGCCCGTCCGGGGATCTTCGCAGGTGGCGGGCGCGCGCAGGAGAACCGTGCGCGGACGCCCCGGTCCGGCCGCGGGTTCACCGCCGTCCGGACCCGGACAACCTGGAGCGCGGTCCGTTGACCGGCCGCGACCGTGTGCCGATCCTGTCCGTGACCGAGCAGGGACGCACCGGCGCAGGGGATGCCATATGAAAGTCCTGATCACAGGGGGAGCCGGCTTCATCGGCAGCACGATCGCGTCGGCGTTCGCCGAACGCGGGATCACGCCGGTGGTGCTCGACAGCCTCATCACCGGCCGGCAGGAGTTCACCGACGGGAAGATCTTCTACCAGGGCGACATCGGGGACGGGGACCTCGTCGACGCGATCTTCCGGGAGCATCCGGAGATCACCGTCGCGGTGCACTGCGCCGCGCTGATCGTGGTGCCCGACTCGATGCGGGACCCGCTGCGCTACTACCGGGTCAACCTGGGGCGGACCCGCGACTTCGCCGAGCACCTCGTCCGCAACGGCCGGGACCGGATGATCTTCGCCTCGACCGCGGGGATGTACCGGCCGGAGGCGGACCTGTCGGTGTCGGAGACCTCGGCGCTGGAGCCGCAGAACCCCTACACCCGCTCGAAGATGATGGCCGAGCTGATGCTCGAGGACGTCTGCCGCGCCACCTCGCTGCGGGTCGTCTCGCTGCGCTACCTCAACCCGATCGGCGCCGACCCGCGGCTGCGCACCGGCCTGCAGAGCAGCAAGCCGACGCACGCGCTCGGCAAGATGATCGAGTCGTACGAGCTGGGCGTCCCGTTCAAGATCACCGGAGTGGACTGGGACACCCGCGACGGCACCGCGATCCGCGACTACATCCACGTCTGGGACATCGCCCGCGCGTTCTGCGAGGCGGCGGACCGGTTCGACTCGATCGTCCCGCCGCTGCGCCCCGCCGGGGAGGGCTCCGGCTACGAGGTGATCAACCTCGGCACCGGCGACGGCACCACCGTCCGGGAACTGGTGGACGCGTTCCGCGAGGTCGTCGGCGAGGCGTTCGTCGCGGAGGAGGCCCCGGCCCGCCCCGGCGACGTCGTCGGCGCGTTCGTGAACCCGGCCAAGGCGTGGGAACTGCTGCGCTGGAAGCCGGAGTACACCATCGGGGACGCCATCCGGCACTCGCTGCAGTGGGCCGAGCGCCGCCGGGAACTCGACGTCGCCTAGGTCCGCGCCGGCCCGCCCGCCCGGGGCTCGTCCGGTTCCCTCCACCCTTCCGCCGGAGGGACCGGACGAGCCGGGCGGGCGCCGCGCCCGAACCGGCGCACGGCCGGCAGCACGACGAGCATCTGGACCGCCGCGAGGGCGGCCGCGATGGCCACCGCCAGCCCCATGCCCATCACCTGGTGGCGGAAGTCGCCGTCGCCGTGGCGCAGCATCTCCGAGTGCGACGCCTGGTACGCCCACAGCCCCGCCACGGCGAGGACGGCCAGCGCCCACACCACGGCCGGACGCGGCGCCCGCACGTTCACCCACCGTCCGGCGGCGAGCCCGACGGCCCACCTGACCAGCACCAGGACCGCCCCCGGCACCACCACGAACGCGAGCGGGTTGTACTCCCACGCGGTGGCGGCGTCCCCGCGCATCAGCGCCTGCACCGCGCGGGTCCCGCCGCACAGCGGGCACACCATGCCCACCAGCCGGAGCGGGCTGTGCAACGCGATCGGCGGCAGCCCGAACACCGCCATCGCGGCCCCCGCCGCCAGCCCGAGCACCGCCAGCACGCGGAGCCCGCGATGCCGGTCGTCCCGATCCCAGCTGAACCGCACGGGCACCAGCCGCGCCATGGCCGTCGTCATCCCCCCGTTCTACCCCGCCCCGGCCACCACAGGAAACGGTCCCGCGGTCAGTTCGTCCCGATGAACTGGTGGTCGGTGCGGATACGGCCCTCGTCGTCCAGGGCGATGACGTCCAGGCCGCCGCCGACGGCCTCGCCCGTGCTGACCGAGACCGTCGACCAGCGGACGGCGAGCACGTTGGGCATAAGGACGGTGGCCTTTTCGGCGGCCTTGAAAGTGCGCTCCCCGGGAGCGATGAACATGTCGTAGGCGCGAGAAACCCTGGCGTTCAGGGCGTCGTGTCCGCGGACCTCCAGCGGCGGAATGGGAAAGGCCAGGTTGCCGGCGGCTTCGCGGATCTCCTGGGGCGGGTTCACCAGGACCTGGACACCGTCGGGCGCCCACAGTTCCCGGATGAGAGCCCGGCGCGTCCCCGGGTCGGGTTCGGTCCATTGCGCGATGTAGCGGTCGGCCCATTCGTTGGGTTCGAGTTGTTCGTTCATGTGCAGCAGTGTGCGGCGTAAGCTGCGGCGATGCGATTCCCTGGAGGGAATGGCGGCGCGATGAGTTTCCGGGCGGCGCATGGTCTCAACCAGGGGTCGACCGATCGATGGAGGCACAGCGTGGGCGAACTTCAGTACCAATGCATGATGTCGCTGGACGGGTTCATCGCAGGTCCGGGTGGCGACATGTCGTGGATGGCGGACTACCTCGGCCCGGATCCGGCCGTGGACGAGGTCATGAGGCGGACGGGCGCGCTTCTGGTGGGAAGGCGCACCTTCGGCGGCGATGATCCGCACAAGGGCACCGAGCAGGAAGGCGAGCCGTACGGCGGCGGGTGGGACGGGCCGCAGTTCGTGCTCACCCACAGCCCGCCGGACGCCTCCGTCCCCGGCGTCACCTTCGTCGGCGACCTGGAGAGCGGTGCTGCGGCGGCGAGGGCGGCCGCCGGCGACCGCGACGTCGGCGTCCTCGGCGCGCAGGTCGCCGCGCAGTGCATCGCCGCCGGCCTGCTCGACGAGGTCTTCGTGTCCGTCGCCCCCGTCATGCTCGGCGACGGCGTCCGGCTCTTCGACGACCCGGGCGGCGCGGCGGTGAATCTCGAGCGCCTCCGTGTCATCGAGTCCCCCGCGGCGACGCATCTGCGCTTCCGCGTCGTCCGCTGAGGGGACGTCCGGGCGGTTCAGTTCCGCTGATGCGCGGTGAACCGGTCGACCAGGCGGGTGACGGGGTCGGGGCCGAACATCAGGTCCAGGGAGGCGGCCGATTCGGAGGCCGAGGCTTCGCTGCGCGGGAAGAGCGCCTTCTCGTAGGCCGCGAGGGCGGCCTCGATGTCGCCGGGGTGGGCGGCGATGGCCTGGCCGAGTTCGGCGCCGTCGAGCATGGCGAGGTTGGCGCCCTCGCCGGCGAACGGCGACATCAGGTGCGCGGCGTCCCCGAGGAGCGTCACGCCGGGGACCCGGTCCCAGCGGTGGCCGACGGGCAGCGCGTGGATGCGGCGCGGCACCGGCGCGCCGTCGGCCTCGTCGATCAGCGTCCGGAACGCGGCGTCCCACCCGGTGAAGCGGGCGAGGACGGCGGCCTTGGCGGCGGCGGTGTCGGTGAAGTCGATGCCGTCGAGCCAGTCCTCGCCGGTCCGGAAGGCGGTGTAGACGTGCAGGCCGCCGTCGGTCTCGCGGTGGGCGAGGATGCCGCGCTCGCCGTCCAGGGCCAGGAAGAAGCCGCGGCCGATCAGGGCGGCGCCGCCGGGATGGCGGGCGTCGGCGTCCGGCAGGTCGAGTTCGACGAAGGAGATGCCGGTGTAGGCGGGCCGCGCCGGGGACAGCAGCGGACGGATCCTGGACCAGGCGCCGTCCGCGCCGACCAGCAGGCCGGTGGTGATCGTGGCGCCGTCGGCGAAGGTCACCTCGTGGCGGCCGTCGCCCAGCGGCCGGGCACCGGTCGCCTTGGCGCCCCACCGGACGGTGCCGGCGGGGAGCGGGTCCAGCAGCAGGTCGCGCAGTTGACCGCGGTCGACCTCCGGGCGGCCCCCGGTCCCGTCGTCCTCCTCCTGCAGGGCGATGGTGCCGTCCCTGTTGGCGACGCGCATCGCCTGCCCGCCCGGATGGACGATCGCCCGGAACCGTTCGTGGAGGCCGGCGGCGCGCAGCGCGGCCTGCCCGGAGTCCTCGTGGATGTCGAGCATGCCGCCCTGGGTGCGGGCGTCCCGGCCGGCCTCCAGGTCGAACACGGCCGCCTCGATGCCGTGCACCCGCAGGACGCGCGCCAGCGTGAGGCCGCCGAGGCCGGCCCCGATGATCGCGATGGAGTGGTGAGCGGTGGTCATGGCGAACGCCTCCCCGATTCAGTAGAACGACTATGAAACCATAACGACTATGAGTTCATAGTAATTCCAGCGGCGTCGTAGGATGAGCCCATGGCACCGACGGACCAGGGACGGCGCGAACGCAGGAAGGCCGCGACCCGGCAGGCGCTGGCCGACGCAGCGCTGCGGCTCTTCCTGGAGCACGGCTACGACGGCGTGACCGTCACCCGGATCGCCGACGAGGCGGACGTGTCGATCGCCACGCTGTTCAAGCACGTGCCGGACGGGAAGCAGGCGCTGATCTTCGACGACGGCACCGAGCGCCGGGAGGCGATCCTGGCCGCCGTCCGGGAGCGGCCCGCCGGCCGGACCGCGCTTCAGGCCCTGCACGGCTACCTGGCCGAGCGCGGCCCGTTCGCCCGCGACCTGCCTCCCGGCCTGCGGCGGCGCCGCGACCTGGTCATGGGCACCCCGGAACTGCGGCGCTACCAGCGCCTGCTCTGGCTGCGCGCGGAGGGCCCGCTCGCCGGGCTGCTGGCGGCGGAGGCCGGCCGCGCCGAACCCGCCCCGGCGGACCGGGCTCTGGCCCGCTACGTCCTGGAAGTCCCGGAGCTGGCCGGCGAAGCGCCCGACCCGCGCGCCGCGCTGCGGGAGATCTTCGAGCACCTCGAGAGCGGCTGGAGCACCCCCGTCAGAGAGGCCTGAGGGTCACCGGGGCGTGAGGGTCACCGGGAATTCGGTGACGCCGCGGACGAACGAGTTGCGGAGCATGCGGGGGCCTTCGGAATCGGCCCATTCGGCGGTGTCCACGCGGGCGATGAACTCCTCGAAGAAAATGCGCAGTTCGAGGCGGGCCAGGGACGCGCCGAGGCAGAAGTGGGGGCCGAGGCCGAAGGCGATGTGGTCGCCCGGCCGGCGGGTCACGTCGAGGACGTCCGGGGCGTCGAACACGGCCTCGTCGCGATTGGCGGACCCGTACATCAGCAGTACCTGGCCGCCGGCCGGAATGGCCACTCCGGCCACCTCGGTGTCGCGGGCGGCGACGCGGCACATGTTGAGGATCGGGGTCGTCCAGCGGACGAATTCTTCGACGGCGTCCGGAATCAGGGACGGGTCGTCGCGCAGTTTCCGCCATTCCTCCGGGTGCCGGATGAGGGCGTCGAGGGCGGTGGCGATGACCGTCCGGGTCGTCTCGGCGCCGCCGACGAGAAGGAGCAGGGCCTCGTGGGCGAGGTGCTCGTCGTCGTAGCGCGGCTGGTCGGGCGCCGCGTTCGACCATACCGACAGCAGGTCCTCCGACGGCCGGGCGCGGCGCTCCTTGGCCATGTCGAGGACGGCGAGCGCGAACTCGCCGACCGCGTTCATCGACTCCTCGGTGACGTAGCGCTCGCCGCCGCCCGAGACCACGGCGGTCGCCGACCAGTGGACGAGCTGCGGCCACTCCTCCTCGGGGAAGCCGAGCAGCCAGCCGATGACGCGGGCGGGCAGCGGCGCGGCGAGCGCCGGGATCGCGTCCACGGTGCCGGCGTCGAGCGCGGTGGTGATGCAGTCGACGGTGGTGGCGCGGACCTTCTCCGCATACCGGGACACGCCACGCGGGGTGAAGCGCTGGTAGACCATGCGGCGGCGGTGCATGTGCTCCGGGTCGTCCATCCCGATCATGGACGGGTCGGACTGCAGCTGCGGCCGGTATCCGCGGGAGCTGATCCACAGCTTCGGGTCGCGCTCGATCGCGAACACGTCGGCGTGCCGGGACACGCCCCACAGGCGGTTCGCCTCGTCGTGGTAGACGGGCGCTTCGGCGCGGAGCCGCGCGTAGACGCTCCACGGGTCGGTCGCGTACATCTCGCCGTCGAGCAGGTCGATCTGCATGGTGGCCTCCCGTCAGTGGTCCACGGCGGTGACGCGGCGACCCGGCGCGCTTTCGGACGGGCCTGTGCGGTCCCAGGCCGCGACCCGGCGGCCGGACCCGGCCAAGGCGCGGGCGCTCGCGGCGCCGGGGCCGGGGCCGGACGCGCCGCCGGTGGCGACGACGCCCGTGGCGGGCGTGGACGCGGGGGTGGCAGGAGCCGCCATCCGGTGCCTCCTTGGCTCGGGACTGCCGTCTAAACTAACGTCGCCGCCAAGCAAGCGGTAGGTACACGATCCGGAACCGGCCGCACCGGGCCGCCCGGCCCGCGCCCGGCGGCGCGAAACGGCCGAAGGTGCGGGAGAATGGGGGACGGGCACGGCGAGGAGGCGTTTTGAACGGCGATGTGCGGTTCACCGTCACGCGGACGCTGACCAAGGATCAGCAGGCCAGGCGCGAGCGGCTGATCGACGCGGCGCGCGATCTCGCGCGCGAGGGCGGCTACCCGGTCGTCACCATGCACGACGTGGCGGACCGCGCCGGGGTGGCCCGCGCGACCGTGTACCGCTACTTCGCCACCAAGGACCACCTGCTCACCGAGGTCGCCGCGACCTGGGCGCACCGCATCACCGGCGACATCGACGCGCTGGCGGTCGGCGACACCCCGGTCGAGCGGCTCACCGCGCTGCTGGAGCGGATCGTCGAGGTGGCGGCGCAGGAGCGCACCCTGACCTCGGCCATCATCCAGGCCGTGACCTCGGACGACTCCAGCGTGGACGACGCCCGCACGGTGCTGTTCCTGTTCGTCCGCGACCGGCTGTCCGCCGCGATCGGCGAGCCGCTGCCGGCGCGCGACGAGGTGGAGATCGTGCTCGGCCACATCCTGCTCGCCGCGCTGGTCAGCCTGGCCTCGCTGCGCCGGCCCACCGAGGAGATCACGGACATGGTCCGCACGTCCGGGCGGCTGGTGTTGGCCGGCGCGCTGGCGGACGCGGACGCGGCCCCGGCTTGACCGGCGCCGCAGTGGTCCATTTTCTGCGGGCCTCATTGGCTCTGTAAGGCGGACCATGGGGCTCGTAGCGTTCGGCGGGTGACGAACCCACTGCTGTTCCTGCTCGCCGCGCTCACCCTCGTCGCCATCCCCGGACCCAACCACCTGTACATCACCGCGCGCAGCATCGGAGAGGGGCGCCGCGCGGGCGTCGCGTCCGCGCTCGGCGTCGAGTCGGGGATGCTGGTGCACATCGCCGCCGCGGCGGCCGGGCTCTCCGCGCTCGTCGCCGCGTCCGCCACCGCGTTCGGCGTCCTGCGCTACGCGGGCGCCGCCTACTTGGTCTTCCTCGCCTACCGGACGCTCCGCGCCCGCGGCGACCACGACGCGCCGCTCCTCCGGCCCCGGCCGCTGCGCCGCGTCTACCTCGACGGTGTGCTGGTGAACGTGCTCAACCCGAAGGTCGTGCTGTTCTTCCTGGCGTTCCTGCCGCAGTTCGTCGACCCGCGGGCCGGCGCCGTCCCGCTGCAGATCGTCGTGATGGGGCTGGTCACGGCACTGATCGGGCTCACCGCCGACCTCGTCTACGCGTTCGCCGCCGGATCCCTCGGCGGATGGCTGCGGGCCCGGCCCGGGTTCCGCCGCCGGCAGCGGTACGCCACCGGGCTCGTCTACCTCGGCCTCGGCGCCGCCGCCGTCCTCGCCGGACCCGGCGCCCGGCGGGCCTAGGTTTCCGATGAACGCTTTGTCAGTCGGCTTATAAGCGCCCGACCGCAATGCGTCTCCGATCGTGCAGCCCGCCGCCCGCCGGCTCGGTAACTTCCGGAACGACCCATCGGGGGAGGTGCGAAGGTGACGACGAGCCTGAAGGCTTTCGCCGGTGCGTCCGGCGGGCCGGGGGAGACCGGCGGGGCGTCCGCCCAGGGCGGGGCCTCGCCGCTGAAGCCCTGGGCCGGCGTTCCCAGCGAGCTGTCGGAGATGTTCCGGCCGCACCTGGAGGCCCTCGCCGAGGAGATGATCGAGGAGATCCTCGCCGGGATCCCCGAGTACTCGCGCCCGCAGGACGAGGAGTACGCGCGCCTCGTCCGGGCCGCGGTGGAGGGCGCGCTGCGGCAGTTCGTCGACCTGATCATGGACCCGGAGAGCTCCTGGGAGGCCGTCGCCGCCGTCTACCGGGAGATCGGCTGGGCCGAGGCCCGCGAGGGCCGCGACCTCGACATCCTGCAGACCTCGCTGCGGCTCGGCGCCCGCGTCGCCTGGCGGCGGCTCGCCTCGGAGTCCGAGCGCTACAACATCTCCCGCCGCACGCTCGCCAGCATCGCCGAGGCGATCTTCGCGTTCCTGGACGAGATCGCCCGCGCCGCCACCGAGGGGTACACCAAGGCCCGCGAGCAGGAGGCCGGCGAGCTGGAGCACCGCCGCCGCCGGCTGCTGGACATGCTGCTCGCCGAGCCGCCCGCCGCGCCGCAGGCCGTCGCCGACCTCGCCCGCCTCGCGCAGTGGCGCGTCCCCCGCACGGTCGCGGCGGTCGTCCTGTACGAGCGGGGCCAGCAGCCGTTCTCGCACCCGTCGCTGCCGCCGGACGTCCTCGCCGACGTCAACCGGCGCGAGCCCTGCCTGCTCGTCCCGGACCCGGAGGGCCCCGGGCGCGGCCGGATGCTGGAGTCGGCGCTGCGCAACTGGGTCGCCGCGCTCGGCCCGACCGTCCGCACCGAGGACGCCGCGAAGTCGCTGCGCTGGGCCCGCGAGGCGCTGCCGCTCGCGCGCCGCGGCATCCTGGCGTCCGACCGGCTGATCCGCTGCGCCGACCACATGCCGGCGCTGGTGGTGTTCAAGGACGAGGAGCTGGTGCGCGCCGTCGCCGACCTGCGGCTGGCGCCGCTGAAGACCGTCCGGCCGCGGCACCGCGAGCGGCTCATGCGGACGCTGCTGTCGTGCCTGCAGAACGGGTTCAACGCCACCGAGGTCGCCACCCGGCTGCACGTCCACCCGCAGACCGTCCGGTACCGGCTGCACCAGCTCGAGGAGCTGTTCGGCGAGCGGCTGTACGACCCGGAGACGCGGCTGGAGATGGAGATGGTGCTGACCGTCTGGCTCACCACGCCGCCGGAGGGCCGGCCGGGCGCGGAGGTGATCCCGCTGGACGGCCCGCGCCGCCGCGAGCAGGACACCGCCGCCGCCGAGTAGCGCCGCCGAGTAGCGCCGCCGGCGAAGATCGGCACGCACCCCCGCGCGTCTCCATCAAACGATTGACCGAGACGCGGCGCGCCTCTACGGTGAGCGCATGACCAGCGACTCCGGCCGGGAACGCGTCATCGACGCGGCGACCCGGCTGTTCGCCGCGCACGGCTACGACGGCACCTCCACCCGCATGATCGCCGAAGCGGCCGGACTCAACATCGCCACCGTCGCCTACCACGCGGGCGGCAAGCGCGACCTCTACCTCGCCGTCATGGAACGCGCCCACCGGGCCGAACGTGCGGCCCTGGAGGCGGCGGTCGCCGAGATGACGCCCGACGCGGCCGGCGTCCTCGCCGTCGTCGACCGCTACGTCGACTTCTGCGCCGCCCGCCCCGAGATCCCCGGGCTGTGGATGCACCGGTGGCTGTCGGACGCCGCCGACGTCGCCCACCTGGAGAACACCTACGTCAGGCCGCTGATGGAGACCGTCGTCGACGCCGTCGGCAAGGTTCTGCCCGAAGGCGCCGCCGAGGAGGTCGACGTCGAGTACGTCGCCTGGACCGTCGTCTGGTGCACGCACGGGTTCGCGCGCGGCGGCGTCCTGCGCTCCGACGGCCTGCGCCACGGCATGGACGACGCCGCCGCACTGGCCCGGTTCCGCGCCAACCTGCGCCGCATCGTCACCGCGGGCCTCAACCTGGGCGCCACGGCGTGACCGCCGCGCTCGCCCGGCGGCGGCTGCTCGGCTACGGCGTGGGCTCGGTCGGCACCGGCGTGTTCTCCGCCGTCCCCGGCCTGCTGCTCCTGTACTACCTGACCGACGTCCTCGGCGTCTCGGCGGCGATCGCGGGCGCGGTGCTGGTCGTCCCGAAGGCGTGGGACGTGGTGCTGAACCCGATCGTCGGCGCCGCCAGCGACCGCGAGGCCGTCCGGACCGGCCGCCGCACCCGGCTGCTGCTGGTCGGCGGCGCGACGCTGCCCTTCCTGTTCGCCGCCATGTTCGCCGTCCCGGTCGACTCGCCGGGGTTCGGCGCGGGCTGGGCCGCGGTGACGTTCCTGCTGGCCGCGAGCGCGTTCGCCTGCTTCCAGGTGCCGTACGTCGCGCTGCCCGCCGAGATCTCCGACGAGCCGTCCGAGCGCGGCCGGGCGATGGCGTGGCGGGTCGTGTGCCTGACCGTCGGCATCCTCGTCGCGGGCGGCCTCGCGCCCGCCCTGTCGGACTCCGCCGGGGGAGGGCGCGCCGGATACGCGCTGATGGGCGTCGTGATCGGGACCGTGATGGGCGCCGCGTTGATCACCAGCGCGCTGGCCAACCGGTGGATCCCCGCCACGCCGGGGCCGCGCCCGCTCGGCCTCGCCGCCGCGCTGCGCGCCGCGCGCGGCAACCGCCCGTTCTTCGCGCTGCTCGGCGGCTACGTTTCGCACACCCTCGCCGTCGCCATCATGCTGGCGGGCGCCCCGTACGTCGCGACCTACCGGCTGGACGACTACGGGCTGACCTCGGCGATGTTCGTGTGCATGGTCGGACCGAGCGCGTTCGCCGTCCCACTGTGGCGGAAGATGTCCGTCCGGTACGGGATCGTCCCCTGCTATGTGACGGCGCTCGCGATGTTCGCCGTCACCGGCTTCGCGTCCTACCCGGCGATCTCCGCCGGGTCCCGCGCCGGCGTGCTGGTCCTCGCGGCGCTGACCGGCGTCTGCTACGCCGCCGTCCAGCTGTTCCCGCTGTCGCTGCTGCCGGAGACCGTCCACGCCGACAAGGGACGCACCGGGCAGGCCCAGCCCGGCGCGTTCACCGGCCTGTGGACGGCCGCCGAGACCGGCGCCCTCGCCCTCGGCCCCGGCGTGTTCGCGCTGGTCCTGTCGCTGTCGTCGTTCCGGTCGTCCGACCTCGACGAACCCGTCCGGCAGACCGGCTCCGCCCTCACCGGGCTGACCGCCGGATTCACGATCATCCCGGCGCTGCTGTTCCTGCTGGCCGTCCCGCTCCTGCTGGCCTACCGCCGGCTCGCCGCCGCCCACCGAACCGCCGAGGAGGCCCAGGCCCATGCCGTCTGACCCCACCGCCCTGCCGGAGCACGGCCGCCCGGCCGCCGACCTGCTCACCGAGCTCGCCCGGTTCCGCGACGCCGACCTGCCCGTGCGCGGCGGCCAGGTCACCGCCTACGTCTACGACACCGGACGCGAGGCCGTGCACGACCTCGCCGCCACCGCCTTCCAGGAGATGCTCGAGGTCAACTGCCTCGACCCCACCGCGTTCCCGAGCATCGTCGCGCTGGAGCGGCGCATCGTCGCCGTGGTCGCCGGCAGGCTCGGCGGCGGGACCGGCGTCTTCACCAGCGGCGGCACCGAATCGATCATGCTCGCGGTGAAGGCCGCCCGCGACGCCCGCCCGGTCGCCGGACGCCCCCGCGTCGTCCTGCCCGCCACCGCGCACCCCGCGTTCCACAAGGCCGCCCACTACCTCGGCCTCGACGTGGACCGCGTCCCGGTGGACGGCGACTACCGCGCCGTCCCGTCCGCCGTCGCCGCCGCGATCACGCCCGACACCGTCCTGGTCGTCGCCTCCGCGCCGTCCTACCCGCAGGGCGTCATGGACCCGGTCGAGGAGATCGCCGCCATCGCCGCCTCCGCCGGGGTGCTGTGCCACGTCGACGCGTGCGTCGGCGGCTGGGTGCTGCCCTGGCTCCGCGACCTCGGACGGCCCGTCCCGCCGTTCGACCTGTCGGTGCCCGGCGTCACGTCGATCTCCTGCGACCTGCACAAGTACGGGTACGCGCCGAAGGGCGCGTCGGTGGTGCTGTTCGCCGACGAGTCCGTCCGCCGGCACGCCTACTTCGCGTCCGCCGAATGGCCCGGCTACACCGTCATCAACGCCGGCGTCCAGAGCAGCAAGAGCGCCGGCCCGCTCGGCGCCGCCTGGGCCACCCTCAACGCGGTCGGCGCGCAGGGCTACCGCGACCTCGCCGCGACCGCCATGACGACCGCGGAGCGGTTCCGCGCGGGCGTCGCCGGCATCCCGGGGCTGCGCGTTCTCGGCGACCCGGCCGTCCCGCTCGTCGCCGTTGCCTCCGACGACCCCGCCCTCGACGTCTTCGTGATCGCCGACGAGGCCCGCGCCCGCGGCTGGTTCTTCCAGCCGCAGCTCGCCTACCAGGGCATCCCGCCGAACCTGCACTTCACCCTGACCGGCGTCAGCGACGTCGACGCGCTGCTGTCCGCGCTCGCCGACGCCGCGAAGGCCGCCCGCGCGGCCGGCCCGCCCGACGTGCCGGCCGACCTCCTCGCCGCCCTCGCCGATCTCGACCTGGACGGCCTGGACGACGCCGGGTTCACCGGCCTCCTCGCCGCCGTCGGCGTCGACCTCGACGGCGGCGGCCCCGAGATGGCCGTCGTCAACGCCGTCCTGAACGGCCTGCCGCCGGCCACCCGCGAGGCCCTGCTCGTCCGCTTCCTGTCCGCCCTCTACGCCGGCTAGTTCACCCTGATCAGGCGCTTCAGGTAGGACGGCTCGTCCAGCGCCGAACCGAGGACCAGCGGCACCGTCGCCGCACCGGCCGTGACCTCGCCGACCCGCTCACCGGTACCGCCCCGGTGCGGCGGGTCGCCCTGGATCCCGACCGGCACCCGCAGCCCCGGCCATCCCACGACCGTCACCGGGGACGCGGCGCGCAGCGGCGTCGTGCCGCCGAGCCCGTCGTCGACCTCGCCGACCCGGGCGCCCTTCGGTGCCAGGGTCGCCGCCGCCATCGCGTTCTCCGCCGCCTGGATGAGCTGCCCGGCCGCCTCCACGGCCCCCTGCGCGCTCGGGGACTTCTGCGCCATCACCGCGCCCAGCACCAGCGTCGGCACGCCCCCGACCTTCTTACGTGCGGCGAACACGTAGTTCCCGCCCGCCGCGTCGGTGTAGCCGGTCTTCCCGCCGACCACCCCGTACTGCCCGACCAGGACGTTCCCGCCCGGCCGCGCCGGGCTGCCGTCGTCCGGCACGTACGCCCGCCGGTTCACGATCTCGGTGAACGCCGGCACCTTCATCGCCGCCCGCAGCAGCTTCACCTGGTCGGCCGCCGTGCTGACCGTCCCGGAGTCGTATCCGCTCGGGTCGGTGTAGCGGGTGCCGGTCATCCCGAGCTCCCGCGCCGCCGCGTTCATCTTCGCGACGAACGGCTGGTCGCCGCCCGAGTCCCAGCGCGCCAGCTCGTGCGCCAGGTCGTTCGCCGAGATGATCAGCAGCGCCTCCAGCGCCTTGCGCTCGGTCAGCCGCTGCCCCGCCGTGATCCCGAGCAGCGACTCCCCGCGCTTCTTGCGCGCCGGGATCTCCGCCACCCCCTGCGGCGACACCGCCAGCACCGGCCCCGGCTCACCCGTCTTCAGCGGATGGTCGCGCAGGTACACGTACGCCGTCATCACCTTCGCGACGCTCGCCGTCGGCGTCGGCGTGGAGCCGCCGGACGACCCCATCGTCCCGAGGCCGTCCACGTACACCTCCGACTGCCCGGCCGCGGGCCACGGCAACGAGGGCGCCGCCCCCGCGAACACATGGCTGGACGCCAGGCTCAGCTTCACGGTCGGATCCGGAACCGGCCGCACCAGCTGCCCGGCCACCACGCCCACGACCAGCAGCAGCGCGGCGACCAGCACGATGAGCCCGCGGCGCCGCCTCGGCCGCTCCTCCACCCCGGCCAAGGGCGGGGCCGGCGCGGGCGCCTGCGGCGCGGGCGCCTGCGGTGCGGGTGCTTGCGGTGCGGCGACCTGCCAAGGCCCGCTCTGCGCCGGGTGCACGGGTGCCGCTGGGCCCTGAGGCGGCGCGCTCTGCGCCGCGTCCCACCGGACGGACTCGGGCCGGAACTCGCCTGCGGGCGCCTGCTGCCCCCACGCCGGTGCCGCGGCACTCTGCTGCGGCGTTTCCCACCGGACGTCGCCGCCCGCCTGCTGCCCCCTGGTCTGCGGCTCCGGTGCGGGCACGTCCCACGGGCCCGGCAGCCGCTCGACCCGCGTCACCGCGGCCGGCGAACCACCTGCTCGCGGCCACCGGTCGCCCTCCGGGAGGGCCGCCGCCTCGGGGTGCTCGTCCTCCTCGGCGACCGGCGCTCCACCCTCGTCGGACGCTGTCCCCTCATCCTCAGAGGACGCATCCGGCTCGGGCTCGTCGGGTGCGGTGGCCTGGGGAGACTCGTCCTGCGAGGGCTCGGCGTCCTCCGATTCCGGCGGCGCCGGCTCCTGGTCGGCAGCGGCATCCTCGGATTCGGCGTCTTCGGCGGGCTCCTCCGCGGCGTCCGTCTCCGGCTCTTCCTCTTCCGCGTCCCGGGAATCCTGTGGTTCTTCGGGATCTTCCGCCGCCGGCTCGGTATCAGCCTCCGCGTCCGCAGGGTCCGAGACTGGCGGCGCATCCTCCTCGGAGGCTTCGTCCTCCTCCTCGACACGCGTGTCCGCTTCTTCGCCGGGGGCCGGTTCGGCGGGAACCTCGTCGTCCTCGGTGCGCGGGAGGTCGACGTACCAGGGGCCCTGGCCGGCGGGCTTGGCGGGACGCCGGATGTCGGGCCTGGTGAGGGAGGCGTCCTTCGCCGACGGGGCGGGCGCGGGGACGCGGAACTCGGCGGTGGCGGTGCGGCCGGGTTCGCGTTCGACGTCCTCCGGGCGGTCGTCCGGCTCCGGTTCCTGCGGGACGTCGTTCACGGGCCTGCCCCCTCCTAGGCTCGATGATCACGCATGCGGACGGGGGGCGGTCCTGCGACACGGATCCCCCGACCCCATTGAAAGATGTCCACTTTAGCGACGCGGTTCGCTTTGTTATGCATCAGTGATCTGCGGACGCGCGGCGCGCCGCCGCTCCATGGTGCCGCGCGGCCGTGAACCCGGGGGCGGGGTTGCGGAGATACATCGCTGACAATGTCCCCCCAACGGGAAGGCCGGTCCGCATGCCATGGTGTTCGCGATGACCGCACCCCCCACGGTTCCGGCGTGCGACGCCGAACTGATCGAGCGGTCGCGGGCCGACCCCGAGGCGTTCGCGGTGCTGTTCGACCGCTACTCCGCGATGCTCTACCGCTACGTGTCGCGCCGGCTGGGTCCGGAGACGGCCGAGGACGTCGTCGGCGAGACGTTCCTCGTCGCCTTCAGCAAGCGGCACCGCTACGACCTGGCCCACCAGGACGCCCGGCCGTGGCTGTTCGGGATCGCGACCAAGCTGGTCGCCCGGCACCACCGGTCGGAGGCGGCCCGGTACCGGGCGCTGCGCCGCAGCCCGGTGGACGGTCCGGCCGAAGGGCCGGCCGAGCGGGTCGCGGCGGGGGTGACGGCGTGGGCGTCGCGTCCGGCGCTCGCCGCGGCGCTGGCCGCGCTGCCGCGCCGCGACCTGGACGTGCTGCTGCTCGTGGCGTGGGGCGACCTGGCCTACGAGGAGGCGGCGCGGGCCCTCGGGATACCGGTCGGCACGGTCCGGTCCCGCCTGAACCGGGCGCGGCGCAAGGTGCGCGCGGCGCTCGGCGACACCAACCCGATGGACGAGGAGGAGTGACCATGGACGATCTGGACCTGCTCCGCGACCTCGGCCGGGACCTGGAGCACGAGCCGCCGGCGACCCTGCCGCGGCAGCGGCACCGGCTGCTGCACGCGGCGCACGCGCGCCGCCGGTTCCGGATGCCCGGAGGCCGCTGGACGCTGTTCGGGGTGGTGGCGGCGGTGACGGCGGCGGCGATCCTCGTCCCGGCGTTCGTGCTGCACGGACGGGGCGCGCGGCCGGTGGCGGCGAAGACCCCGGGCGCCGCCGCGAAGTCGATGAACATCCTGCTGGTGGGGTCGGACGCGAGGGGCGGCCGCCCGGCGCGGTCGGACACGATCGTGCTGGTGCATCTGCCGGCCGACCGGGCGCGCGCCGAAGCGGTGAGCATTCCCCGCGATGCGATGGTGGACGTCCCTGCGTGCACGTCCGCGAAGGGCGACCCGACCCTGCCGTACCAGGGGTTGATCAACGGGGCGTACATCCTCGGCGGGGTGCCGTGCCTGCTCAAGGCCGTCGAGAAGGCGACGCTCGTGCCGGTCGACACCGTGGTGGAGATGGACTTCCGCGGGTTCAAGGGCATCGTGGACGCGCTGGGCGGCGTGCCCGTCACCGTCCCGAAGACGATCCTCGATCCCCAGGGGCGGCCGCTGCTGCCGGCCGGGCGGCAGGTCGTGAACGGGGAGGGGGCGCTGGCGTTCGTCCGGGCCCGGCACGGGCTGGGCGACGGGTCGGACCTGGACCGGATCAAGCGGCAGCAGCAGTTCATGGCCGCCGTGGCCCGCAAGGCGAAGAGCGGGGTGCTGACCAATCCGGTGCGGCTGGCGCGGTTCACGACCGCGGTGGCGCGTGCGGTGCGGACGTACCCGCGGATGGGGCCGGGGGAGCTGGAGGCGTTCGCCAGGAGCCTGCAGAAGACGGATCCGGGCGCCGTCCGCTTCTTGACGGTGCCGGTGCGTCCGGCGCCGAAGGACCCGAACCGCATCGTCTTCGACGATGCGCGCGCGCGGCGCGTGTTCGCGGCGTTCAAGAAATAGGCGTTCAGGATTAGCGGACGGGCCCGCGGGCGCCGATGAGTGGCCGCCGTTCTGCCGGGTAGGGCCGGAACCGTCCCGGGGGCTTCCGGCTGGTCCCGGTGCTCCCGGCGGAACGACCACGAGGCTCGAGGAGTGTGCAATGGCCACGAAGATCCGCGACATCATGACCGGTTCCCCGACGTCGGTGTCCCCGGAGCTCGACATCGTCACGGTGGCGCGGGCGATGCGCGACGAGGACATCGGCGCCGTGCTCGTCGCCGAGGGCGACGACCTGAAGGGCCTGGTCACCGACCGCGACCTGGTCGTGCGCGGGCTGGCCGCGGGCGGCGACCCGGCCCAGGCCAAGATCGGCAAGCTCGCCAGCAGCGTCACCGCCACGGTCGGGCCGGACGACTCGCTCGACAAGGCCGCGCAGATCATGCGCGAGCGGTCGGTGCGGCGGCTGCCCGTCCTGGAGGACGGGCGCCCCGTCGGCATCGTCTCCATCGGCGATCTCGCGATGGAGAAGGACTCCGCGTCGGCGCTCGCCGACATCAGCGCGGCCCGCGGCAACACCTGAGCGATCAGGGGAGCGCCGCCAGCAGGCGCTCCAGGTCGTCTTCGTCGTTGTAGTAGTGCACGGAGGCCCGCACGGCCGCGTCGAGGCCGTGCGGGTCGTAACCGTGCTCCCTCGGCATCGCGACGCTGACGTTGACGTCCCGCTCGCGCGCCGCCGCCTTGATCGCGGCGGGCGTGTGCCCGTCCACGGTGAACGACACGATTCCCGACTGCTGTGCGCCCCGGTCCCGGACGGTGACGCCGGGCCGTTCGGCCAGCATCCGCCGGAGTGTCGCGGCGAGGGCGGTGACGCGCCGCTCGATCGCGGAGATCCCCAGCGCCGACGCGTAGTCGGCGGCCGCGCCCAGCCCGATCTGCCCGGCGAAATACCGCTCCCAGGTCTCGAAGCGGCGCGCGTCGTCGCGGATCTCGTAGCCGTCCGGCGCCTTCCACTCGGCGGCGGTCAGGTCGAGGAACGGCGGCTCCAGCGTCCGGGCGATCTCCTGCCGCACGTACAGGAATCCCGTCCCGCGCGGCCCGCGCAGGTACTTGCGGCCCGTCGCGGACAGCATGTCGCAGCCGATCTCGGCGACGTCCACGGCGAGGTGCCCGACGGACTGGCAGGCGTCCAGCAGGTAGAGGACGCCGTGCTCGCGGCACAGCCGGCCGACCTCCGCCGCCGGGTTGACCAGCCCGTTGTAGGTCGGGATGTGGTTCAGCGAGACCAGCCGGACCCCGCCCTTGGCCAGTTCGGCCTCCAGCGCGTCGAGGGCCAGCGTGCCGTTCGCGTCGTCCGGGACCACCTCCACCCGGGCGCCCTTGGCCGCGGCGATCTGCTGGTAGGCGATCGCGTTGCTCGAGTACTCGTTCGTCGTGGTGAGGATCCGGTCGCCCTCGGCGAACGGGATCGCGTAGAACGCCATGTCCCACGCCCGCGTGGCGTTCTCCACGTAGGCGATCTCCTCCGGCCGCGCGCCGATCAGCCCGGCGACCGCGCCGTAGAAGTGCTCGACCGCCTCGGCGTTCCGTTCGGCCGCCTCGTAGCCGCCGATGGTCGTCTCCAGCGCGAAGTGCTCCGCGACCGCCTCGATGACGGGCGCGGGGGGCAGCGCCGCCCCCGCGTTGTTCAGGTGCGCGACCCGCGCGCAGCCCGGCGTGTCCGCCCGCGCCCGCACGACGTCGATGTCGGTGTCGGTCCCCACGTTCCGCCCCTCTTCGTAGATCACCTCACAGATTGTCGTACCCCCGCGCCATCCTTGGCCATGGTGGCGGCTTGACCTCAAGATTCCTTGAGGTTTCACGATGGACGTCCCGGACCGACGATCGCTGAGGATTGCCGATGGACATGGAAGTCACCGCGTGGATGTCGCTGCACCACGCCATGAACGCGCAGGACGACCGCCGGCCGTTCTCCCGGGCGACGCTGCGCCGCATCGCCGCCTTCGCCCGCCCCCACCGCCGCCCGCTGTCGGCGTTCCTGCTGTTCAGTGTCGTGATGGCGGTGCTGGCCGTGGCGACGCCCGTGCTGGCCGGGCGGGTGGTGAACGCGATCGTCGACCGGTCCGCGACGTCCACCGTCGTCGGGCTCGCCGTCGTGATCGCCGTGCTGGCGGTCGCCGAGGGCGGGCTCGGCCTCGCCAACCGGTGGCTGTCGGCCCGCATCGGCGAGGGGCTGATCCTCGACCTGCGCACCGCCGTCTTCGACCACGTCCAGCGGATGCCGGTCGCGTTCTTCACCCGCACCCGCACCGGCGCGCTCGTCAGCCGGCTCAACAACGACGTGATCGGCGCGCAGCGCGCGTTCAGCGACACGCTGTCCGGCGTGGTCAGCAACCTCGTCACGCTGCTGCTGACGTTCGCGGTCATGGTCGGCATCTCCTGGCAGGTCACGCTGCTCGCGCTGCTGCTCCTGCCGGTCTTCGTCCTGCCCGCCCGCCGGATGGGCACCCGCCTCGCCGGGCTGGAGCGCGAGGCCGCCCGGCACGACGCCGCGATGAGCACCCAGATGACCGAGCGGTTCTCCGCCCCCGGCGCCACCCTGGTCAAGCTGTTCGGACGGCCCGACCGCGAGTCCGCCGAGTTCGCCGCGCGCGCCCGCCGCGTCCGCGACATCGGCGTCCGCACCGCGATGCTGCAGCACGTGTTCATCACCGCGCTGACCATGGTGTCGGCGCTGGCGCTCGCGCTGGTCTACGGCCTCGGCGGATGGATGTCGCTGCGCGGCCACCTCGACGCCGGCGCCGTCGTCTCGCTCGCGCTGCTGCTCACCCGGCTGTACGCGCCGCTGACCGCCCTCGCCAGCGCCCGCGTCGAGGTGATGAGCGCGCTGGTCAGCTTCGAGCGCGTCTTCGAGGTGCTGGACCTGCGGCCGCTCGTCGCCGAGAAGCCCGAGGCGCGCGCCGTCCCCGACGGGCCCGTCGCGGTCGAGTTCGACGACGTCACCTTCGCCTACCCGGCCGCCGACAAGGTGTCGCTCGCCTCGCTGGAGGAGGTCGCGACGCTCGACACCCGCGGCGGCGTCGACGTCCTGCACGGCATGTCGTTCCGCGCCGAACCCGGGCAGATGGTCGCGCTCGTCGGCTCGTCCGGCGCCGGCAAGTCCACGATCGCGCAGCTGCTGCCGCGCCTGTACGACGCCGACTCCGGCACCGTCCGGCTCGGCGGCGTGGACGTCCGCGACCTGTCGTTCGAGTCGATCCGCGCGACGCTCGGGATGGTCACCCAGGACGGGCACCTGTTCCACGAGTCGATCCGCGACAACCTCCTGCTGGCCCGGCCCGAGGCGTCCGAGGACGAGCTGTGGGACGTGCTGCGCCGCGCCCGCCTCGACGCGCTGATCGAGGGCCTGCCGGACGGGCTCGACACGATCGTCGGCGAGCGCGGCTACCGGCTGTCGGGCGGCGAGCGGCAGCGGCTCACCATCGCCCGGCTGCTGCTGGCCCGCCAGCGCGTCGTCATCCTCGACGAGGCCACCGCCCACCTGGACTCCACGTCCGAGGCCGCCGTCCAGGAGGCCCTGGCCGAGGCGCTCGGCGGGCGCACCGCCGTCGTGATCGCGCACCGGCTGTCCACCGTCCGCGCCGCCGACCTGATCCTGGTCGTCGAGGAGGGCCGCATCATCGAGCGCGGCACGCACGACGAGCTGCTCGCCGCGGGCGGCCGCTACGCCGACCTGTACGAGACGCAGTTCGACACCCGCCCGCCCCTCCAGCCCGTCGGCTGAGACCCGCGGCCCGGCCGGGCGGACCACCGATGAGTTCCGGGGCGCCGGACGGTCTGCCCCTCAGAAGAACCGATGAAGGAGCGAAGGATGAGCGACGACGGCGGCCTGTCCCCGGCGGGCCTGGACCGGATGCGCCGGGTGCTGACCGGCTTCGTCGAGCGCGGCGAGCTGCCCGGCCTCGTCGCGCTCGTCCACCGGCGCGGCCGCACGCACGTGATCGAGGCCGGCACCCTGGAAGCGGGGGGAGCGGCCCCGATGCGCCGCGACACCCTCTTCCGCATCGCGTCGCTGACCAAGGCGGTCACCGCCGCCGCCGCGATGATCCTGGTCGAGGAGTGCCGGCTCCGCCTGGACGACCCGCTGCACGACGTGCTGCCCGAGCTCGCCGACCGGCGCGTCCTGCGCCGCATCGACGGCCCGCTCGACGACACCGTCCCCGCCGACCGCCCGATCACCCTGCGCGACGCGCTGACCTTCACGCTCGGCTACGGCGTGTCGTTCGTCCCGGAGGGCCTGCCGCCGATCACGCAGGCGATGCGCGACACCGGCGTCGACAGCGGCCCGGAGGGCCCGTCCTGCGGCCCCGACGAGTGGCTGAAGCGGCTCGGCGCGCTGCCGCTCGCGCACCAGCCGGGCGCCGGCTGGCTCTACAACACCGGCGCCGACGTCGCCGGCGTGCTGATCGCGCGCGCGACCGGCCGCCCGTTCGAGGAGTTCCTCCGCGAGCGGATCTTCGAGCCGCTCGGGATGCGCGACACCGGCTTCACCGTGCCCGCCGCCGACACCGGGCGGATCGCCGGGTCCTACACCTCCGACCCCGGCACCGGCGCGCTCGCCCGCCGCCCCGACCCGCGCGACGGCGCCTACGACCGCCCGCCGGTGTTCGCGGGCGGCAGCGGCGGCCCCGGCCTGCTGTCGACCGTCGACGACTACAACGCCTTCCTGCGGATGCTGCTGGACGGCGGCCGGCACCCGGGCGGGCGGCTGCTGTCCCGCCCGTCCGTCGAGCTGATGACCAGCGACCAGCTGACGCCGGAGCAGAAGGCGGGCAACGAGATGTTCCTCGGCTCGGGCGGCTGGGGCTTCGGCCTCGCCGTCGACGGCCGCCGCACCGACCTGTTCGTCCGCCCCGGCCGGTTCGGCTGGACGGGCGGCCTCGGCACGTCCGCCTACGCCGACCCCGGCGAGGACATGATCGGCGTCATCTTCACCCAGCGCGCCATGACCTCCCCGCAGCCGCCGCACTACTTCCAGGACTTCTGGACCACCGCCTACGCCGCCATCGACGACTAGCGCGCGCCTCTTCAGGGGACCGGCCGTTCCCCGCCCGGACACGGGCGGGAAACCGCCGGTCCCTTCGCCGTTCGCCCGCCGCCTCGCGATGTGAGGGTGCGGCCAATGATTAACGCATTGGCGCAACGATCCTGGTCAGTCACATAGCCTGCGCCTAGTGTGAGCCCACCGGCGACGCCCGTCCGCGGTGGACGCGAGGCCGGCCCGGGCCCCGGCCCGCGTGCCACCGGCCGCCGGGCCGCGGGCCGCCGAACCGGAGCCCCCCGGTGGACGCCGTGACGATCGGAGCGAGTGTGAGCGACTTCCTGCATACGTTCTTCGACTGGTCGGAGATCCGTGGCGCACTCCCGACGCTGCTGACGGAAGGGCTGCGCAACACGCTGCTGATCGCGGTGCTGGCCATCCTGTTCGGCCTGGTCGTCGGCGTGCTGCTGGCCGTGCTGCTGCTGTCGCGGCGGCGGCTGGTGCGGCTGCCCGCCCGGCTCTACGTGGACGTCTTCCGCGGGCTGCCCGCCATCGTGACGGTCAGCCTGATCGGCCTCGGCCTGCCGGCGGCGGGGGTCCGGCCGTTCGGCCGCAACCCGCTCGGCTACGCGGTGATCGCGGTCGGGCTGATCTCCGCCGCGTACTGCGCGGAGATCTTCCGGTCCGGCATCCAGGCGGTGCCGCCCGGGCAGCTGCAGGCCGGGCGCAGCCTCGGGATGTCCTACCTGAAGACGATGCGGCTGGTCGTGGTCCCGCAGGGGATCCGCAACGTGCTGCCCGCCCTCGCGGGGCAGTTCATCGTCGACATCAAGGAGAGCTCGCTGGTCTACCTGCTCGGCCTCGGCGTCGGGCAGCGGGAGCTGTACTTCATCGCGCAGGAGCGGCAGGCCGCGAGCTACAACGCCTCGGCGCTGGTCGCGGCGGGGCTCTGCTACCTCGTGATCACGATCCCGCTGACCTACCTCGTCAACTGGCTGGACCGGCGGATGCGCGAGGGCGGGGGCGGGGCGCGGCGGGCCCCGGCCGCCCTGGCGCAGGAGGACGCGCCGGGCGCCGCGATCGCCACCGCCGACATCACCACCGGTGCCGCAGTGAAGGAGCGGGCATGACGACGACGGCTGAGACGGCGAAGGGGACCGCGACCGCGATCAGCGTCCGGGACCTGCGCAAGTCCTACGGCGACACCGAGATCCTGCGCGGGGTGAGCTTCGACGTCGCGCAGAGCGAGGTGCTGTGCGTGCTCGGCCCGTCCGGGTCCGGCAAGTCGACGATGCTGAAGTGCCTCAACCTGCTGGAGCGGCCGAGTTCGGGCACCGTCGTCGTGTCCGGGACGACGCTCACCGACCCGAAGGTGGACGTGGACGCCGCGCGCGCCCGGATCGGCATGGTGTTCCAGCACTTCAACCTGTTCGGGCACCTCAACGTGCTCGACAACGTCACGCTCGCGCTGCGGCACGTCCGCGGCATGGGCAGGGCGGAGGCCGAGGAGATCGGGAACGCGCAGCTCGCCCGCCTCGGGCTCGGGCGGCTGGCGCGGCAGCGGTCGGGGAACCTGTCCGGCGGGCAGCAGCAGCGCGTCGCGATCGCCCGGAGCCTCGCGATGAGCCCCGAGGTGATGCTGTTCGACGAGGCCACCTCCGCGCTCGACCCCGAGCTGGTCGGCGACGTCCTCGCGGTGATGCGGGAGCTGGCCGCGACCGGGATGACCATGGTCGTCGTCACCCACGAGATCGGCTTCGCCCGCGAGGCCGCGGACCGCGTGATGTTCATGGACGACGGGCTGATCGCGGAGGAGGGCGAGGCCCGCGCGGTGCTCGACGCCCCGTCCAGCCCGCGCTTCCGCGAGTTCCTCTCCAAGGTTCTCTGACCCCCCTTCACGAAAAGGCAGGACATGCAGATGAACAAGGCCCTCAGCGTCCGCTTCGCGGCGGGCGGCGCGGTCGCCGCGGCGGCCCTGACGCTCGCCGGGTGCGGCGGCGGCGACTCCGGCAAGGACAACCCGTACGGGCTGGAGGAGGCCGGCACCGTCCTCGCGGCGGTCTCCACCGACCAGCCCCCGTTCGCGACCGCCGACAAGGGCGGCAAGCCGCAGGGGTTCATCGTCGACCTCACCGACGAGGTCGCCGAGCGGCTGAAGCTGAAGGTGGAGTACAAGGCGAGTGCGGTCCCGGCCGCGCTGCAGGGCCTGTCGTCCGGCCAGTACGATCTCGCGGCGAGCGGGCTCGGCGTCACGGCGGAGCGGCAGAAGCAGGTGTCCTTCACCAAGGGCGTCTACTGGAGCACGACGACCGTCCTGACCCGCAAGAACTCCGCCGCCACCCGGCTGACCGACTTCTCCGGCAAGCGGGTCGGCGACATCACCGGCGCCGTGCAGCAGGAGTTCGTGAAGTCGAAGATGCCGGGCGCGAAGCAGGTCCAGTTCCAGAACCAGAACTCCGCGGTCTCGCAGCTGCTGTCGGGCAACCTGGACGCGTTCGTCGTCGGCGGCCCGGACGCCGACGCGTACCTGAAGAAGTACAGCGCGCTCAAGCCCGCCGTGTCGGCGCCCGTCGACCACGCGACCGCCATGGCCGTCCAGAAGAAGAACACCAAGTTCCAGCAGGCCTTCGACGGCCAGCTCGGCGCGATGGTGCAGGACGGCACCTTCCTGAAGATCTACAAGAAGTGGTTCGTCGAGGCGCCGCGTCCGGAGCTGGTGAAGATCTGGCCCGCGCTCGGCTCCCAGGTCGGGCAGGGCGCCGAGGGCACCCAGGGCGGTTCCTCTTCATGACGGTGATGGAATCGGGGGCCGTCGCCGAGGAGGCGGAGGAGATAGCGCTGCCGGACGGCGGGTCGGTGTGGCGGCGCGTGGTGCGCACCGCCATGCGCGACGGCGCCGTCCTGGTGGCGGACCTGTACAGCCCCGACCGCGAGCTGCAGGCGCGCCCGGTCCTGCTGGAACGCACCCCGTACGGGCGGCGGGCGCGGCGCGAGTCCGACGGCCTGGACCGGCACGGCGAACCGGTGTTCCCGGACCGGTCCGCGGCGATCTTCGTCGGGCGCGGGTACAACGTCGTCCGCCAGGACTGCCGGGGGAGGGGCGACTCCGACGGCCAGTTCGTGAAGTACCTCGGCGAGGCCGAGGACGGCTACGACACCGTCGAGTGGATCGGCGCGCAGCCCTGGTGCGACGGCCGCGTCGCCACCACCGGCGTGTCGTACTCGGCGCACGTGCAGACCGCGCTGGCCGCGCTGTCGCCGCGCCACCTCGCCGCCATGTTCGTCGACTCCGGCGGGTTCGCCAGCGCGTACGAGGCGGGCATCCGGATGGGCGGCGCGTTCGAGCTCAAGCAGGCGACGTGGGCGTACCGGCACGCGCTGAACAGCCCCGCCGCGCACCGCGACCCCGTCGTCCGGGCGTCGCTCCAGTCGCAGGACCTGCCCGCCTGGTTCCACGCGATGCCGTGGCGGCGCGGCGCGTCCCCGCTGCGCGCCGTCCCCGAATACGAGGAGTTCCTGCTCGAACAGTGGGAGCACGGTCCTTTTGGCGAGTACTGGGAGCGGCTCGGGCTGTACGGGCGCGGCTCCTACGACCGGTTCCCCGACGTGCCGAGCCTGCACATGGTCAGCTGGTACGACCCGTACGTCCTGACCGCCGTGGAGAACTTCCGGGCACTGACCGAGACCAAGTCCAGCCCGGCGTACCTGGTCGTCGGGCCGTGGACGCACGGCGCCCGCAGCGTCCGGTACTCCGGGGACGTGGACTTCGGGCCCCGCGCCGTCCTGGACGGCAACCTCGCCCCCGACTACTGGGAGTTCCGGGCCCGCTGGTTCGCCCGCCACCTCGGCGGCGGCGACGCGGGCGAGGACTTCCCGCGCGTCCAGTACTTCCTCATGGGCGGCGGCAGCGGCCGGCGCACCGCCGAGGGGCGGCTGGACCACGGCGGGGAGTGGCGCACCGCCGCCACCTGGCCGCCGCAGGAGGCGACCGACGTCCGGCTGTACCTGCGGCAGGACGGCTCCCTCACCGCGGGCCCGCCGCAGGACGGCGCCGACGACCGGCTCGAGTACGACTTCGACCCGGCGAACCCGGTGCCCACCATCGGCGGGCAGATCACCTCCGGCGAGCCGGTCATGCACGGCGGCGCGTTCGACCAGTGCCCGACCGACGACACGTTCGGCTGCGAACCGCCGCACCTGCCGCTCGCGTCCCGTCCGGACGTGCTGGTCTTCCAGACCGAGCCGCTGGAGGCCGGCGTCGCGATCGCCGGTCCGGTCCGGGTGCGGCTGTCGGTGGCGTCGAGCGCACCGGACACCGACTTCACCGTCCGGCTCATCGACGTCCACCCCCCGAACGCCGACTATCCCAACGGCTACGCGATGAACCTCACCGACGGGATCCTGCGCTGCCGGTACCGGAACTCGTTCGCGCACCCGGAGCCGATGCGGCCCGGCACCGTCTACGAAATCACCGTGACGGCCCCCGACACCGCGAACCTGTTCGCCAAGGGCCACCGCATCCGGCTGGACGTGTCGTCGAGCAACTTCCCGCGCTTCGACGTCAACCCGAACACCGGCGGCCCCGAGGCGGCGGCGCGGCGGCGCGTCGTGGCCGTCAACGAGGTGCACCTGTCACCGGAGCACCCGTCGTGGCTGTCGGTGCACGTGCTGGACGACCCGTCCGGCCACGGCCCCGGCCGGGACTAGGATTCGGCCATGGTCGTCACGCTCGACGTGGAAGGGGCGCAGGCATCGCACTTCGCGGTCGGCACGTCGCCGTTGGCGGAGCTGATGGCGTGCCTGCACACCCTCGCCGAGCCCGAACACCATCCCGAGTCGCGGGCATGGCTCGCCCGCACCCGCGGGGCGCTGCCGGAGTCCCTCGTCCAGGAGCTCAACCGCTTCGCGCCGCTGTGGGCCCGGTATCGCTGCCGGCTGTTGCTGCCGATGCGCCGGCCCCTCGACCGCGAACTGTCCGCCGAGCTGGACGGCCTCGCCCGCCTCGACGCGGACGAGTTCACCCGGCTGGCGGCGTTCGCGATCCGCGGCCTGACGTTCGAGGGCGCCTACGAGCTGCGCGACGCGGCGGCGCAGCGGGCCTTCGTCAAGGCCAGCGAGCGCCGCTCGTTCTCCCGCGGCGAGCTGGCCCGCGCCCTGGTCGAGGACCCGCGCGGGTTCCGGGAACGCCTCACCGACACCCTCGAACGCTGCGCCGCCGCGTTCTTCGACGCCGAATGGCGCCGCATCGGGCCGCGCCTGAAGGACACCGCCGCGCCCGTCCGGGAGCAGCTCCGCAAGGAGTCGCCGCTGACCGTGCTGACCTCGGTCAGCCCGACCGCCACCGCGACCGGGCAGCCCGCGCGCGTCCACTACGACAAGCTCCAGTCGGCGACGGGGAAGGTCGTCGAGCGGGGCTGCTTCCTCGTCCCGACCCTGCACGGCTGGCCGCACCTCATCCTCAAGACCGGGGACGACGGGCTGCCGCTGGTCGTCCACTTCATCGCCGGGGACTGGGAGCAGCGCCCGTCCGCCCGCCAGTCCCTCATCCGCGACCGGCTCGCCGCGATCTCCGAGCCGGGCCGGTTCGAGATGTGCCGGCACCTGCTCGGCGAGCCCATCACCACGTCCGAGCTGGCGCAGCGGACGGGCATCTCCGAGCCGCAGGTGTCCCGGCACCTGCGGCGGCTGCGGGAGGTCGGGCTGATCACGTCCCGCCGCGAGGGCCGCATGATCTACCACCGGCTGCACGCGCAGCTCCTGCTGTCGCTCGGCTCGGACGTCCTGACCACGGTCATGCGCTAGCCCCGATTCAGCGCGGGATCACGGTCAGCGCGGTCAGCGCGACCGTGCCGACCAGCAGGGTCGACAGCGCGCCGAGGACCAGGCCGCGCCGTCCCGTCTTCACCAGCTCCTTCACGCGCACCGCCGAGCCCAGGCCGAACATCGCCGCGGCCAGCAGCACCGTCGAGACGTCCTTCGCGCCCGTCAGGACCGCGCCGGGGACAGCACCGGCGCTGCGCAGCGCCAGCATCACCAGGAACCCGACGACGAACAGCGGCACGATCGGCGGCCGCTTCCCCTCCGCGTGGACGCCGCTGCGCCGCTCCACCAGGCCCATGCCCGCGACCATCGGCGCGAGCAGCACGACCCGGGTCAGCTTCACGATCACCGCCGTCCCGACGGCGGCGGCGCCGGCCGGAGAGGCCGCCGCGACGACCTGCGCGACCTCGTGGACGCTCAGCCCCGCCCACATGCCGAGCGACTCGCCGTCCAGCCCGAACACGTGCGCGCCGAGGAACGGGACGACCGCGATGGCCGCGCTGCCGTAGATCGTCACGAGCGTGACGCCGGTCGCGACGTCCTCCCTCCTGCTGCGCGCCACGCTGTCCATCGCCACGATCGCCGAGGCGCCGCAGATCGAGAACCCCGTCGCCACCATCAGCGCCAACCCCTCGGACACCCCGATCAGCCGGCCGAGCACCAGCGTCCCGGCGAACCCGGACAGGACGGTGATCACGACCACGGCCAGCATGCCCGGCCCCAGCCGCAGCACCTCTCCCACGCTGAGCTGCAGGCCGAGCAGCACGACGCCGACCCGCAGGAACTTGCGGGTCGCCCACTGCAATCCGTGCGCGGTCGCCTCCGGCAGCACGCCGCCCACCAGCACACCGAGCAGCACCGCCACCGTCAGCGCGCTCAGGGCCGGCACCCACCCGTTGACCACCATCGCCGCCGCCGCGCCCGCCGCCGCCACCGCGACGCCCGGCCCCGTCCGCCCCATCCGCACCCTCAACCGCTCCGGGTGAACCGCCTCCACTGCGCTCATGTGTTCGACCCTCCGGCAGCCCGAGCCCCGCCGGAAGCGGTCGATTCGACCTCACGTCATAGCCTGGGGGCATGGCACAACCCCCGGACATGGAATCCCTCCAGCTGCTGGTGCACGTCGCCGACCAGGGCAGCCTCACCGCCGCGGCGGCCGAGCTCGGCATCAGCCAGCCGTCGGCCAGCAAGCGGCTGTCCCGGCTGGAGCGCCGGCTCGGGCTGCGCCTGCTCGACCGCACCCGCCGCGGCTCCGCCCTCACCGCCGACGGCGCCCTCGTCACCGGCTGGGCCCGCCGCGTCCTGGACGACCTCGCCGCCCTCGACGACGGCGCCGCCGCCCTCCGCCGCGCCCGCACCGCGCAGCTGTCCGTCGCCGCCAGCCTCACCATCGCCGAATACCTGCTGCCCGCCTGGATCGGGGAACTCCGCCGCGCCGACCCCGACCTGCACGTCGGCCTCCAGGTCACCAACTCCGCCCGCGTCTGCGAGCTGGCCCGGCACGGCGAGATCGACCTCGGCTTCATCGAGTCGCCCGGCCGCCCGTCCGGCCTGCGCTCCCGGGCCGTCGCGGGGGACCGGCTCGTCCTGGTCGCGCCGCCCGGCCACCGCTGGACGCGGCGCCGCCGCCCCGTCGACCCCGCCGAGGTCGCCGGCACCCCGCTGATCACCCGCGAGGCCGGCTCCGGCACCCGCCAGGCCGCCGCGCAGGCGTTCGCCGCGCACGGCCTGCGCCCCGTCCCGCCGCTGCTGGAACTCGGCTCCAGCACCGCCGTCCGCAACGCCGTCGTCGCCGGCGCCGGCCCCGCCCTGATCAGCGAGCTCGTGGTGACCGCCGACCTCGCCGCCGGCACCCTCGCCGAGATCGAGATCGCCGGGCTGACCGTGGAACGCTCCCTGCGCGCCGTCTGGCGCCCCGGCACCGACCCCGCCGGCCCCGCCGCCGCCCTCCTCGCCCAGGCCCGCCGCCCCGCCGGCGCGGCGTAACCTGCCGGATGTGGTCGCCCATGACGTGTTCCTCGCCGACTGTCCCGCCCGCACCACCCTGGCGCTGATCTCCGACACCTGGTCCGTCGTCGTGGTCACCGCCCTCGGCCGCGGCCCCGCCCGGTACGGCGAGCTCCGCGACAAGATCGGCGGGATCAGCAACAAGATGCTCACCCAGACATTGCGCCGCCTGGCCGACAACGGCCTCGTCGAACGCCGCGAACTGCGCACCGCCCCGCCCGGCACCGAGTACCGCCTCACCGACCTCGGCCGCAGCCTCCTCGTCCCCGTCTGCGCGCTGTCCCGCTGGGCCGAGGAGAACACCGACGCACTCCTCGCCGCCCGCCCGTCCTAGGAACCGCCGGGTTCCCCACGGCCTCCTACATTCCTTCCCCTGACCCCAACGCAGGAGGCCGTCATGAAGATCGGTGTGCTCGGAGCGGGAATGATGACCGAGGCCCTCGCCGCCGGCTGGGTCCGGGCCGGACACGACGTCCTGATCGGCGGCCGGACCCCCGGCAAGGCGACGGCACTCGCCAAGCGCATCGGCGCCCGCGCCGGAACCCTCCGCGAAGCCGCCGAGTTCGGCGACGCCGTCCTCGTCGCCGTCCGCCGCGAAGGCCTCGCCGACACCATCACCGCCACCGGCGGCGCCCTCGCCGGCAAACCCGTGATCGACTGCGGCAACGCCGTCGACGTCACCGACTTCTCCCAGGTCACCTACCAGGACGGCACGTCCATGGCCGAGGAGATCGCCCGCCTCGCCCCCGGCGCCCACGTCGTCAAGGCGTTCAACCAGGCCCACGCGTCCGTCTGGGCGATGACCCCGCCCGCCTTCGACGGCCGCCCCCTCGCCGTCCCCTTCGCCGGCGCCGACGAGGCCAAGCCCGCCGCCCGCACCCTGATCAGCGACCTCGGCGCCGCCCCGCTGGACGCCGGCGACCTCCGCCAGACCCGCAACCTGGAGGCGATGGCCATCGTGGTCATCCGCCTGCTGTCCTCCGGCCACGACCCCCGCTCCGTCTTCGCCTTCACCACCTCCGTCCCCGCCCCGCCCCCGCCCGCTGACCGGTAGAGGCCGTGGGAGAGGCAGTAGTCCATAGCGCAGAGGCGTGCTCGGTGCTCGGGACGGGGTGTGGGTTAGTTCTCGGAGGGGCCGAGTGTTCGGGACGGGGGCGAAGGGTGTTCGGGACGAGGGGTGAGGGGTCGGCCGTGCGGTGGGGTGGCGCTGGCGTACGGGGCCGCCCCTCCAAAGTCAAGGGCGCCTTCGGCGTCGCTTCGCGATGGACTTCGTCCACCCTTGACTTTGGAGCCTCTGCGGCCCCTG
>NZ_JBGNUT010000040.1:0-83480 GCF_041951385.1 Actinomadura sp. NTSP31 | reverse complement strand
GCGGAAAACGGCCTGTCGGTCGCAACGGGGGGTTCCAGGGGGGCGCTCCCCCTGGGTCAACCGCGCGCTACGCGGTTGACGGCGGAGAGCATGGCCTTCAGGGAGGCGGTGACGATGTTGCCGTCGATGCCGACGCCCCACACCGTCGTGCCGTTGACGTCGCACTCCACGTAGGCGGCGGCGCGCGCGTCGCCGCCCGCGCTCATCGCGTGCTCGGCGTAGTCCAGCACCCGCACGCGGATGCCGACGGCGGCGAGCGCGTCCTCGAACGCCGACACCGGGCCGTTGCCGACGCCCTCGATCTCGCGGATCTCGCCGTCCACCCGGACGTCGCAGCTGAGCACGTCCTTCTCGTCCACCCGGGACGTCGCACGGTGCGCCAGCAGCCCGACGCGCGGCCCGTTGCCGAGGAACTCCGCCTCGAAGATCTCCCACATCCGCTCCGGGGTGACCTCGCCGCCCTGGTCGTCGGTGTGCTCCTGCACCACGCGGGAGAACTCGATCTGCAGCCGGCGCGGCAGTTCGAGGGAGTGCTCGGTCTTCATGATGTAGGCGACGCCGCCCTTGCCGGACTGGCTGTTGACCCGGATGACGGCCTCGTAGGTGCGGCCGACGTCGTGCGGGTCGATCGGCAGGTACGGGACCGCCCAGGTGTACTCCTCCACCGGCTTCCCGGCGGCCTCGGCGTCCCGCTTCAGGTGGTCGAAGCCCTTGTTGATGGCGTCCTGGTGGGAGCCGGAGAAGGCGGTGTAGACCAGGTCGCCGCCGTAGGGGTGCCGCTCGTGGACGGGCAGCTGGTTGCAGTACTCGACCGTGCGGCGGATCTCGTCGATGTCGGAGAAGTCGATCTGCGGGTCGACGCCCTGGGTGAACAGGTTCAGGCCGAGGGTGACCAGGCACACGTTGCCGGTGCGCTCGCCGTTGCCGAACAGGCAGCCCTCGATCCGGTCGGCGCCCGCCATGTAGCCGAGCTCGGCGGCGGCGACGGCGGTGCCGCGGTCGTTGTGCGGGTGCAGCGACAGCACGACCGAGTCGCGGTAGGCCAGGTTCCGGTTCATCCACTCGATCTGGTCGGCGTAGACGTTCGGCGTGGCCATCTCGACGGTCGCCGGCAGGTTGACGATGACCTTCCTGTCGGGGGTGGGCTTCCACACGTCGTTGACGGCGTTGCAGACCTCGACGGCGTACTCCAGCTCGGTGCCGGTGAACGACTCCGGCGAGTACTCGAAGTAGATCCGGGTGTCGCCCATGTCCTCGGCGAGCTTGGCGCACAGCTTCGCGCCCTCGACCGCGATCGCGGTGATGCCGTCCTTGTCCTGCCCGAACACGACGCGGCGCTGCAGCGTGCTGGTCGAGTTGTACAGGTGGACGATCGCCTGCTTGGCGCCGCGCACCGCCTCGAACGTCCGCTCGATCAGCTCCGGCCGCGCCTGCGTCAGCACCTGGATCACCACGTCGCCGGGGATCCGGTCCTCTTCGATGATCTGCCGGACGAAGTCGTAGTCGGTCTGGCTCGCCGCCGGGAAGCCGACCTCGATCTCCTTGTAGCCCATCCGTACCAGCAGCTCGAACATCTTGAGCTTGCGGTGGGCGTCCATCGGGTCGATCAGGGCCTGGTTGCCGTCCCGCAGGTCGACCGCGCACCAGCGGGGCGCCTCGGTGATGACCTTGCCGGGCCAGGTGCGGTCGGCCAGCTTGACCGGGGCGAACGCCTGGTAGCGCTGGAACGGCATTCCGGAAGGCTGCTGTTGCGGATACATCCGATGTGCTCTCTCTGCTCGAACCTCACGGCCGACGTCCATAACGAAGTCCCGCAGCGAGGGAGCCGACCTTTTACAGGCCCCCGCTGCGGCCGCTAAGGAGGAGCAGCTCACGCAACACGTCCGCCAACGTAACAGACGACGTCTCGGTTACGGAAACCAACGTCCGGATGCTGAGACAACAGGGGGCCTCCGCCGTCTCTTCCAACGGCCCGCGGCACACCGCGCATTCCCGTTCCCGCCGTCTCAGGGGACGAGGACGGACAGGCAGGTCACGCAGCCCTCCAGGGCCTCGAACTCGCTGATGTCGACGCTCGTCACCCGCAGCCCGTCGGCGGCGAACTGCGCCGCGGTGCGCGGCGCGGACGCCGACATCAGCACGTGGTCGGGGCCGAGCAGCACCACGTGCGCGCCCGCCGGCTCCGGGACGACCCGGATGAACGGCAGCACCGAGGTGTCCACCAGCTCCGGCACCCCGATCAGGCCGCCGTCCGGGAGCGCCGTCATCGCCGACTTCAGGTGCAGGCAGCCGCGGGTGTCGACCGGCACCACGCGCCGCCCGCCCAGCAGGTGCGCGAGCTGGCAGATGCCCTCCTCGTTGGTGCGCGCGCCGCGCCCCGCGTACACGGTGTCGCCGACGCACAGCACGTCGCCGCCGTCCAGGGTGCCCGGCGCCTTGATCCGCTCGATCCGCAGCCCCAGCTCGCGCACGGCCTGCTCGGCACCGGACGCCTCGCCCCGCCGCCGCGTCTCCCCGGACCTGCCGATCACCGCCAGGTCGCCGCAGACCACCACGGTGTCCTCGACGAACACCGCGTCCGGGTGGTCGTCGGCCGGCGGCACCGCCCGGACCCGCCGGCCGGACGCCCGCAGCGCCGCGACGTAGGCCTCGTGCTGGCGGGCGGCGAGCGCGGTGTCGACCGGGCGGCGGCCGATGTGGGTCACGATGCCCTCGGCGAGGCGCGGCCCCGGCGGCCGCACCAGGGCGGTTCCGGTGCCGGCGGACGGATCGGCGGGGTCCATGTCAGCGGGACGCCCCCTCGGTGGTGACGATCACGCCCAGCGCGTACGCGCGGGACATGCCGAGCAGTTCGGCGACGGCGTGCAGCGCCTGCCGCTCGCCCTCGTCCAGCGGGCCGTCCGCCAGCGCGATGCGGACGGCGTCGGCCAGGAACCACTCCTTGGCCTCCACGGCGAGGTGGGCGCCCGCCCGCTCGACCTCCTGGCCGAGGAACACCGGCGCCACGACGAGGTCGGCGTCGATGGCGTCGTCGTCGTAGTCCGGCTCCCCGTAGCGGGTGACCGTCTCGACGGCGCGGGCGCGGGCCGCCTCGTCCTCCGCGGCGCCCGCGCGCAGCACCAGGGCCGCGGCGGCGCGCATGCCCGCCGGCAGCGCGGCCGCCATCTGCTGGGCGGTCGGCGCGCGCAGCGCCGACACCGGGAAGCGGCCGCGGCACGTGCGGCACTCCACCGCGTGCCCGAGCCGCCACAGCGGGACCAGCGGCACGAAGAACGGGCTGAACCAGCGCCGCGCGGCCCGCCTCCGGTAGGCACGGTCGCCACCGCACTGCGGGCAGTGGAACGTGCCCTCGCCGACCGTGCGGAACACGACCGTCAGCCCGAAAACGAGCAACACCGGGGCTCTCCCTCCCAAAACGGACTCCGTTCCAAAGTACCGACCCGGCGCCGCCGACGTGGCCGTCCCGGCGAACCCGGCCGCGCCGTTTACGCTGGGTCCATGACCGGTGACCTGGGTTCCGAGGCCGGCCGCGCGCGGCCGCGCCCGTCCTTCCTGCCGCCCGAGGGGGACCCGCCGGAGGCGGCGCCCGCCGAGGACGGCCCGCCGCCGGCGCCGCCCGCGCCGTCCGGGCCGGGCCGCGCGGCCTGGGACTTCGCCATGATCGGGGCCGCCGCCGTGCTGGTGGTGTCGGCGTTCCTGCCGTGGGCGCACGCCCAGATCGTGCTGGACCTGTTCGGGCGCTCGCTGGTCCGCGACCGGGGCAGCGTGGCGGGCATCGACGCCGACAACATCGTCCTCGCCGTCCCGGTGCTGGCCGTCGTCGCGATCGTGATGGCGTTCTGGAACCTGGTCGCGCGCGACCAGCGGATCGGCGCGCTCGCCGCGATCCCCGCCGTGCTGTCGCTGCTGACCTGCGGGATCTTCGTGCTGCGGCTCGGCGACGTGCCCGACCGCGTCCCGGACACCGGCCTCGACCTCACCTACCAGGTCAGCCTGCGGTACGGCTGGTTCCTCGCGGTCGCGGCGAGCCTGCTGCTGACCGCGTTCAGCCTCGTCCGCCCCATCGCCGGACGCCTCGCGTCCAGGGAGGCGGGCGCGCCGCGTCCGCATCAGCAGTACGCCGAGCAGCAGTACGCGGGCTACCCGTACGCGGAACAGCAGTACGCCGAACAGCAGTACGCGGAGCAGCAGTACGCGGAGCAGCCGCAATGGGCCGAGACCGGCGCCGCGTGGCCCGAGGAGGCGCAGGCCTGGGGCCGGCACCCGGAGGAGGCCCGCCCCGACCACCGGCCCTCCGGCGGGGCGCCGCCCGCGCCGCAGCCCGAGCAGGAGTGAGCGCCCGCCCCGGTCAGTCGTAGAACCCCAGCCTGCGGAGCTGCTTCGGGTCGCGCTGCCAGTCCTTGAGCACGCTGACCCGCAGGTCCAGGAACACCTTGGTGCCGAGCAGCGCCTCGATCTGCCGGCGCGCCGCCGCGCCGACCTCGCGAAGCCGGGCGCCCTTGTGCCCGATGATGATGCCCTTCTGGCTGGACCGCTCGACGAACAGGTGCGCGTAGACGTCGATCAGATCGTCGCGGCCCTCGCGCGGGTTCATCTCGTCCACCACCACCGCGATCGAGTGCGGCAGCTCGTCGCGGACGCCCTCCAGCGCGGCCTCGCGGATCAGCTCGCCGACGAGCACCTGCTCCGGCTCGTCGGTGAGGTCGCCCTCCGGGTACAGCGGCATGCCCTCGGGCAGCCGGGAGATCAGCAGGTCGCCGACGAGGTCCACCTGGAAGCCGTTCGCGGCGGAGCACGGCACGATGTCGGCGAACTCGCCGAGCCGCCCCACCGCCATCAGCTGCTCGGCGACCTGCTCGGGCGCGGCCAGGTCGGTCTTGGTGACGATCGCCACGACCGGCGTCTTCTTCACCCCCGCCAGCTCCCGCGCGATGTACTTGTCGCCGGGCCCGACGGGCTGGTCGGCGGGCACGCAGAACCCGATCACGTCCACCTCGGTGAGGGTGGAGCGGACGAGGCTGTCCAGCCGCTCCCCCAGCAGCGTGCGGGGCTTGTGCAGGCCGGGGGTGTCGACCACGACGAGCTGCGCGTCCGGCCGGTGCACGATCCCGCGGATCGCCCGCCGGGTCGTCTGCGGCCGGCTGCTGGTGATCGCCACCTTGGTGCCGACCAGCGCGTTCATCAGGGTCGACTTCCCCACGTTCGGCCGGCCGATGAAGCAGGCGAACCCGGCTCGGTACCCCTCGGGCGCGGCCCCGCCCTGCGTCTCTCCCAGCGTGTCCACCTCCCAATTGTCGCCCACCGGCCCGAGTCGCCGGGCCATCGCCCGGGGCGCGCGGCCGGGGTCACACGGCGGGAGCGTCCGCCAGGGCCTGCGCGTCCCGCGCCTGGTCGGCCCAGAACGGGGCGCCGAGGCGGTCCGCCACCTCGGCGGCCTTGCGGTAGTGGGCGGCGGCGGACGCGGCCGGACGGCCGAGGAAGCGGGCGAGGTCGCCGAGGATCTGCGCCACGGGGCCGATGGTGGCGACCGCGGTGGCGCCGCCGGTGACGTGCCCCTCGTACGGGAGCAGCGCGTCGTAGGCCGTGGCGGCGAGGGCGCGGTCGCCGAGCGCGATGGCGCGGCGGGCGCGGATCGCCATGACCAGGTCGTAGAAGTAGTCGCGGCGGACCGGTGCGGGGTCGGCCGGGGCGGCGCGGCGGGCCTCGTCGATGCGGCCGGCCGCCACCAGCGCCAGGACGTGGATGTCGGCGGTCGCGGCGACGTGCGGCCACTGCGCGCTCAGCCAGGCGGTCTCGCCGGCCAGCTCGCCCGCGCGCCCCTGGACGTAGCGCAGGCAGAACGCGCCGACGAGCATCATGCCGCGCTCGCTGTTCCAGATGCCGGTCCTGCCGATGGCGCCGCCGACCGCCGTGTAGAGCCGTTCGGCCTCCTCGAAGCGGGCGCCGAACGCGTGCGCGAGGCCGCCGTACCAGTCGGCGATCATCGCCAGCAGCGGGAGGCCGTACTGCTCGGCGAGCCGGCGGCCCTCGTCCAGATGGCGGCGGGCGGCGGCGAGGTCGAGGGAGGCGACCTCGGCCTGCTGGGACTGCAGGTGGGCGAGGACGAGGTAGCCGGGGAGCTCGTGCTCGGCGGCGAGGGCGAGCAGCTCGGCGGCGATGCGGCGGCGGTCCCGCAGGCCGTCGGCGGAGCGGTAGCCGTTGAGGAAGCCGCCGTTGAGCGCGGCGGCCAGCAGGGCGGGGTCGCCGAGCCCGCGGGCGATCCCGACGGCCTCGCGGGCCGCCGCGGCGCCCCGGTCGTCCTGCTCCCCCTCGAGTTCGATCGCCAGGGTCGTCAGGAGCCGGGCGCGCAGCGCGGGATCGTCGCCGGGCGGGCCGGCCAGGGCGTGCTCGGCGGCCTCGATGACCTCGCGGTCCAGGACGCCGTACGCGCGGCTGGTCCACAGGGTCGGCACGTCGAAGGCGGCGATGATCCGGGCGAGGAGGCGGACGTCGCCGAACGCGCGCGCGTCGGCGATGGCGCGGCGGCGCCGGTCCCGGGCGTCGACGACCTGCCCGGCCAGCGCGGTCGCGCGGATCGCGGCGGCCTCGATCTCCAGCCGTTCGCGGGCGGCGCCGCCGCCCCGGGCGCGCAGCGTCTCGGCGGCGCGGACCCACAGGTCGGCGGCGAGCCGGTGGGCGTAGCGGGCCTCGGCCGCCTCCGCCGCGAGCCGCGCGTACCGGACGGCCCGGTCGGGCGCCGTCCCGGACTCCAGGTAGTGGTGCGCGATGGCGGCGACCTCGTCGGGGCGGTGCCGTTCGAGCGAGGCGGCGACGCGGCCGTGCAGGCGGGTGCGGCGGGCGTGCGACAGGCCGGTGTAGAGGGTGTCGCGGACGAGGGCGTGCGCGAACCGCATCCGCCCGGGCGCGGGCTCGGTGACCAGGCCGGCGGCGAGGGCGGACTCGACGGCGTCGATCACGGCGTCCTCGTCGCCGGACAGGTCGGCCAGCACGTCGAGGCCGGCGTCGCGGCCGGCGACGGCGGCGTCCCGCAGGACGGCCTGGGCCGGTCCGGGGAGCCGGGCGATGCGGCGGCGCAGCACGTCGCCGACGCCGGCGGGCACCCGGCGGGTCGCGGCAGGCAGGCCCTCGGCCTCCAGCAGCCGGGCGGTCTCCCGGGTGAAGAACGGGTTCCCGCCGGTCCGCTCGGCGATGGCGGACAGCTCCGCGTCGCCGAGCCGGGTGTCGCAGACGCCGCGGACCAGCGCGGCGACCTCGGCGGCCGACAGGCCGGGCAGCTCGATCCTGGCCGGCTCCTGCCGCGCCAGCACCGCGAGCGCCGCGGCGAGCGGGTCGGGGACCTCGGTGTGCCGGAACGTCGCGGCGAGCAGGACGCGCCGGTCGCGGAGCCGTCCGGCGAGCCGGGTGAGCAGCGCGAGCGTCTCCTCGTCCGCCCAGTGCAGGTCCTCGAGGACGAGCAGGAGCGGCGCGTCCTCCGCGAGGCCGGCGAGGTAGTCGCCGGCGGCGAGGTGCAGGCGGAACCGGCCGGCGCTGGCATCGGTGTCGCCGCGTCCGGTGGCGGTGTCGTCCAGCAGGGGGGCGAGGCGTGCGGCCAGGCCGGGGGCGGGCGGGGCGGTGGCGGCGAGGTCGCTCAGCAGTTCGGCCCACGGCCAGGCGGCGGGCGCGCCGCCGGTCTCCGGCGCGCGCCCCCACGCGGACGTCCAGCCCCGTCCGGCGAGACGGCGGGCGAACCGCTCGGTGAGGGCGGTCTTGCCCATCCCGGCGTCGCCGCTGACGAGGACGGTGCCGCCGCGCCCGGCCTCCGCCGCGCGGGCCGCCTCGTCCAGCCGGGCCAGTTCCCGCGCCCGCCCGACGAACACGGCGCCGGGCGGTTCCGGAGGCGATGGGCGCACGGCGGCCCGGGCGGGCCGCTCCGCGCCGCCGGCCAGGTCCGGGGCGTGGGCGAGGATGCCCGCTTCGAGGTCGCGCAGCGCCGGGCCGGGGTCGACGCCGAGCTCCTCGGTCAGGGTCGCGCGGGCGCGGCGCAGCGCGGCCAGCGCGTCGCCCTGCCGGCTCGCCCGGTAGAGGGCGAGGGCCAGCAGCCGCCACGCCTCCTCGCGCAGCGGGTTGGCGGCGGCGTGCGCCTCCAGGTCGGGGACGGCCTCGGCGGCGGCCCCGAGCGCGAGCATCGCCTCGGCGCGGCGCTCGACGGCGAGGCGGCGCCGCTCGTCCAGCCGGGCGGCCTCGGCCGCGGCCCACGGCAGGCCGGCGAACTCGGCGTAGGCGGGTCCGCGCCATTCGGCGAGCGCCGCGTCCGCGCGGCGGCGGGCCTCCGCCGGGTCGCCCGGCCGCAGGGCGGCGGCCTCGTCGACCAGCGCGTCGAAGCGCCAGGCGTCGACGCTCCCGTCCGGCAGCCGCAGCGCGTACCCCGGCGGCTCGGTGACGAGGACCCGCGCGGGCGTGCGGGGCGGACGGTCCGGTTCCAGCGCGCGCCGCAGGTGGGACACGAACGACTGGAGGCCGGCGGCGGCGCGCGGCGGGGCCGTCCCGGCCCACAGGTCGTCGACGAGCCGGTCGGCGGGCACCATCGCGCCCCGCGCGGCGACGAGGCGGGCGAGCACCGAGCGCTGCCGGGGACCGCCGAGGTCGGCGGCGGAACCGGCCACCTCGGCGCCGAAGGCCCCGAGAACGCGTACGACGGGCGACATGTCCCGATCAGCGTAACCGGGACATGCCGGACCTTCGCGGTCACTCCCCCCTCATGCGCGGCTGGTCTCCGGTTCCCGTTCGGCCGCCGCGGCCGGGGCGGCGGCGCCGTGCAGGTCGATGGCCGGCAGGACGCGGGCGAGCGGCTTCGGCAGCCACCAGTTCGCCCGTCCGAGCAGCGCCATCGCGGCGGGCACCAGGACCAGCCGGACGACCGTCGCGTCCAGCGCCACGGCGACCGCGAGCCCCACCCCCATCTGCTTGATGACCAGGCCGGGGTCGGCGGCGAAGCCGAGGAAGACCGCGACCATGATCAGCGCGGCGCTGCTGATCACCCGGCCCGTGGCGGCCAGCCCGGACGACACCGAGCCCCGCGCGTCGCCGTGCCGCAGCCACTCCTCGCGGACCCGCGACAGCAGGAACACCTCGTAGTCCATCGACACCCCGAACAGGACCGCGAACATCGGCAGCAGGATCAGCGACGACACCGGCACGCCGTGCGGGAGCCCGAGCACGCCCGCTCCCCAGCCCCACTGGAACACCGCCGTCAGCACGCCGTAGGCGGCGCCGATCGACAACAGGTTCATCGCGGCGGCCTTCAGCGGCGCGACCAGCGACCGGAAGACGATCATCAGCATCACGAACGAGGTGGCGACGACCGCCCCGATCATCGGCCAGAGCCGGTCCGACAGCGAGCGCGACAGGTCCACGTACGCGGCGGTGAGCCCGGTGACCTCCGCGCCGGGCGGCAGTTCGCGCGCGCGGATCCGGTCGACGACGGCGGGCGCCCGCCCGTCCTGCGGCCCGTACCGGGGCGTGACGACGAGGACGGCGGCGTCACGGCCCGGGGACACCAGCGGCTGCGCCACGCTCACCACCCCGCCGGTGCGGGCGAGCCGGTCGCGGAGCGCGGGCAGCGTGCTCGCGTCGGCCTTCCGCAGGTCGACGGCGACGATCAGCGGGCCGTTGGCGCCGGGGCCGAATCCCTCGGCGACCAGGTCGTACGCCCGCCGGACGGTGTTGGACTCCGGTTCGCTGCTGGCGTCGCTCGGCCACGTGCGCATCCCGAGCGCGGGCGCCGCCAGCGTGATCATCAGGACCAGCCCGGCGAGCAGCCACGGCCACGGGCGGCGCCCGACGTGCTCCGCCCAGCGCCGCACCCGCGGCGAGTCCGCGTGGACCGTCGCGCCCGGGGCCCGGTCGCGGCGTCGCAGCACCCGCCGTCCGGCCAGGCCCAGCACCGCGGGCAGCAGCGTGACGGCGCTCGCCACCGTCGCCGCCACGACGAGCCCGGTCGCGAACCCCATCGTCATGTAGACCGGGTTCCGGGACAGCACCAGCCCGCACAGCGCCAGCAGCACCGTGAACCCGGCGAAGATCACCGACTGCCCGGCGGTCGCGATCGCGCGTCCCGCCGACTCGGGCACGTCCAGGCCCTCGGCCAGCCCCTCCCGGTGCCGGGTGAGGATGAACAGCGCGTAGTCGATGCCGACGCCCAGCCCCACCATGACCGCGAGCGTGGGCGCGGTCGTCGACACGTCGGTGAACGCGGCGAGCAGCGTGACCCCCGACACGCCGGCCCCGAGCCCGGCCAGCGCCACCGCGAGCGGCAGCCCGGCCGCCACCACCGACCCGAACGCCAGGAACAGGACCACCAGCGCGGACACGATCCCGACCCCCTCGGCGACGCCGCCGGGCGCGGTCACGTTCTCCGGCACCTGGCCGCCGAACTCGACCCGGTAGCCGGCCTCGTCCAGGTTCCGCGTCGCCGACTTCAGCCGGTCCACGGTCTCCTTCGGCGCCAGCTCGGTGACCTGCACCGAGTACCGGACGGTGAGCAGCGCGGTCCGCCCGTCCGGGCTCGGCTGCGCCGGGTCCACCGCGCTGACGTGCGGGAGCGTGCGCAGCCGCGCCCCCGCGGCGGCCAGCGCGCCCGCGTCGACCCGGCCGGACTCCGCGTGCACCACGACCCGCGCGTCCGCGCCCGACAGCGCGGGGAACCGCTCCTCCAGCAGGTCCCTCGCCTTCTGCGAGCCGCTTCCGGACTGCGTGTAGTCGTCGTGCAGCGCGCCCCCGGCGACCCCCGCCAGGCCGGCCAGCGCGCCGACGAGCACCAGCCACACGACGACGAACCGCCACGGCCGCAGGGCCGCGGCCTTGCCGAGGCGGTAGAGCAGGCGGGACATGGCCTCTCCCAACAACGAGACGATCCGACCCCGCACACACTGCTCGGCGCCGCTTGCCGCCCGCTTGCCGGTGACTTGCGGCCCCCGCGCACGCCGTACGCTGTGACCGTGAGCGAGCTGAACGCCGAGGACGCGAAGATCATCACCCTGGCCCGGTCGTCCCGGGCGCGCACGGGCGCCGCCGAGGGCGCCGCCGTCCGCGACGAGACGGGCCGCACCTACGCCGCCACCAGCGTGGACTTGCCGTCGCTGAAGCTGTCGGCCCTCAAGGTCGCCGTCGCGATGGCCGTCTCCAGCGGCGCCGAGGACCTCGAGGCCGCCGCCGTCGTCACCGCCGCCGGCACCGCCGACCCCGCCGACGTCGCCGCCGTCCGCGACCTCGGCCCGAAGGCCCCCGTCCTGGTGGCCGCCCCCAACGGCGACCTCCGCACCACCCTCTGAACGCCCGCCCCGGCCCAGTCCAGTTCCCACCCGCGGACGACGCCCTTGCGGTCGAGCGAGGCGACGACGCGGCCGTTGCCGCTGAGGGCGAGGCCCTCCAAGAGGAGTCGTGGCGGCCCAGCACGCGCAGGGGTTCCGGGTCCAAATCCCGGCAGGCTCAAGCTCAGCCACAAGCACGGGCAGGCACGCGGAGCGAGTGCAGCGAGTGCAGCGAGCGCAGCGGGCCTGTCGGCCGCGACGGGGGTTCCAGGGGGTCGCCCCCCTGGGAAAACACAGCCCCCTGGGCTAACCCAGCTTGCGGACGAGGACGGTGCCGATGCGGTTGCGGCGGCCGGCGATGGTCTCGGCCTTCAGGGACAGGGCGGGACCCTCGCCGTCGGCGGGGCCGACCTCGGCGGTGGAGCCCTCGATCGGGACGCGGCCGAGGGCGTGGGCGAGCAGGCCGCCGACCGTCTCGACCTCCTCAGCGTCCAGTTCGACGTCGAACAGCTCGGCGAGGTCCTCCACGGGGAGCCGGGCGGTGACCCGGGCGGCGCCGTCGTCGAGCCAGGTCACCGGCGGGATCTCCACGTCGTACTCGTCGGTGATCTCGCCGACGATCTCCTCCAGGATGTCCTCGATGGTGACGAGGCCGGCGGTGCCGCCGTACTCGTCGATCACCACCGCGAGGTGGATCCGGCGGGCCTGCATCTCGCGCAGCAGCTCGTCGATCGGCTTGCTGTCGGGGACGTAGGTCGCGTCCCGCATGACCGAGCCGACGGTCTCGGCGGTCTCCCGGCCGGGGTCCTCCTGGCTGCGGCGGACGATGTCCTTGAGGTAGGCGATGCCGACGACGTCGTCCTCGTTCTCGCCGACGACGGGGATGCGGGAGAAGCCGCTGCGCAGCGCCAGCGACATCGCCTGCCGCAGCGTCTTGCCGCGCTCGACGAACACGATGTCGGTGCGCGGCACCATCACCTCGCGGACGAGGGTGTCGCCCAGCTCGAACACCGAGTGGATCATCTGCCGCTCGTCCGGCTCGATCAGGCTGCGCTGCTCGGCGAGGTCGACCAGGTCGCGCAGCTCCGCCTCGGACGCGAACGGCCCCTCCCGGAACCCGCGGCCGGGGGTCAGGGCGTTGCCGAGCGCGATCAGCAGCCGCGGCAGCGGCCCCAGCACCCGCGTGACCGGATGGATCACCGCGGCGCCGGCCAGCGCGATCCGGCCGGCGTGCTGGATGCCGAGCGTGCGCGGCCCCACCCCGATCACGACGTAGCTGACCACGATCATGATCGCGGCGGCGACCACGTAGGCGCGCCACGTCTCGTCCAGCCAGGAGATGCACAGGTCCGCGACGATCACCGTGGCGACCAGCTCGCAGCCGATCCGCAGCAGCAGGACCATGTTGACGTAGCGGGCCGGGTCGGCGACGACCTCGGCGAGCTTGCCGGCGCCGCGCCGGTTCTCCCGGACGAGTTCCTCGACGGTGACCCGGGAGACCCGGGCGAGCGCGGTCTCGGCGCCGGCCAGCAGGCCCGCCATCAGGACCAGGCCCACCGCCAGGGCGGACAGCCACCCCTGCGCGGTGCTCATCAGCGGCCGCGTTCCCCCCGCCAGGAGGCGAGCAGGCCGGCCTGCAGGCCGAACATCTCCTTGTGCTCCTCCGGCTCCGCGTGGTCGTAGCCGAGCAGGTGCAGGATGCCGTGCGCGGTCAGCAGCTCCAGCTCGTCCGCGGTGCCGTGCCCGGCCTCCTTGGCCTGCCGCGCGGCGACCGGCGGGCACAGCACGACGTCGCCGAGCAGGCCCGGGTCGGTCTCGCCGTCCTCGTCGGCGCCGCCGGACATGTGGCCGGGGCGCAGCTCGTCCATCGGGAACGACAGCACGTCCGTCGGGCCGGGCTCGTCCATCCACTTCTCGTGCAGCTCGGTCATCGCGTCCTCGTCGACCAGCACGATCGACAGCTCCGCGAGGGGGTGCACGCGCATCCCGTCCAGGACGTGCCGGGCGAGGTCGGCGATCTTCTTCTCGTCGACCGGGACGCCCGACTCGTTCAGCACCTCGATGCTCACTGCCGCCCCCGCTTGCGCGGCGCGCCGCGGCCGCCGGCGCCCTGCTTCAGCTCCGGCACCCGCGCCTCGTCGTAGCGGTTGTAGGCGTCGACGATGTCGGTCACCAGCTTGTGCCGGACGACGTCGTGGCTGTTCAGCCGGGAGAAGTGGATGTCCTCGACGCCGTCGAGGATGTCCTGGACGACGCGCAGCCCGCTCAGCTGCCCGTTCGGCAGGTCGACCTGCGTGACGTCGCCGGTCACCACGACCTTCGACCCGAACCCGAGCCGGGTGAGGAACATCTTCATCTGCTCGGGCGAGGTGTTCTGCGCCTCGTCCAGGATGATGAACGAGTCATTAAGGGTGCGGCCGCGCATGTATGCGAGGGGGGCGACCTCGATGGTGCCGGCGGCCATCAGGCGCGGGATCGAGTCGGGGTCGACCATGTCGTGCAGCGCGTCGTACAGCGGCCGCAGGTACGGGTCGATCTTCTCGTAGAGCGTGCCGGGCAGGAAGCCGAGCCGCTCGCCCGCCTCGACCGCCGGGCGCGTCAGGATGATCCGGTTGACCTTCTTGTCCTGCAGCGCGCGGACCGCCTTGGCCATCGCCAGGTAGGTCTTGCCGGTGCCCGCCGGCCCGATGCCGAACACGATCGTGTGCTTGTCGATCGCGTCGACGTAGCGGCGCTGGTTCAGCGTCTTCGGGCGGATGGTGCGGCCCCGGCTGGACAGCACGTCCAGGGTGAGGACCTCCGCCGGGCGCTCGCCGCTCTCGCCGCGCAGCATCGCCAGGCTGCGCCCGACCGCGTCGGGGGTGAGCTGCGCGCCGTTCTTGACCAGCTCCAGCATCTCGGTGAACAGCCGGGACGCCAGGTCGGTCTGCTCCCGCGGGCCGGTCACGGTGATCTCGTTGCCGCGGACGTGCACGTCGACGCCGCTGCCGAACGCGTCCTCGACCGCGTGCAGCAGCTCGTCCCGGGAGCCCAGCAGGCTCACCATCGAATGGTCGTCCGGCACCACGATCTTGATCTGGGAGGGCGCGCCCGCGCGGTCGTCGCGCCCGGTACGAGTTGACCTCGTGTGAGTTGATTCGACCATCAGCCGGGCCTTGCGGCCTCTCCGACCTGCCTTCTGTTCGCTCCGGGTGTCCAGGGTTGCGTTTCCATGGTACTGGGAGCCCCCGACGGAACGCCGCCGCTTTTCGGGCGCGCCCGCCGGGCGCGCGGCGCCCCGGCGGCCGCGGGACGGCCGGCGGCCGGCCCCGGGCGGTCAGCCGGGCGGCCAGTTCAGGCCACGCCCGCCGAGCACGTGCGCGTGCACGTGGAACACGGTCTGGCCGGCCTGGGCACCGGTGTTGAAGACGATCCGGTAGCCGGTGCCGTCGATCCCCTCGTCCACCGCGACCCGGTGCGCCTCGCCCAGCACCTCGGCCAGCAGCGCGGGGTCGGCGGCGGCCAGCTCGGCGGCCGTCGGGTGGTGGTCCTTGGGGATGACCAGCACGTGCGTGGGCGCCTGCGGGTTGATGTCGCGGAACGCCAGCACGCGCGCGGAGTCCCGGACGACCTTGGCGGGCACGTCCCCGGAAACGATCTTGCAGAACAGGCAGTCGGTCATCTTTCCCCTCTCCGCGCGGCCCCGGCCGCGTCCGAGATCCTATCGAGACCGTCGCGGGGATGGCCCGCGACGCCCCAAGATCGCTAAGGTTTCGGCGTCGATCTCCGGTTGTCGAGCCGATTCCGACCGGCCACTGGTTAAGGTTGTCAACTCAGGGCGTACCCCCCGGTCCGAGGGCGTTGCCGCGCGCTCGCGCGGGTGGGGGAAACCCGATTCGATGCCGGCCCGGAGGGGCGTCCGAATGGGCGGCCGGGGCACGGTGAAGGCGGCGGATAGGTGACCGAGGTCCTCAAGAACATGCCCTTTCGTAAACCCAACGGCGAGGGTGCGCGTCCCACTGACGTGACCGAGACCCTCGTGGCCAGGGGAACGGCGGGGGCCGTGGCCGTCGCCTGGGACGCCGATCAGGCGGTGACCGCGCTCTACAGCGCCAACTACCGCTCGCTCGTGCGTCTCGCCGCCATGCTCGTGCGCGACTCCGGGACGGCCGAAGAGGTCGTCCAGGACGCGTTCGTGGCGATGCACGGCGGCTGGCGCCGCCTGCGCGACCCCGACAAGGCCCTGTCGTACCTGCGCCAGTCCGTGGTCAACCGGTCGCGATCGGTGCTGCGGCACCGCGCCGTCGTCGAGAAGTACGCCCCGAAGGGGCTGCCGGACGCGCCGAGCGCGGAGGCCGGGGCGATCGGCGAGCTGGAGCGCTCGGCGGTGATCGACGCGCTCTCCCGGCTCCCCGCCCGCCAGCGGGAGGCGCTCGTCCTGCGCTACTACGCCGATCTGTCCGAAGCGGAGATCGCCAACGCCATGGGGATCTCCCGAGGCGCCGTGAAGAGTCATACGGCGCGCGGCATGACCGCGCTACGCAACGTCCTGGAGCAGTTCTCATGACCACCGACCCCCACGACGAGCACGGCGAGATCCTCCGCCGCGCCCTGCACGCGGAGGCGGACTCGGTCACCCCCGCCGACGACGGCCTGGAGCGCATCCGGGCCCGCGTCGCCGACCCGCGCCGCCGGCGCTGGTTCGGCATGGAGCGGTTCGGCACGGCCTGGTACGGGCTGGACCGGTTCGCCGTGACCTGGGCGCGGCCCGCGCTCGCCGTGGCCGCCGCCGTGGCGATAGCCGGCCTCGGCGTGACCGCGCCGCACACGATCGACCTGATCCAGCACTCGGTCGGCAGCAACGGGCCGTCGGGCGACGACCGCGACGCCCACGCCGGCGACCGCCTCGACTCCCGGGGCAACCCGATCGTGCCCGGCTCCGCCAAGCCGTCGCAGCCGGACGCGTCCGGGTCGCCGAGCCCGTCGGCGTCGTCGTCCCCGTCGACCTCGTCCGGGCCCACGCCGTGCGGCTCCGGGCCGGCGGTCACCGGCGCGACGGCGTCCCCGTCGTCCGGCTCCTCGAAACAGGGCGCGAAGGCGTCCGCGTCGCCGTGCCCGAGCGGCAGCCCGACCACGAGCCCGACGCCGACGCAGACGCCGACGACGCCTCCGCCGTCCACGCCGGAGCAGCCGACCGAGCAGCCGACGCCGCCCGCCAGCACCGCCCCGGCCACCACCGCCGACGAGGGTTCCGGCGCCTCCGCGCCCTGACCGCCCGACCGTCCGGCCCGGGCGCGCCCGACCGTCCGGCCCGGGCGGTCAGTGGGTAGGCCGGCCGCGGGTCACCAGCGGCCGGCGGCGGCCATCAGCACGGACGCGGCGGCGACCCCGGCGGTCGAGGTGCGCAGGACGGTCGGGCCGAGCCGGACGGGACGTCCGCCCGCGGCGGCGAAACGATCGAGCTCCTCCTCGGCGATCCCGCCCTCCGGGCCGACCACCAGGACGATGTCGCCGTCCGCGGGGGGCCGCACGGCGCTCAGCCGCTCCTCGGCGTCCTCGTGCAGGACGAGCGCGAGCGGCGCGGCGGCGATCAGGTCGGCGACGCCGGCGGTGGACGCGAGGTCCGGCACCTCCGGCAGCCGGCTGCGGCGGGCCTGCTTGGCGGCCTCGCGGGCGGTCACACGCCACCGTCCGAGCGCCTTTTCCCGCCGTTCCGGGCGCCACCGGGTGACGCACCGGGCCGCCGCCCACGGGACGATCTCGTCGACGCCGGCCTCGGTCATGGTCTCCACCGCCAGCTCGCCCCGGTCGCCCTTCGGCAGCGCCTGGACGACCACGAGCCGCGGCGCGGGCGCCGGCTCGACGCGGCGGGCCAGCACGTCCAGGGTGAGGGACGCGCGGTCGGCGGCGGCGACGACGCACTCGGCGAGCAGCCCGGCCCCGTCGGTCAGGTCGACGCGCTCGCCCGGCCGCAGCCGGCGCACGGCGGCGGCGTGCCGGCCCTCGGGGCCGTCCAGCACGACCCGGTCGGCGCGCAGCCGGCCCGGGTCGGCGAGGAACACCGGCGGACTCATCCCACTCCCCCCGGGCCGCCGCCCGCGCGCCCGCCGGGGGCCGGCGGCACGCCGTCGCGGCCCTCGCGGTAGGCCGTCGCGGTGGCTCTTCAGTGCTGGTTGAAAACGTCCCGCAGACGCGAGAACATGCCGCGCTGCCCCGGCGCGAACTTGCCGGGCGGGCGCTCCTCGCCGCGCAGCGCGGCGAGCCGGCGCAGCAGTTCCTCCTGCTCCTCGTCGAGCCGGTGCGGCGTCTCCACGTTCACGTGGATCATCAGGTCGCCGCGGCCGCTCTCGTTGAGGTGCCGCACGCCCCGGTTGTAGAGCGTGATGACCTGGCCGGACTGGGTGCCGGGCTTGATGTCGATCTCCTCGGCGGCGTCCAGGGTCTCGACCGTGACGCTGGTGCCGAGCGCGGCGGCGGTCATCGGGATCTCGACCGTGCAGTGCAGGTCGTCGCCCTCCCGCTCGAAGATCGGGTGCGGCTTCTCGGCGATCTCCAGGAACAGGTCGCCGGGCGGGCCGCCGCCCGGGCCGACCTCGCCCTCGCCGGCCAGCTGGATGTGGATGCCGTTCTCCACGCCCGCCGGGATCTTGACCTTGACGGTGCGCCGGGTGCGGACCCGGCCGTCGCCGGAGCACTCGGTGCACGGGTGCCGGATCACCGAGCCGAACCCGCCGCACGCGGGGCACGGCCGGGCCGTCATGACCTGGCCGAGGAAGGAGCGCTGCACCTGCTGGACCTCGCCGCGGCCGTGGCAGGTGTCGCAGGTCTCCGGGTGCGTGCCGGGAGCGCAGCCCGACCCCTCGCAGGTGGCGCAGGCGACCGCGGTGTCGATGGACAGCTCGCGGGTCGTGCCGAACGCGGTCTCCGCCAGGTCCAGCTCGACGCGCAGCGTCGCGTTGCGGCCGCGGCGCGCCCGGGACCGGGGGCCGCGGGACGCCGAGGTGCCGAAGAAGGCGTCCATGATGTCGCTGAACGGGAACCCGGCGCCGCCGAAGCCGCCGGCCCCCGCGCCCGCGCCGCCCGGCGCGAACGGGTCCGCGCCGAGGTCGTACATCTCGCGCTTCTTGGGGTCGGAGAGCACCTCGTAGGCCTGGGTGATCTCTTTGAACTTCTCCTGCGTCTCCGGGTCGGGGTTGACGTCCGGGTGCAGCTCGCGGGCGAGCCGCCGGTACGCCTTCTTGACCTCGTCGGCGCTGGCGTCCCGGCGGACGCCGAGGGTCGCGTAGTAGTCGTTGGCCACTTACGACCCCGCCAGGATCTGTCCCACGTAGCGTGCCACTGCCCGTACCGCTCCCATCGTGCCGGGGTAATCCATGCGTGTCGGCCCGAGTACGCCGAGCCGGGCCAAGGTGAGGTCGCCGACGCCGTAGTCGGCCGCGACGACCGAGGTCGATCGGAGCCCCTCGTCGGGGTTCTCGGTGCCGATCCGCACCGTAAGAGTAGAGGAGTCGCCGGTCTCGCCGAGCAGCCGCATGAGCACGACCTGTTCCTCCAGCGCCACCAGCACCTCCCGCAGGCTCTGCGAGAAGTCGACCGCGGCCAGGTTCGCCGCCCCGGCGAAGACGATCTTCTCCTCGTGGTTCTCGACGAGCGTCTCCAGCAGGACCGACAGGACCGCGGCGGCGACCGGCCGCTCGTCCGGGCCCACCTTGTCCGGCAGGTCCGCGACGGCCGAGGGCACCTCGCCGAAGCCCAGCCCGTCCAGGCACGTATTGAGCAACGCCCGCAGGTGCCCCACCGATTCCTCGGAGATCGCCCCCGTCTCGATGACGCGCTGCTCCACCCGGCCGGTGTTGGTGATCAGCACGAGCAGCAGCCGGCCCTCGGCGACCGGGACCAGCTCCACGTGCCGCACCGACGAGCGGGTCAGCGACGGGTACTGCACGACCGCGACCTGCCGCGTCAGCTGCGCCAGCAGCCGGACGGTGCGGCCGACGACGTCGTCGAGGTCGTAGGCGCCGGACAGGAACGTCTCGATCGCGCGGCGCTCCGCGATCGACAGCGGCTTGATCGTGGACAGCCGGTCGACGAACAGCCGGTATCCCTTGTCGGTGGGGACGCGTCCCGCGCTGGTGTGCGGCTGGGCGATGTACCCCTGCTCCTCCAGCACGGCCATGTCGTTGCGGATGGTGGCCGAGGACACGCCGAGGTTGTGCCGGTCCACGAGGGCCTTGGAGCCCACCGGTTCGTTCGTCGAAACGTAGTCCTCGACTATGGCGCGCAGCACCGCGAGCTTCCGGTCGTCAAGCACCCGGTCACCTCCTTCTGCACCTTCCACAGGTCCTCACGTCCAGATATACCGCCGACTGGGCGTTGCTGGCACTCCGTACTCCCGAGTGCCAAGTGTACGGCCCGGCGGGGACGTTCCGGGGGTCCGCGGACGCCCTCGCGAGGGCGCGCGGCTGCGTGATCTTATCCTTCCCGTTAGGGTGCGGAGCCGTGCGGAGCGAGAAGTACGGAAACGACGTGCTCGGCGGGGACTGGCGCAGGCCTCGCAAGGGGCGGATTCCCGAGATCCCGGCGGAGCCGGGGCTGGTCGCCGAGGACCCGGACAGCGGCTTCTGCGGCGCCGTGGTCGGCTGCGACAAGTTCGGCGTCACGCTGGAGGACCGGTTCGGCAAGCGCCGGGTGTTCCCGCTGACCAAGGCCGGGTTCCTGATCGACGGCAAGCCGGTCACCCTCGTCCGGCCGGCCGCGGGGCCGGCCGCCCCGGCCCGCTCGGCGTCCGGGTCCATCGCGGTCCAGGGGCTGCGCGCGCAGGTCGCCAAGGAGAGCCGGATCTACGTGGAGGGCGTCCACGACGCCGAGCTGGTCGAGAAGATCTGGGGGCACGACCTGCGCGTCGAGGGCGTCGTGGTCGAGTACCTGGAGGGCGTGGACGACCTGCCCGCCATCGTCGAGGAGTTCGGCCCCGAGGAGGGCCGCCGCCTCGGCGTCCTGGTCGACCATCTCGTGGCGGGGTCCAAGGAGAGCCGGATCGCCGCCCGGGTGTCGTCCCCGCACGTCCTGGTGACCGGCCACCCGTTCATCGACATCTGGGAGGCCGTCAAGCCCGCGGCCGTCGGCATCCCCGCCTGGCCCCGCGTCCCCCGCGGCGTCCCGTGGAAGGAGGGCGTCGTCGAGGCTCTCGGCTGGGACTGCGAGACGGGCGCGGCCTGGAAGCGCATCCTCGGCTCCGTCGGCGCCTACACCGACCTCGAACCCGCCCTCCTCGGCCGCGTGGAGGAGCTCATCGACTTCGTGACGGCGCCGGCGCAGTCCTGATCAGGTCAGGTCAGGTCGCGGGTCACGGCGTCGGCCAGGAGGCGGCCGCGGCGGGTGAGGACGGCGCGGCCCCGCTCGTAGGGCGCCGGGTCGATGAGGCCGTCGGCGATGGCGCGCCGGACGGCGCCGTCGTCCAGCAGGTCGGCGGGGCAGCCGTCGGCGAGGCGGAGTTCGAGCATGATCCGCTCGATGCGGCGGTCGTCGGCGCCGAGGATCTCGCGCGCGTGCGCGGGGGTGGTGCCCTCGGCGAGGCGCGCGGCGTAGGCGGCGGGGTGCTTGACGTTCCACCAGCGGGTGCCGCCGACGTGGCTGTGCGCGCCCGGGCCGACGCCCCACCAGTCCGCGGCCGTCCAGTACAGGACGTTGTGGCGGCAGGCGGCCTCGGGGGACGAGGCCCAGTTCGAGATCTCGTACCAGTGCAGGCCGTGCGCACTCAGGAGCTCGTCGGCGATCAGGTAGCGGTCGGCCATGGCGTCGTCGTCCGGGGCGGCGAGTTCACCGCGCCGGACCTGCGCCGCCAGGCGGGTGCCCTCTTCGACTATGAGCGCGTAGGCGGACACGTGGTCGGGGTCGCATGCGAGGGCGGCCTCCAGGGACGCGCGCCAGTCGTCGTCGGTCTCCCCGGGCGTCCCGTAGATGAGGTCGAGGTTGATGTGCTCGAAGCCCGCCTTGCGCGTCCATTCGACGACCTGCGGGACGCGGCCGGGCGTGTGGGTGCGCTCCAGGACGGCGAGGACGTGCTCGCGCGCGCTCTGCATGCCGTACGAGACGCGGGTGAACCCGACCTCGCGCAACCTCGCCACGTACGCCTCGTCCACCGATTCGGGGTTGGCCTCGGTGGTGACCTCGGCGCCGGGCGCGAGACCGAACTCGGTGTCGATGGCCGCGAGGACGCGCCCCAGGTCGTCCGGCGAGAGCAGGGTGGGCGTACCGCCGCCTACGAAGACCGTCTGGACGGGGAGGTCCGCGTCGCCGAGCACCTTGCGCGCCATGCGGACCTCGGCGATGGCGGTGTCGGCGTAGGAGTCGCGGCTCGCGCCCGGACCGAGTTCGGTGGCCGTGTAGGTGTTGAAGTCGCAGTATCCGCAGCGCGTCACGCAGAACGGCACGTGGACGTAGAACGCGAACGGCCGTGTGCCCAGGCCGTGCAGGGCGCTGCCGGGCAGCGCTCCGTCGGCGGGTACGGGGGCTCCGTCGGGCAGCGTAGAGGGCACCTCTACAGTCTGCCGCCCCCGGCCGGATGGTCCGTCCGGGTCAGGCCTGGTCGAGCTTGCGGCGGAGCCAGCCGGGGATGTGCGCGTCGGTGCGGGGGAAGCGGTCGAGGTCCAGCGCGTAGGCGGACGGGGTGAGCGGCGGGGTGAAGTCGGGTTCGCCGTCGTAGTCGAACTCGGCGCTGAACCGGCCGGAGCGCTCGATCTCCAGCCGGGCGGTGAACCAGGCGCCCTTGCCCCGCCGGTACATGACGCGGCGCAGCTCGTCCATCTTCCCGACGGCCTGGCCCGGCGGCATGGCCTGGCGGCGCTCGCCGTCGGCGTCCTCGACCTCGAAGGACGCGCTGTCGATGCCGACGGTGGCGCGGAACTCGAAGCCGAGCCGCTCCCAGCCCTGGGGCGCGGCCGACCGCAGCGCGCGCACGGCGCCGTTCACGGTCTCGCGCTCCTGCGGGGAGCGCAGGACCTGCTCGGAGTGGGTCACGCTCGAACCTCCGGTACCGTCGTGGCCGCTCGTTCCGACGGCGGCCGGACCGGGGCGCCGGGCCGTCCCGCCGGGACGCACTGCCCCCGACCGTACCGACATCCGCGCGAGGATCGAGCAGCGCCGGCCGTGTCGCGGCGAAACCGCCGGCCGCGTTCCGCGCCCAGCCGGGACGATCTTGGTCGAGCCGGGCGCCGGCGCGGGGACGGCGGCGGCACGGGCCGCGCCGGCGCGTGCCGCCCCTCCTGGCCGGATAGGGTCGTCCGAATGCGGAACGAGGGGCCGGTGGACTGGGGGCGCGTGCCCGCGCGGGTACTGCTGCGCGGCGGCCCCGAGGGATGGCACTACGTCGTCGTGGACGACAAGGGCGCGGAGCGGCGCACCGCGGTCGAGGGCCCCGGCACCCGCTGGCAGACCGGCGGTCGCCGCGACCCCGAGCCGCCGTGGTGGCCGCGCCGGCTCGCCGAGACGGCCGAGGGGCTACGCGCCGCGATCGCCGAGCGGCTGACCGACGCCACCTTCGCGGACCTGGGCGCGGAGGCGGCGATCACCTGGTTCGCGGTGGACGACCCGGTCGAGTGGGAGGGCCTGGTCACGCTGCGGGAGGCCGACCCGGCGCGGTTCCCGGGGCGCGTCGCGCCGTTCGTGATCGACCTGGAGCCGGGGCGCGGGGCCCTGCTCCCCGGCGCCCACCTGCTGTTCAGCACGCCGGCGACGGACGCCTGGACGACCCTCGCCGCCGTCGCCGAGCGGTGCGGCACGCCGCCGCCGAGGGCGCAGTTCCTGTGCGGATGGGCCGATCACCGCAGCGTCCGGGTGGGGCGCGGGGTGCTGTCGCTGTCGACGGAGCGGTCCGCGACCGGCGAAGAGCGGGTCGCGGAGATCTGCGGCACGCGGCGGCCCGGCTGGAGCGGCAACCCGGAGATGCGGTTCCGGCTGGACGGCATCGACCTGCTGGACGAGCCGGCCGGCGATGTGACCGCGCTGCTGTCCGAGCTGGGACGCGAGGTCGTGCGGCGGGGGCGGGCGGTGCGGCTGCCCGCGCTGGGGCTCACGCTCCACGGGCCGGACGACCGCGCCGCGGGCCCGTCCCCGCTGCGCCATGAGGGGCGCGAGCGGTTCGCGGGCGTGTCGATGCAGCTGCCGGCCTCCCTGGTCCCGCTCTGGAGCACCGCCTGACCCGTCGCGGTCCGGCGACCGGGACGGGCCGCGGGGGGTGGCCGAGTTCGCCGCAACGATCCCGACACGCACCGGGGACCTGCCCGTCACCGGCGCGCAATCCGGCCGCCCTAGGTTCGCCGATCATGAGAAGCCGTGCACGTCACACAGCCCTCGCCCTGACCACCGCCGCCCTCGCCGCCGCTCCCCTCGCCGCCGTCGCGGCCCCGGCCGAGGCCGCCGCCCCGCGGACCCTCGACGTCCACCGGGGCGGGCCCGCCCGCTCGTTCGCCTTCTCCGCCGGGCGCGGCGGAGAGGCCCTGATCGGCTTCACCGCGTCCGCGCCCGGCGTCTCGTGGGCGACGAAGGGCGCCGAGTCCGCCGTGGTGTCCATCGCGGTGGACGGCCGCCACGTCACCGACCTCGTCGTCCCCTCATCCGACCCGACGCCCCGCAGCCTCGCCCTCGGCCACGTCGACCGAGGCAGGCACAAGGTCACGCTCCGGTTCGCCAAGGGAAGCGCGCCGGCCGCCCGCAGCGTGCGGCTGGCGCGTCCGAGCGTCCGGATGCCTTCCGCCGACCAGCTCGTCCTGCGCTACGCGCCCGTCGTGGTCGGACGGACCCTGGCGGCGACCGGCGACGCGTACCAGAACGCCACCACCGACACCCCCCTCATCGCCTGGCACGAGACCAAGCCCGCCGCGACCCCCGGCCACAAGATCCTCGAATACTCGGTCGTCTGGAGCAACGAGGACGGCGGGACGGACACGCCCGCGCTCATGGCCCGCTGGGGCCGCACCACCGACATCGAGTGGATCTACCGCGTCGAGGTCGACGCCAAGGGCAACCGGGTGGACGGCACCGGCGTCTACCAGGCGCCCGAGCACGCGACGCTGCAGTTCACCGGCAAGTACGAGGCCGACCATCCGCTACTGCAGACGTGCACGGTGAACAACAACATGTGCGACGCCGTCACGCCGGACGCGCCGCTGCGCTTCACGCCGGACGTGACGGCGACGCGGCCGGACGACCGCACCCGCGAGTACGTCATGGACCAGCAGCCGTGGACGTACCGGGTCATGGCGCAGGAGATGCTCCGCGAGGGCAAGATCGAGAGCCCGTCCGACCCCGCGACGACGGCGGTCGGCGACCAGCGCACCTACCTGTTCGTCGAGTTCGCCAAGACGACCGGCGCCGCCACCGGGACCGGCTCGGTGCCGGGCGTGGCGCTCGGCGTGCGGTTGAAGTCCGACCCGTCGCGGCTCTACCGGTCCGACCACGACCAGCCGACGTGGTCGATCGACCGGGACGGGCCGGTCGCGACGACGGTCGAGCTGCCGGAGGGCACGGCGGCGTCCGACATCGCGAGCGTCGAGGCGATCCGGCGGCCCATCGGGCTCGGCGACAACGGCGCGCCCGCCACCGTCACCGCGATCAAGCGGGGGTTCTTCCTCGACTCCTCGTACCTGCCGCAGAAGTCGTTCCTGGACTGGACGGGCTCCGTGACGCTCACCCCGCAGAGCCCGTCGGGAGTCCTCTGGCGGCCCTGACGGCCCCGCGCCGGCGGCGGGGACAGGAAAGGCGGGAAACCGGACGAACTCCGGGCGCGTCGAAGGAGTCGTACACTTCGCCGACACCTCGCTCAGCGACCCCGGAGAGGACACCCGCCATGGCCTACGGGCCTCCCCCGCCGCCCGGCCCGGGCCCGCAGCCCGGATGGCAGCAGCCCCAGCAACCGCAGCAGCCGCCGTCCCAGCAGCAGAGCCCCTGGCAGCAGCCCGGATCGGCGTGGCAGCAGCCGCAGCAGCCTCCCCAGCCGGGCGCGGCGTGGCAGCAGCCGCAGCCACCCGGTCAGGCGTGGCAGCAGGCGCCGCAGGGGCGCGGCACGACGCCGCTGCCGGGCCATTACGGCCCCGTCAGCGACGACGACAGGACCTGGTCGCTGATGGCCTACCTCGGCCAGTTCCTCGTCGGCGCCATCGCCCCCGGCATCGTGTACCTCGGCAAGGCGCGCTCGCCGTTCGTCCGGCGGCACGCCGCGCAGGGCCTCAACATCGGCATCGCGGCGATCGCGGTCTGGATCGTCGGCGGCCTGCTCTCGCTCGCCGTCGAGGTCCTGATCTGGGTGCCGCTGCTGTTCACCGCGGTCGTGCTGTTCTTCCTGGTGTACGCCGCGCGGGCGGCCAACCGCGGCGAGTTCCGCGCGGTGCCCGCCGTCGTCGCCTGGCCTCTGATCAAATAGCGGCCCGCCCGCCCGGCCCGCCGGGCGGGCGGAGGGCTACTTGCGGCCCTTGTCGGCGGACTCGCCGCCGGTGGACAGCGCGGCGACGAACGCCTCCTGCGGGACGTCCACCCGGCCGATCGTCTTCATCCGCTTCTTGCCCTCCTTCTGCTTCTCCAGCAGCTTGCGCTTGCGGGAGATGTCGCCGCCGTAGCACTTGGCGAGGACGTCCTTGCGGATGGCGCGGATGTTCTCGCGCGCGATGATGCGCGCGCCGATCGCGGCCTGGATGGGCACCTCGTACTGCTGCCGCGGGATGAGCTCCTTGAGCTTCGCGGTCATCATCAGCCCGTACTCGCGCGACTTGTCCTTGTGCACGATCTGGCTGAAGGCGTCCACCGACTCGCCCTGCAGCAGGATGTCGACCTTCACCAGGTCGGACTCCTGCTCACCGCTCGGCTCGTAGTCCAGCGAGGCGTACCCGCGGGTCCGCGACTTCAGCTGGTCGAAGAAGTCGAAGATGATCTCGGCGAGGGGCAGCGTGTAGCGGATCTCGACCCGGTCCTCCGACAGGTAGTCCATGCCGAGCAGCACCCCGCGCCGCCCCTGGCACAGCTCCATGATCGCGCCGATGTGGTCGCTCGGGGACAGCAGCGTCGCCCTCACGACCGGCTCGTACACCTCGCCGATCTTGCCTTCGGGGAACTCGCTGGGGTTGGTGACGGTGTGCTCGGAGCCGTCCTCCATCACCACCCGGTACACCACGTTCGGCGCGGTGGAGATCAGCGACAGGCCGAACTCGCGCTCCAGCCGCTCCCGCACGATCTCCATGTGCAGCAGGCCGAGGAAGCCGCAGCGGAAGCCGAAGCCGAGCGCCGCCGACGTCTCCGGCTCGTAGACCAGCGCCGCGTCGTTCAGCTGCAGCTTGTCGAGGGCGTCGCGCAGTTCCGGATACTCGTCGCCGTCCACCGGGTACAGGCCGGAGAACACCATCGGCTTCGGGTCCCGGTAGCCGCCGAGCGCGTCCGGCGCCGGACGGCCCGCGACCGTCACCGTGTCGCCGACCCGCGCCTGCCGGACGTCCTTCACCCCGCTGATCAGGTAGCCGACCTCGCCGACGCCGAGCCCCTGCACGGGCTTCGGCTCCGGGGAGATGACGCCGACCTCCAGGGTCTCGTGCGCGGTCCCCGTCGACATCATCAGGCTCTTCTCGCGGCGCGACAGCCGCCCGTCCATGATCCGGACGTAGGAGACCACGCCGCGGTAGGTGTCGTACACCGAGTCGAAGATCAGCGCGCGGGCCGGGCCGTCCGGGTCGCCGACCGGCGCCGGCACGTCCTGGACGATCTTGTCGAGCAGCTCGCGCACGCCCTCGCCGGTCTTGCCCGACACCCGCAGCACCTCGGACGGGTCGCAGCCGATGATCCCGGCCAGCTCCTCGGCGTACTTCTCCGGCTGCGCCGCGGGCAGGTCGATCTTGTTCAGCACCGGGATCAGGTGCAGGTCGGCCTCCAGGGCCAGGTACAGGTTGGCGAGCGTCTGCGCCTCGATGCCCTGCGCCGCGTCCACCAGCAGCACGGCGCCCTCGCACGCCGCCAGCGACCGCGACACCTCGTAGGAGAAGTCGACGTGGCCGGGCGTGTCGATCAGGTTCAGCACGTAGTCGGTGCCGGCCGCGCTCCAGGGCAGCCGGACGGCCTGACTCTTGATCGTGATGCCGCGCTCGCGCTCGATGTCCATCCGGTCGAGGTACTGGGCGCGCATCTGGCGCTCCTCGACCACGCCGGTCAACTGCAGCATGCGGTCCGCGAGCGTCGACTTGCCATGGTCGATGTGCGCGATGATGCAGAAGTTGCGGATGATCGCGGGATCGGTCTTGTCAGGCTCAGGCGCTGGCACCGGGGTCCGTTCGCAAACTCACTGGTGGACAATGATTCTGTACGTCCCATAGTCCCATGCCGGGCGCGATGCTCAGTGCACGCCCTCCGGAGCGGCTGACGCACGCCCGCGACCTGCCGGTTCGCGGTGCGCGAGCACGGTTGGTAGGCTGTGCGACTGCGTGTGGCGTAGCGTCGTGCCCCGGGGGCACCGTCCGCCCCCCGTCAGACATCCCTGTTCGCGCCTGCCGAGACGGCAGGCCATGATCGCAACCAAGGCTGAGGCACTACGACGTGGCTAACATCAAGTCCCAGATCAAGCGGAACAAGCAGAACGAGAAGGCGCGGCTGCGCAACAAGGCCGTCAAGTCCGAGCTGAAGACCGCGATCCGCAAGTTCCGCGAGGCCGCCGAGGCCGGTGAGGTCGAGACGGCCGTCGCCGCGCAGCGCACCGCCGCCCGGAAGCTGGACAAGGCCGTCAGCAAGGGCGTCATCCACAAGAACCAGGCGGCCAACCGCAAGTCGGCCATCGCCAAGCAGGCCGCGGCCCTGCAGGCCAAGTAAGCACGGCGCGACCCGAGGTTCACCGCGCACGCCCGGGGCCGGTCCATCGCGACCGGCCCTGACGCATGCCCGGAAACCGGCGGTGCGCGCGGGCGGGCGAGTTCAGCGGCGGCGGGCGAGTTCGGCGAAGGCGGCGGGGAGGCGGTCGCGGACCCATGGACGCGCGGCGCACGGTGAAGATCTCCAAGTATCTCGCCAAGCACCTGCGGCACCGCCCCGAGCGCATCGGCCTCGCCCTCGACGCCGGGGGCTGGGCCCGCGTCCCCGACCTGCTCGACGCCGCCGCTCGGCACGGCTTCCCGATCACGCGCGCCGAGCTGGAACACGTGGTCGCCGTCAACGACAAGCGGCGCTACGCCCTCGACGGCGACCGGATCCGGGCCGTCCAGGGCCACAGCGTCGAGGTCGACCTCGGCCTTCCGGTGGTCCCGCCGCCCGCCCTGCTTTACCACGGCACGCCGGAGCGCCATGTCGAGTCGATCCGGCGCGAGGGGCTGCGGCCGATGGGCCGGCACGCCGTCCACCTGTCCGCCGACCCCGAGACGGCCCGGCGCGTCGGCGCGCGCCGCGGGGCGCCCGTCGTCCTGGTCGTCGAGGCCGGGCGGATGGCCGCGGGCGGCCACGAGTTCCGCGTCAGCGCGAACGGCGTCTGGCTCGCGGCCGCGGTGCCGCCGGAATATCTTCGCTGATCAGCCGGGCGTCCGCCCACGACGGGACGTGCCGCACCCAGTCCGGCACGTCGCCCTTCTGCGCCCCGAACAGGTACCGGTGCGGGACGACCTCGCGGATCGCCCGGTGCACGTCCAGCCGGTCGTCGATCATGTGGGTGATCCCGAGTTCCGCGCAGTGCAGCGCCTTCTCCGGCCGCTTCCGGCAGAACCGCACGTTCCCTTTGGGCAGCCCGGTCCGGCCGTAGAAGTCATGGTGGTCGAGCCATGCCAGCGTCCGCTCGCGGATCCGGTCGCCGCACTTGGAGATGATCCACGCGCGTCCGCCGAACGCGTCCACGAGCCCCGGCAGGACGTCGTACACGCCGTCCGCCGCCGGGGACGCCATCGCCGCCGCGAAGGACCCGCCGAGGAAGGCCGTGTCGTCGGTCCCCCGGGCCGAGACTCCCTGGATGACGCGGCCGAAGTCGATGCCGAGACGAGGTTCCATGCCTCGACCCTGGCCTCGTCGCGGCTAGAACGGAACTATCGATCACTCGGCCGTCTATAGTTCTGCGCTATGGAACTGAGCCGTCTGTCGACCGACGCGCTCGCCTCCTTCGCCGCGTTCGCCGACCGCCTCAACTTCACCCGCGCCGCCGAGGACCTGCGCATCTCCCAGCCGGCCCTGCATGTCAAGATCCGCAAGCTCGGCGAGACCCTCGGCCGCCCCCTCTACACCCGGCACGGCCGCCGCATCGCGCTGACCCCGGCGGGCGAGGCCGTCGCCCGCCTCGCCCGCGACCTCGACGCCCGGGTGACCGCCTTCCTCGCCGACCTCGACGGCACCGCCCCGTCCCGCCTCCCGGTCCTCGCCGCCGGCGAGGGCGCCTACCTCTACCTGCTCGGCGACGCCGTCCGGCACGGCGTCCGGCTGGTCAACGGCGACCGGGCCCGCACCCTCACCGCCGTCCGCACCGGCCGCGCCGACCTCGGCGTCGCCGTCCTGGACGTCCTGCCGTCCGACCTCGAGGCCGTCCCGCTGGCCGCGTACCCGCAGGCCCTCGCCGTCCCGGACGACCACCCGCTCGCCGGCCGCCGCTCGTTGGCCCTCGCCGACCTCGCCGGCGCGTCCCTGGTCGTCCCGCCGCCGTCCGGCCCGCACCGCGTCGCCCTGGAACGCGCCCTGCGCGCCGCCGGGGTCCCGTGGACGGCCGCCGTCGAGGCCGAGGGCTGGCCGCTGCTGCTGCACTTCGTGTCGCTGCGCGCCGGGCTCGCCGTCGTGAACGGCTGCGTCGTTCCTCCCCCGGGGATCGTCCTCCGCGAGATCATCGACCTGCCGGCCGTCCCCTACTACGCCGTCCACCTGCCGGGCCGCGGCGACGACCCGCTCGTCGCCGGCCCGCTGACCAGGATCCGCACCGCGCTGAGCACCGGGAGCCCACCATGCACTTCGAGGTCACCGTCGACATCGACGCCGCCCCCGAGACCGTCTGGAACCTGCTGAAGGACGTCGAACGCTGGCCTGACATGACCGCCTCGATGAGCGCCGTCGAACTGCTCGACACCCCGCTCGCCGAAGGCTCGCGCGCCCGCGTCCGCCAGCCCGGCATGCCCGCCGCCGTCTGGACGGTCACCGCGTTCACCGAGAACGAGAACTTCACCTGGCGGTCGCGCTCCCCCGGCGTCACCACCACCGGCGGCCACGAGGTCCGCCCCGGCCCGTCCGGCGGCACCACCGTCCGCCTCACCCTCGACCAGACCGGCCCCCTGGCCCCGCTGATCGCCCTTCTCCTGGGCTCCCGGACCCGCCGCTACGTCACCATGGAGGCCAACGGCCTCAAAGCCGCCGCCGAGTCCTCCTGACCGCCGACCCAGCCCACCGCACCGCAAGTACCACCAACACGACGCCCCAGACGGTCACACCAACCCGGCGCCCCGGACGGTCACCGACCGGGAGGGGGACGGCGGTCAGCCGCGGGCGGCGACGATGTCGGCGACGGTCTTCTCCAGCGCGTAGGCGGGGTCGGCGGCGCCGCCCTTGACCTGCGCGTCGGCCTCGGCCACGGCGGTCAGGGCACGCGCCACGCCGTCGCCCGACCAGCCGCGCAGCTGCCTCTGCACGCGCTCGATCTTCCACGGCGGCATCCCGAGGTCCTTGGCGAGCGCGGCGCCGCGGGCTCCCCGCGGCGCGCCGCCGACCTTGGCGAGGCCGCGGACGCCCTGCGCCAGCGCACTGACGATCAGCACCGGCGCCACTCCCGTGGCGAGCGCCCACCGCAGCTGCTCCAGCGCCTCCGCCAGCTGCCCCTCGATCGCCTTGTCCGCGACCGTGAACCCGCTGACCTCGGCGCGGCCGCGGTAGTAGCGGGCGACGGCGGCGTCGTCGACCTTCCCGCCGGTGTCGGAGACGAGCTGGCTGCACGCGGCGGCCAGCTCGCGCAGGTCGTTGCCCACGGCCTCCAGCAGCCCGCGCGCCGCGTCCACCGAGATCTTCCCGCCCGCCCGGCGGATCTCCGCCCGGACGAAGTCGACCCGCTCCCCCATCTTGGTCACCTTCGGGCAGGAGATCTTGCGCGCCTTCAGCTTCGTCAGCCCGTCGACCAGCACCTTGCCCTTGGCGCCGCCGTGGTGGACGGCCACGAGCACCACGTCCTCGGCGGGGTCGCGGGCGTAGGTGAGCACCTCGGCGGTCAGGTCCTTGCCCAGGTCCTGCGCGGACCGGATCACGAGCACCTTCCCGCCGCCGAAGAGCGACGGCGACGTCAGCTCCGAGATCCGGCCGGGCTCCAGCCCGCCGGGCGCGAGGTCGATCACCTCGGCCTCCGGGTCCCCCGCCCGCACGGACGCCGCGACCTCGCCGATCGCCCGCTCCACGAGCAGCTCTTCGTCTCCCACGATCAGGATGATGGCCTCGACCGACACCCCAGCAGCATGCCACGCCCCGCCCCCTCCCCGCGCCACCTCGCCCCCGCTCCCCTGACGACACGGCCGCCGAATTCAGTAGCCCGGGGGGTGGATCAGTGGCGGGGGGGATGGCTCAGTGGCGGGCGGGTGGTGGATCAGTGGCGGGGGACGGCGGCGGGGCCCGCCCTGGTGCGGACGATGGCGATGTCTCCGTCCTGGTCGGTGCGGTGGACTTGGGTGTGGAGGCGGCCGAGGAGGGCGAGGGTGGACGGGGACGGGTGGCCGTAGTCGTTGTCCCGGCCGACGGACACGAGGGAGATGGACGCGTGGGCGGCGGCCAGGAAGCGGGGGTCCTGGGTGCGGGATCCGTGGTGCGGGACCTTGAGCACCTGGACGCGGGGGACGCTCGTTTCCAGGGCGCGCTGTGCGTCGGTCTCGACGTCGCCGGCGAGCAGGGCGCTGAAGCCGGGGCGCCGGGCCACGAGGACGATGCTGGCGTTGTTGATCGTGGTGCCGTCGTCCTGCGGTGACAGGGCCGGGCCGGTGCTCGGCGCGAGGACCGCGAGGGTGAGGTCGCCGACGCGCCATTGCCGGCCGGCGAGTGCCGGACGGGCCGGCAGGCCCGCGATGAAGCGGTTCTCGGCACCGTCGGTGAGGGGTGTCCTGAGGACCTCGCGGACGGTGCGGCCGTGCCGGACGCCGGACGTCCCGCCGATGTGGTCGGCGTGCGGATGGGTGAGGACCAGCAGCGGCACGTCCGTCACCCGGAGGCGGGAGAGGCAGCGGTCGACCGGGGCGGGGTCGGGGCCGGCGTCCACGACGACGGCGCGGCCGGGCCCGGCGGCGAGCGCCAGCGCGTCGCCCTGGCCGACGTCGCAGGCGACCATCTGCCAGCCCGGTGGCGGCCAGCCGGGGGCCGTCACCCGCAGGACGACGACGGCGACCAGCACGCCCGCCGTCGCGGCGACCGCGACCAGGCGCAGGCGGGGACTGCGGAGGATCAGCACGGCGACGCCGCCCGCCAGCAGCAGGGTGACCGCGCCCAGCCCGCCGCCGGTCCACGGTACGGTCGCGTAGGGCAGCGCGGCGGCGGTGCGGGCGACCCGGATGATCCATCCGGCGGCGAGGCCCGCGGGCCACACCACCAGGCGGGCGACCGGCAGCGACACCGGCGCGACGGCGGCGCCGAGGGCGCCCAGCAGCGTCGCGGGCGCGACGGCGGGGGCGGCCAGTATGTTCGCCGGCAGGGACACCACCCCGACCTCGCCCGAGAGCATCACCAGGACCGGTGCCACGGCCACCTCGGCGGCCGCCGCGACGGCGAGGGCGTCCGCGAGCGGGCCGGGCAGGCGGCGCGCGAAGCGCTCCCGCCAGGGCGGCGCGAGGACCAGCAGGCCCGCCGTCGCGAGCACCGAGAGGGCGAAGCCGTACGAGCGCGCCAGCTCCGGGTCGATCAGGACGAGCAGCAGCACGGCGGCGCACAGCGCGGGCACGCCCTGCCGGGGACGTCCGGTGAACAGCGCGAGCAGCGCCACCAGTCCCATGACCGTGGCCCGCAGGACGCTCGGGTCCGGCCGGGCGACCACCACGAACGCGGCCACCGCCACGGCCGCGACCGGCGGGGCGCGCCGGCGGCCGAGGCCGGTGACGCGGCACAGCCACAGGACCGCGCCGATCACGATCGCCAGGTTGGCGCCGGACACGACGAGGAGGTGGCTCAGCCCCGCGGCGCGAAAGTCGTCGGCGAGGGCCGGGGCCAGCCGGGACGTGTCGCCGTCGACCATGCCGGGCAGGACGCCCCGCTGGTCGGGCGGGAGCCGGTCGGTCGCCGCGCGCAGCCGCTCGCGGATCCTCTCCGCAGCCCGCTGGACCGTGGACGGACCGCCCAGCACCGCCGGCGGGCCGCGCACGATCACCACCGCGGCGAGCAGCTCGGCGCCGCGCGGCTCGTCGAACCGGCCGCGCAGCCGCACCCGCTGGCTCGGCAGCAGCCCGAGCCAGCGCCGGTCATGGGCGATCAGGAGCACCGGCACGCGCACCTCGGCCCCCGCGACCGCCTCCACCCGCGCCCGGACGATCACCATCGGCGGCCCGCCGCCCTTCCCGGCCCGCGGATCGCCGGTGAGGACCACTTCTGCCGTCGCCGTCCCGCCCGTCCGGGCGAGCGCGCGGACGGGCCCGGTGCCTACGGCGGTCGCCCGGAACGCGACCGCGGTCGCGGACGCGGCCACGCAGACCAGCACCATCCCCAGCAGGCGCCGGTCGAGCATCCGTGCGGTCCCGAGCACGCCGGCCCTGTTCGGGAGCGCGCTCAGCACAGCGGTCGCCGGTCGCTCACCTGCGAGCATCGATCCCGCTGACGCCCGCGCCCCACCCGCAGGCATCCGCCGCTCGCGACCGCCCGGCCCCGGTCCGGTCTCGATCGGTGAGCCGACGGGCTCGTCGGCCCGCCGCGGCTCCGGGGCGGGAGGTGCGGTGTTCCGGGGGCGGCGGGACTTAGTGAGGAGGTAGACGGCGGTGGCGGTCGTGGTGGCGGCGACGGTCCAGGTGAGGGCGGTGGGTACGCCGATCGTCAGGGCCGCGGTGATCCAGGCGGCGAGGGCCGGCGCGGCGAGGCGGAGGTCGTGGGTCATACCCGCACCATCGGCTTCAGGTCGGCGAGGCGGCGGGCCCCGATGCCGGTGACGTCCTGGAGCTGGTCGACCGAGCGGAAGCCGCCGTGCTGGGTGCGGTAGTCGATGATGCGCTGGGCGAGGACCGGGCCCACCCCCGGGAGCTGGTCGAGCTGGCCGGCGGTGGCGGTGTTCAGGTCGATGGGGGTACCGGGGGCGGACGCGGCGCCGGCGGCGGGAGGCGCCTCGCCGGCCGGCGGTGGCACGCCGGGGGCGGGCGAGGGCAGCCGGACGCCCACCGGGATCTGCTCGCCGTCCACGAGCTTGCGGGCGAGGTTGAGGGTGCCGGTGCGGGCGCCGGGACGCACCCCGCCCGCGGCCTTGATGGCCTCCGCCACGCGGGAGCCGGACGGGAGCGTGACCACCCCGGGGTGCCCGACCTTGCCCAGGACGTGCACGACGACGGTGCCCGCCGGGCTCGCGGCGCCGGCGGGGACGGCCGCGGGCGACGGGCCGGACGGCCCGGACGGCGCCGGGGCGTCGGCGGACGCCTCGACCGGGGCGGCGTCCGCGCCACCGGGCGCCGGATCCGGGCGGGGGCGGGCCAGCCAGAGATACCCCGCCGCGACCAGGGCGGCGACCACCGCGATGACGGCCAGGACGCGCACGTTCGCCTTCTCCGGCCCGGACCGCAGCCGGGCGGAGGGCGGCTGAACGAGGGGCGGTTGCCCCGCCGTCGACTGCCCCGGCGTCGACTGCGCGGGCGGCGGCTGGGCGGAGGGCGGCCTCAGCCGGTCGACGAGGGTCTGGAGGCGGTCGTTGGCGGTCATGAGGCCGACGCTAGGCGCGCCGCCCACCCGCCGGCAGGCCCGCCGGGAAATGTGGATAACTCTCGCCCGGCCCTGCCTGAGCAGGGCTTTCACGGCAAGGTCACAGGTGCGGAGCGATCACCACGCCGAGCATGCCCGGGCCCACGTGGGCGCCGATGACCGGTCCGACCTCGCCGACGTAGACGTCCTCGACGTGCGGGATGCGCTCGCGCAGCCGGGCGGCGAGGACGTCCGCGCGCCCCGCGGCGGCGAGGTGCTGGACGCCGAGGTCGACGCGGCGGGCGCCGGCCTGCTCGACGGCGAGCTCCTCCAGCCGGGCGAGCGCCCGCGCGGCCGTGCGCACCTTCTCCAGCGGCATGATCCGCCCGCCCGCGATGTCCAGCAGCGGTTTGACCATGAGGGCGGAGCCGAACAGTGCCCCGGCGGCGCCGATCCGGCCGCCGCGGCGCAGATGCTCCAGCGTGTCGACGTAGATGAGCGACCGGGACATTCCGGCGCGGCGCTGCGCCGCGTCGGCGGCGGCGTCGGCGTCCCCGCCCGCCATCGCCGCGGCGGCCGCGGACAGGGCGGCCAGCCCGAGTCCCATGCCGATGGTCCCGCTGTCGACCACGCGGACGGGGACGGGCGCGTTCTCGGCCGCGAGCCGGGCCGCCGCCGACGTCCCGGACATGGCCGCCGAGAGGTGCACGGACACCACCGCCTCCGCGCCGGCCTCCGCGGCGGCCGCGTAGGCCTGGGCGAACCGTCCGGGCGAGGGGCGGGACGTGGTGACCGGGCGCCGGTCCCGCAGCGCCCGGACGGCCTCGGCGCCGCTGATGTCGCCCTCGTCCCGCATGGCGCCGCCCAGGGAGATCTGCAGGGGGACGACGGTCAGCCCGTGGCGTTCGGCGAGCCCCGGCGGGAGGTAGGCGGTCGAGTCCGTGACGATCGCGACGGCGCTGCCCATGAACGCGACATTACTCCCCGGTGCCCACCGGTGAATGCCCGCGAAGTGCGGCGAATCCGGCGGCCGGGCGCCGGCACGGAAGAGGCGTCAGGGCTGGACGGGGACGCCGCCGCGCCAGACCCGCAGCGCGCGCAGGCCGAACGCCCAGGCGAACGCGCCCTCGTGGTCGGCGTCCCACAGCACGATGTCGGCGAGCATGCCCGGCGCCAGGGAGCCGCGGTCGCCGACGCGCAGGGCGGCGGCCCCGCCGAGGGTGGCGGCGCGCAGCGCCTCGGTGACGCTGAGCCCGAACATGGCGACCGAGAGCCCGATGACGAGGGGCATCGAGGTGATGCCGCACTGGCCGGGGTTGTGGTCGGTGCCGAGCGCGACGGTGACGCCGCGGTCGAGCATCTGCCGGACGGGCGCCGGCGCGCGGCTGCTGTTGAGGGCGCTGCCGGGGCAGACGGTGGCGGTGACGCCGGCGTGCGCGAGGGCCTTGATGTCGTCGTCGTTGGCCTGGGTGAGCAGGTCGGCGGACGCGCAGCCGACCTCGGCGGCGACCTGCGCGGCGCCGATGCGCTCGTTGGCGCAGGCGTGCATGCGCGCCTTCAGCCCGGCGCGCTTGCCGGTGAGCAGCAGGGCGCGGGCCTCCTCGGCGGTGAAGTGGCCCTCGTCGCAGTAGACGTCGATCGAGTCGGCGCCCGCGACGGCGGCGTCGCCGGCCCACAGGCGGACGGCCTCGATGTAGTCGCGGCGGCGGCCGAAGAACTCCGGCGGGAGGATGTGGGCGGCCAGGAACGTCGCGTGGATGCGCGGCATGGACGGCTCGCCCTCCAGCGAGCGCAGCATCCGGATGTCGGCGAGCTCCCCGTCGCGGGTGAGGTGGTAGCCGGTCTTGGCCTCGACGGTGGTGGTCCCGGCGAGGATCCACTGGCGCAGCCGCTCCCGGACGCCGTTGCACAGCGTCCAGGGGTCGGTGCCGCGGGTCACGGTGACGGTGGAGTTGACGCCGCCGCCGGCCGCCGCGATGGCCGAGTGCGACGACCCGCTGGTGCGCATGGCGAGCTCCGCCCAGCGGTTGCCCGCGTAGACGGGATGCGAGTGGGCGTCGATGAGGCCGGGGGTGACCAGGCCGCCGCCGAGGTTCTCGACGTGGTCGACGTCGACGATGTCGTCGATGATCCCCGGGACGCTCTGCGGCAGGTCCGACGCGGGCCCGGCCCAGACGATGCGGTCGTCGTGGATCAGCACGGCGGCGTTGCTGCAGACGTCGGTGCCCGTCCAGAGCCTGCCGATGTTCGTCAACAGCCGAACCGTCATAGGGTCACCGACCTGCTCGAGACGAGGCGCCGCGCGGCACGGCACCGGACGCTGCGGAGGGACCCGGCGGTGCGGGGTGCGGAACCCGGGAGCGCGGCGCCGCGGGACGCGGCGGACCGGCTGGTCGCCGTCCGGTGTTCGCACCTGCCATCGATGGGGCCACCTGCTCTCGATCCGAAACGCCGACTGGGTGCCGGCGATTCACCGTTGGAGGACCGGGTGATCGGGCGACCACCACTGGCAACGAGACCGGAGATATCGGTTTCGTCACGGTAGTGCACTGAAGGCCCGTCCGACAAGCTCTGGTCGGCGCTGGTCAGCCGACCGGACGCGACCCGCACGCCGATCCGCGCACCCCACGGTGTCCGGTCGCAGCGCATTGACAGCCATCACCCGCCCCCTAGCCCTTCGACCGTACGGATTTCAACGGTTCCGTCAAGCCGATTGGGGAAGCTGTCACCGTTCGGCGACCAGGAACGCGCCTCCCGCGAGATTCGGACGGGCCCAGACCGTCCTTTGCGGACGCCCTGAGCCCGTACGGCCCGCTCGCGGACGGGTCAGACGGTCTGCGCGGCCACCTCGTACCTGGACAGCTCGGCCGCCAGGTCCTCCGGGACGCGCGCGTGCAGCAGCGTGCCCTCGGCGACATGGTCCTGCTTGAGGACCTCGCCGCGCTCGTGCACCCGCGCGACCAGGCCGCCGCGCTCGTAGGGCACCAGGGCGCGCAGCTCGCTCTCCAGCCCGGGCAGGTCGGCCTCGATCGCCGCGCGCAGGTCGTCCATCCCGAACCCGGTGCGGGCGGAGACGACGACGTTGTGCGGCTCGCGGCGCTGCAGGCGCGCGATCGCCAGGTCGTCGGCCGCGTCCGCCTTGTTGATGACGATGATCTCGGGGATCGCGTCGGCGCCGATCTCGCGCAGCACCTCCCGGACGGCGTCGATCTGCGCCTCGGGGTCGGCGTCGGAGCCGTCCACGACGTGCAGGACCAGCCCGGCGTCGGTGACCTCCTCCAGCGTCGAGCGGAACGCCTCGACGAGCTGGTGCGGCAGGTGCCGGACGAACCCGACGGTGTCGGCGAGGGTGTAGGCGCGGCCGCCCGGCGTCTCGGCGCGCCGGACGGTGGGGTCGAGGGTGGCGAACAGCGCGTTCTCCACCAGCACCCCGGCGCCGGTGAGCCGGTTGAGCAGGGACGACTTGCCCGCGTTGGTGTATCCGGCGATGGCGACGGCGGGCACCTCGTGCCGGCGCCGCTCGCCGCGCTTGGTGTCGCGCGCCTTGGACATCTCGGCGATCTGCCGGCGCAGCTTGGCCATCCGGGTGCGGATCCGGCGCCGGTCCAGTTCGATCTTGGTCTCGCCGGGGCCGCGGCCGCCGATGCCGACGCCGCCGGCGGCGCGCCCGCCGACCTGCCGGGACAGGTTGCCGCCCCAGCCGCGCAGCCGCGGCAGCAGGTAGTTCAGCTGGGCCAGCTCGACCTGCGCCTTGCCCTCGCGGCTCTTGGCGTGCTGGGCGAAGATGTCGAGGATCAGCGCGGTCCGGTCGATCACCTTGACCTGGACGGTCTCCTCCAGGTGCCGCAGCTGGCTCGGGGCCAGCTCGCCGTCGCAGATGACGGTGTCGGCGCCGGTGGAGATGACGACGTCGCGCAGCTCGGCGGCCTTGCCGGAGCCGATGTAGGTGGCGGGGTCGGGCCGGGTCCGGCGCTGGACGAGCCCCTCGAGCACCTCGGAGCCCGCGGTCTCGGCGAGCAGCGCCAGCTCGCGCAGGGAGTTCTCGGCGTCGGTCGCGGTGCCCTCGGTCCACACGCCGACGAGGACGACCCGCTCCAGCCGCAGGGCGCGGTACTCGACCTCGGTGACGTCGGTGAGCTCGGTGGACAGTCCCGCGACGCGGCGCAGTGCCCGCCGGTCCTCGAGATCCAGCTCGCCGGTCATGGGCTCGGCGTCGAACTCGTCGAAGGTCCGGTCTTCGTGGGTCTGGTCTGCAGAGAAAGGAAGAGTCATATGTCCTCGGTAGAACGCCGCGGTGCGGCCGTATCTTCCCCGCGATCGTCTCACGGGGCGTCGTCCCGGGTCACGCGGTTATCGCACGCCCGGGGGCGCGCGGGCGTGGGTTGGCGCGATCGCGCGCGGGGAGGTCAACGGCACGGCCGGCGGGCGGCCCCGCTTTGACCGGGCTCCGTACCGCCGAGTAGCGTTACTCCGTAAGACAGAAGTGGAATTTCACGATACGAAAGGGCGAGCAGATGGCCGATCTGGAAGGTGTCGAGGTCGCCGGACCTCTCGGGGAGCGGTACGAGGAGATCCTGACGCCCGAGGCGCTCGGCCTGCTCGCCGCCCTGCAGCGCGAGCTGGGCGGCCGCCGCAAGGAGCTGCTGGCGGCCCGCGCGGAGCGGCAGCGCGCGCTGTCGGCGGGCGGGACGCTGGACTTCCTGCCCGAGACCGCGTCCGTCCGCGCGGACGACACGTGGCGGGTCGCCGAACCGGCGCCGGGCCTGGAGGACCGCCGCGTCGAGATCACCGGCCCCACGGACCGGAAGATGACCATCAACGCGCTCAACTCCGGCGCGAAGGTGTGGCTGGCCGACTTCGAGGACGCCAACACCCCGCTGTGGAACAACATGATCGAGGGGCAGCTGAACCTGCGCGACGCCCTCGACCGCGCGATCGACTTCACCGACCCGAAGTCGGGCAAGACCTACGCGCTCAAGGACGACGCCGAGCTGGCCACCATCGTGGTCCGGCCGCGCGGCTGGCACATGGAGGAGAAGCACCTCCTCGTCGACGGCGAGCCGATGTCGGGTTCGCTGTTCGACTTCGGCCTGTACCTCTTCCACTGCGCGCGCCGGCAGCTGGACAAGGGCAGGGGCCCCTACTTCTACCTGCCGAAGATGGAGAGCCACCTGGAGGCGCGGCTCTGGAACGACGCCTTCAACCTCGCCCAGGACGCCCTGGAGATCCCGCGCGGCACCGTCCGCGCCACCGTCCTGATCGAGACGATCCCGGCCGCGTTCGAGATGGAGGAGATCCTCTACGAGCTGCGCGACCACTCCGCCGGCCTGAACGCCGGTCGCTGGGACTACCTCTTCTCGGTGATCAAGAAGTTCCGCGACCGCGGCACCGACTTCCTGCTGCCCGAGCGGAACGCGATCACCATGACGGCGCCGTTCATGCGCGCCTACACCGAGCTGCTGGTGCGCACCTGCCACAAGCGCGGCGCGCACGCGATCGGCGGCATGGCCGCGTTCATCCCGTCCCGCAAGGACGAGGAGGTCAACAAGGTCGCGCTGGAGAAGGTCCGGGCCGACAAGACCCGCGAGTCCGGCGACGGCTTCGACGGCTCCTGGGTGGCCCACCCCGACCTGGTCCCGGTCTGCCGCGAGGTCTTCGACGGCGTCCTCGGCGACAAGCCCAACCAGCGCGACCGGCTGCGCGAGGACGTCAGCGTCTCGGCCGCCGACCTGCTCAACGTCAAGGCCACGCCCGGCGACATCACCGAGGCCGGCCTCCGGGGCAACGTCGACGTCGCCCTGCGCTACCTCGCCACCTGGCTGAACGGCTCCGGCGCCGTCGCCATCCACAACCTCATGGAGGACGCCGCCACCGCGGAGATCTCCCGCTCCCAGGTGTGGCAGTGGATCTACAACGGCGTCTCCACCGCCGAGGGCAAGAAGATCACCAAGGAGTGGGTCGAGCAGCTCCTGGACGAGGAGCTGGCCAAGATCCGCGCCGAGCTCGGCGACGCCTACAACGAGCCCCGCTTCGACCAGGCGGTGACCCTCTTCAAGGAGGTCACGCTGGCCGACGAGTACTCCGAGTTCCTCACCACCCCCGCCTACCAGCAGTTCCCGTGACCTGACGCGACGATCGGGCCGCCCGCGGCGGGCGGCCCGATCTTGCCGTCCGCGGGGCCCCGGGAGGATGGTGGAGGGGATGGAACCGGTACTGAAAGCGCTTGCCCTGCGGCTGGACGCGATGCTCGGGCCCGATCGGGTCATCACCGACCCGGTACGGCTGCGCACCTATGAATGCGACGGCCTGACCAACCACCGTTCGACGCCCGCGATCGTCGTGCTGCCCGACACCGCCGGGCAGGTCGCGGCGATCGTGCGCGCGTGCGCCGAGGCGGGCGTCCCCTACGTGGCGCGGGGCTCCGGGACGGGCCTGTCGGGCGGCGCGCTGCCCCGCGCGGACGGGGTGCTGATCGTCACGTCCCGGATGCAGCGGATCCTGGAGATCGACATCCCCGGCCAGCGGGCGGTGGTGGAGCCGGGCGTGATCAACCTGGACGTGACCCGCGCGGTCCGCCCGTACGGGTACTACTTCGCGCCCGACCCGTCCAGCCAGCAGATCTGCTCGGTCGGCGGGAACGTGGCGGAGAACTCCGGCGGCGCGCACTGCCTGAAGTACGGGTTCACCGCGCACCACGTGCTGGGCTGCGAGGTCGTGACGCCGGACGGCGACCTGGTGGAGCTGGCGGCGGACGGCCCCGGCTACGACCTGCTGGGCGTGTTCGTCGGCGCGGAGGGCACGCTCGGCATCACCACGAAGATCACCGTGCGGCTGACGCGGGTGCCGGAGACCGTGCAGACGCTGCTGGCGGCGTTCGGCTCGATCGAGGCGGGCGGCACCGCGGTGTCGGCGATCATCGGCGCCGGGGTGGTGCCGGCGGCGATCGAGATGATGGACGCGCTGTCCATCGAGGCGGCGGAGGCGGCGGTGCGCTGCGAGTACCCGCCGGGCGCGGGCGCGGTGCTGATCGTGGAGCTGGACGGCCCGGACGCGGAGGTCGCGGCGCAGTTCGCCGAGGTGGAGCGGCTGTGCCGGGACGCGGGCGCGTTCGAGATCCGGATCGCCGCCGACGACGCGGAGCGTGCGCTGATCTGGAAGGGCCGCAAGTCGGCGTTCGCCGCGGTCGGCCGGATCAGCCCCGCCTACCTGGTGCAGGACGGCGTCATCCCGCGCACGGCGCTGCCCCAGGTGCTGGCGCGGATCGACGCGCTGTCGGCCGAGTCGGGCGTGCGGGTCGCGAACGTGTTCCACGCCGGTGACGGCAACCTGCATCCGCTGGTGCTGTTCGACGACTCCGAGCCGGGCGCCGCCGAGCGCGCCGAGGAGGTGTCGGGCGCGATCCTGGACCTGTGCATCGAGCACGGCGGGTCCATCACGGGCGAGCACGGCGTGGGCGTCGACAAGTCCCGCTACATGCCGCGCATGTTCACCGACACCGATCTGGACACGATGCAGATGGTCCGCTGCGGGTTCGATCCCGCTGGGTTGTGCAATCCGGGCAAGGTCTTCCCCACGCCGCGGCTGTGCGGGGAGGTCCCGGGCGTGCGCAAGGGCCCGCACCCGTACGAGGGAAAGGCGGACATCTTCTGATGCAGCCGTTGGACGCCCTGGCCAAGGTCTGCGACGACGTCCGTACGGGCGAGCCCGAGGAAGGCGTGCTGGGCGTACAGCCCGCCATGGTGGCCGCCCCCGCGTCCGTTGCGGAGGCCGCCGAGGTGATGCGCGTCGCCGCCGAGAAGGGCCTGTCCGTCGTCCCTCGCGGCGCCGAGACACGGCTGGACTGGGGAACGCCCCCCGAACGCTGCGACCTGCTGGTCGACACCCACCGCCTGGACAAGCTGGTCGAGCACGCCTCAGGGGACCTGGTCGCCAAGGCGGAGGCAGGGCTGCCCCTCGAAACGCTGGCGGAGAGGCTCGCGGAGAAGGGGCAGCGGCTCTCGCTGGACGTTCCGCTGCCCGGTTCGACGGTCGGCGGGACGATCGCCGCCGGGGCCGCCGGCCCGCTCCGCACGCTGTACGGGACGCCGCGCAACCTCGTCATCGGCCTCACGGTCGTCCGGGCGGACGGGAAGGTCGCGCGTTCCGGCGGGAAGGTCGTCAAGAACGTCGCCGGGTACGACCTGGGCCGGCTGTTCTCCGGCTCGTACGGCACGCTCGGCCTCATCGTGGACGCGACGTTCCGCCTCCACCCGGTGCCCACCGCGACCGCCTGGGTGACATGCCGGGTGGACGGCCCGCAAGAGGCGCACGACGCCGTCCAGGCCGTCCTGCACTCGCCCGTGGCGCCCAGCGCCCTTGAGTACATCTCCCCAGGGACGATCGCGGCGCTGCTGGAAGGCGTACCGGAAGGTGTCACCGCGCGCGCGGGGCAACTCGTAGGACTTCTCGGCGGCAAGACCGACGTCACGGAGAACGCACCGGACGGGTGGGGCGCCTATCCCGACGGCACGACCCTCATCGACGTCACCGCTCCACCGCCTTCGCTCAGCGACCTGATCGGTGTCGTCAACGGCATGCGGAACGGCGTCGCGATGACCTGGAGCGGCAGCGGACATGGACATATCGGCCTGCCGTCCGGCATGGGCTCCGAAGAGGTGGCCGGAGCCCTCAGCGCGCTACGCGACGTTCTGGGCCGCCACAAGGGCGGCGCCGTCGTCCGCTACGCGCCACAGGACGTGCGCAGCGAGATCGATCTGTGGGGGCCTGTTCCGGCCCTGGCGCTGATGCGCCGCGTCAAGGACCAGTTCGACCCTGATCACCGGCTGTCCCCCGGCCGCTTCGTGGGAGGTATCTGATGAGCGCCCAGGACGACCTCCCGAAACTCCTCGGCGACTGCGTGCACTGCGGGTTCTGCCTGCCGACGTGTCCCACCTACGTGCTGTGGGGCGAGGAGATGGACTCCCCGCGCGGCCGCATCCACCTCATGCAGCAGCACCTGGAGGGCGCGCCCCTGAACGCCCCGATGGTGCAGCACTTCGACCAGTGCCTCGGGTGCATGGCGTGCGTGACGGCCTGCCCGTCCGGCGTGCAGTACGACCGTCTCATCGAGGTGACCCGTGCCGAGGTGGAGCGGGAGCATCCCCGTTCGCTGAAGGAGCGGGCCATCCGGGAGGCGATCTTCCGGCTGTTCCCGTACCGGCGTCGGCTGCGCGCCCTGCGCGGGCCGCTGCTCGCCTACCAGAAGTCGGGTCTCGACCGCCTCGTCCGGCGCAGCGGGCTGCTGGAGCGCATCTCGCCGTCCGTCGCGGCCATGGAACGCCTCGCGCCGCCGCTGGGCAAGGCGCCGCGGCTGCCGGAGTTCGTCGCCGCGCGCGGGGAGCGTCGCGCCACGGTCGGCATGCTGACGGGCTGCGTGCAGGGCGAGTTCTTCCCCGGCGTCAACACCGCCACCGCGCGCGTCCTGGCGATGGAGGGCTGCGACGTGGTGATCCCCCAGCAGCAGGGGTGCTGCGGGGCCCTGTCCCTGCACTCCGGCCGCGAGGACGAGGCGCGCGCCTTCGCCCGGCGGACGGTCGAGACCTTCGAGTCCGCCGACGTCATCGTGGTGAACTCGGCCGGCTGCGGCTCGGCGATGAAGGAGTACCGGGCGCTGCTCGCGGACGACCCGGCGTGGGCGGCGCGCGCGGAGGCGCTGTCGGCCCGGACCCGCGATCTCGCCGAGTTCCTGGTGGAACTCGGGCCCCGCGCGGAACGCAGGCCACTTCCGGTCACCCTCGCCTACCACGACGCCTGCCACCTGTCCCACGCGCAGGGCGTCCGCGCCCAGCCGCGCGCGCTGCTGAGCGGGATCCCGGAGCTGACGGTCCTGGAGGTCGCCGAGCCCGACCTGTGCTGCGGGTCCGCCGGCACCTACAACCTGCTCCAGCCGGAGGCGGCCTCCGAATTGGGCGACCGGAAGGCGGTGAACGTCGGCGCCACCGGGGCCGAACTACTGGTCGCCGCCAACCCCGGCTGCTCCATGCAGATCGCCACCGCGCTGCGGCGCCGCGGCGCGGACATCGCGGTCGCGCACACCGCGCAGGTACTGGACGCCTCGCTGCGGGGGCTCGGCCGCGACGCCCTTGTCGGACGCACTTCGTAACGCCCTGACCAGGTGGTTCCGCCGCTTCCCTGTCAAGGGCGGGCCGGCCGCCGCTGATCCGGCCGTCCTGTATCGTGTCTGGCCCCTGCAGGCAGGACGCGCTTACTGGGCCCGGTGCGGCCAGAGGGAGCACGGGAGAAGTGTCGAACAGCTACCACTCACATCGCCGAAGAAGGAAGAGCGGCGCGGGCCGGCTCGGCCTCGCCGGCGCCCTCACGGGCGTCGTCGGGATCGCCGCCGTGGCCGCCGGGATCGTCTATTTCCGGCCGGACGGCGACGGCGGCGGGAACACCGGCCGCCCGTCGCTCGCCAGCCAGGGCGAGACGGGCGCGCACAGCGCCGCGCCGGCGCCGAAGACGGGGCCGCCCGTCAACTTCACCACCCCGGAGGGGTACGGCTACAGCCTGGCCGCGGTGAAGGCCGGGACGGACCGGCAGCCGCTCGGCGCCACGCAGGCGCCGCCGTCCGGGACGACGTACGCCTACGCCGACTACGTCCTCACCAACAGCCAGCGCAGGCCGGTCCTGCTGGACTTCCCCGCCGACCTGTTCATGCCCAAGTCGCAGGTCCCCGCGGACGCGCAGGGCCGCTGCATGCCGCAGCCGGGCATCCCCGACGACCTGTGCACCCTCCCCAACCACAGCGAGGTCACCGCCAGGCTCGGCGGATCGAAGGCGCCGGTCGACGACGGCGGCGACCAGATGATCCCTGCGGGCGCCTCCTACCTGGTGCGCATCGCGACCGATCTGCCGGTCGCCGACGGCCTGTCCGCCGGCGAGCTGAAGATGTACGTGTGGAACGCCCGGTACACCAGCGACCGCAAGGGCGTCGAGATCGCCTTCCCGTAGTCAGCCGGGGCTCGTGAAGCCGATGTCCTGGTAGGCGGGCTCGTAGAAGCCGCGGGCGCCCATGTTGGCCAGATCCCCGCGGACCGCGACGAGCTGGGGGCGCTGGTACAGGGGCAGGACGGTCGCCTGCCGCCAGATGAGCCGGTCCGCCTCGTTCACAAGGACGTGAATCCTCGCAGGGTCGATCTCCGCGATCGCGCGGTCCATCGCCGCGTCGATGGCGGACGTTCCCGTGCGCGCGTAGTTCTGCTGGACGCCGTCTCCGCGCGGACGCGCGAACACCGCCTTCATGGGCGACACGGGGAACGAGGTGCCGAGCCATGAGAAGGGGACGATGTCGAAGTTCCCGGGGGTGACGTAGTGGTCGAACACGTCGTCGGCGGGGACGGCGTCGATGTCCACCCGGACGCCGATGCGTTCCAGCAGCGCGCGCGTCAGTTCGCCTTCCTGCTCGCTGCTCGGCACTCCTGCGGGGATGACGAACCGTAGCGCGAGCGTCCGGCCGTCCTTTTCGCGGTGGTTCCCGTGCCGGGCCCAGCCGGCCTGGTCCAGGAGCCGCCGCGCGGCGGCCGGGTCGTAGCCGCCCAGCTCCGCGGAGTTGTCCTGGTAGCCGTCCTGGGTGTTGACGTAGAAGTGGTTGCCGAGCGTCTGGATCGGCACGTCCAGGCCGGACAGGTCGGATCGGGCTATGGCGCGCCGGTCGATGCCCAGCATGACGGCGCGCCGGACGCGTGGGTCGGACAGGGGCGGGGCCGCCGCGTTGAAGGTGAAGTGCCGCCAGTCGGGGCCGCCCGCCCTGCGCACGACGGCGCCGGGAACGGCCTGCGCGCGGTGCAGCGCGCCCGCGTCCAGGCCGATGTCCATGAGGTCGATCTCGTTGCTGGCGAACGCGCCGGGCATCGCGCTGGTGTCCATCGCCCGGTAGACGATCCGGTCGAGCTTGGCGGGCGGTCCCCACCAGGCCGGATCGCGCACCACCGTGACCGTCTTGGCCGTCTGGTCGATCTTCTGCAGCTCGAACGGGCCTGCGGTGACCGGCATACGGTCGACCCATCCGGTGTTGAACGCGGCGGGCGTCGAGTAGGCCGCGGCCGGATAGAGCGGGCTGAACAGGCTCCGCCAGTCCGCGTACGTCCACCCGAAGGTCACCTTGACGGTGTGGGGGTCGGTTCCCTGCTCGACGCTCTGAATCTGCCGGTAACCGGTGACGGTGGAGACCTCGTAGCGCGGATCGCGGCCGGACAGCGCGTGCGCCTGCGCGGCGAAGTCGCGATATCCGATGGGCCGGCCGTCGGACCAGCGCGCGCCGGGGTTGAGCCGGTAGGTGACGACCTGGCCGTTTCCGCGCCGCCGCAACTCGGCCGAGCGGAGGTATTCCGGCACCGGATGCGGCACGGCCTTGTCGTCGGCGCGCATCAGGTGGGGCAGCAGGCCCTGGATCACCTGCTCGACCGATCCCTTGGTCCCGTTGACGTCGTTGAAGTTCCACTGCGCGGGGAACTCCGGCAGGGGCCAGCGCAGCGTGCCGCCGTTGCGGACGTGGTCGCGGGGCGTCGGGTTCACGTCCGAGGCGGGCAGCCGCCCGGACGCGCGGGTCGTCGCCTCCCCCGGCCCCGGACCGCCGCAACCGCCGAGGGCCGCGGTGACGACGAGGAGGAGAAGTGCGCCCAGCAGGCGGTTCACAAGCCGGCTCCGGTTTCGACGAGGGGTTCGATGAGGGGGTGGTGGCAGGCGGCCCACCGGTCACCGTCCCGGTCGGCGCCCATGGGACGGGGCATGGGGTCTTGCTCTTCGCAGCGGCGGGCGTCCGGTTCCGCCAGCGCCGCGTAGCGGGGGCAGCGCGAACGGAAGCGGCAGCCCGCGGGCGGTGCCGCGGGGTCGGGCGGGTCCCCGTGCAGCGGGACGCGGCGGCGGCGCCGTTCCAGACGCGGATCCGGCAGCGGCACCGCGTCCAGCAGCGCGCGTGTGTACGGGTGGGCGGGCCGTCCGTAGACGTCGCCGACGGAACCGATCTCCACGATGCGCCCCATGTACATGACGGCGACGCGGTCGGCGATGCGGTGGACGACCGCCAGGTCGTGCGCCACGAACAGGTAGGCGATGCCGAGCCGGTCGCGCAGCCCTTCGAGCAGGTCGATGACGCCGGCCTGCACGGACACGTCCAACGCGGCGACGGGCTCGTCCAGCAACAGGAGCCGCGGCTCCAGCGCGAGCGCCCTGGCGATGCCGACGCGCTGCCGCTGGCCGCCCGACAGGCCGTGCGGGTACCGCGCGGCATGGGCCGGGTCCAGCCCGACCAGGTCGAGCAGTTCCCGGACGCGGCCGGCGGGCGCGCGCACGCCGTGCGCGGCGAGCGGCTCGGCGATGATGTCCGCGACGCGCATCCGGGGGTCGAGGGAGGTGAAAGGGTCCTGGAAGACCACCTGGACGTCGCGCCGCAGCGCCTTGCGGCGGGCCGCGCGCAGGGCGGCGGTGTCCTCCCCCAGCACGGCGACGCGTCCGCCCTGCGGGCGGGCCAGCCGCAGGATCTCCATCAGGGCCGTCGTCTTGCCGCACCCCGACTCGCCCACGAGCGCGAGCGTTTCGGCTTCGCGGACGTCGAACCCGATGCCGTCCACGGCGTGCACCGCCCCCACCCGCCGCCTGAACAGCGTGCCCCGGTACAGCGGGTGGTGGCGGACCAGGGCGTCGACCTCCAGGACGACGGGACGCTCGCACCGGGGCGGGCGCGCGGGCGGCGGCACGGCGTCGGGCAGCGGGAAGACCTCGCCGGGCCCGGCCGTCGCCGCGGTGTTGACGCAGGCGGCGGTGTGCCCGGCCGGCCCGACCGGCACCGGGTCGGGTTCCCGCTCGCCGCACGCGTCCGCCGCGACGGGGCAGCGGGGCAGGAACGCGCACCCGCCGTCCCCTGCGGACGCGCCGTGCGGCCCGCCCTCGATCGCCACCGGACGGGCGCCCGCCGCGGTCCCCAACCGCGGCAGCGACTGCAGCAGCCCGATCGTGTACGGCATCCGCGGGCGCCGGTAGACCTCCTCCACCGGCCCGGACTCCACCGCCCGGCCCGCGTACATCACCATGATCCGGTCGGCGAACCCGGCGACGACGCCGAGGTCGTGGGTGATCAGCACGATCGCGGCCCCGGTGGCCTGCTGCGCGGTCCTCAGCACGTCCAGGACCTGCGCCTGCACGGTGACGTCCAGCGCCGTCGTCGGCTCGTCCGCGACGATCGCGACCGGGTCGTTGGCGATCGCCATGGCGATCATGACGCGCTGCCGCATCCCGCCGGAGAACTCGTGCGGGTAGGCGCGCGCCCTCCGCGCCGCACCGGGGATGCCGACGAGGTCGAGCAGCTCGACGGCCCGGGCCCGCGCCGCGGCGCGGGTGGCGCCCGCGTGGACCCGGATGGCCTCCGCGATCTGGTCGCCGACCGGGTGGACGGGCGTCAGCGCGGACAGCGGGTCCTGGAACACCATCGCCAGGTCCTTGCCGCGCACGCGCGACAGTTCGGCGTCGGACCGTCCCAGCAGCTCGTCGCCGCGCAACCGGACCGACCCGGTGGCCCGCGCGGACGGCGGCAGCAGACCCATGATCGCCAGTGCCAGGGCGGTCTTGCCCGACCCCGACTCCCCGACGACGCCGAGCACTTCTCCCGCGCCGACCTCGAAGCCCAGCCCGCGGACCGCGTGCACATCCGGCGCGTACCGGACCGTCAGGTCCCGTACCGCGAGCACCGTCACCGCCCGCTCCGCCGTTGCCGGGGCGCCGGGTCCAGGACGTCGCGGAGCCCGTCCCCCAGCAGGTTGATTGCCAGGACGATCAGGACGAGCATCGCCGCGGCCGCCGCGAACGGCCACGGCCGGGCGGTCGCGGTGCCCTGCCCGGCGGCGATCAGCATGCCCAGCGAGACGTCCGGCGGCCGCACGCCGAAGCCGAGCAGCGACAGCCCGCTCTCGGCGACGACGGCGACGCTGACGTTCACGCCCGCGTCCACGACCAGCAGCGACGCCAGCTGCGGCAGGACATGCCGGCCGATCACGCGGGCCGGGCCCGCGCCGAGGAACCGGGCGGCCAGCACGTACTCGCGCTCGCGCAGCGAGGCCGTCATGCCCCGCACCGCCCGCGCGGTGATCATCCAGAGGAACCCCGCCAGCAGCGGCACCAGCGCCGCCGCGCCGCCGCCGAGCGCCGGCGCCAGCACGGCGATGACCAGGAACGACGGCAGCACCAAGAGCAGGTCGGTCCCCCACATCAGGATCCGGTCGAGCCAGCCGCCCGCGAACCCGGCGACCATGCCGACCAGCGCGGCGAGCCCCGTCGACAGGACCGCCACGGCCATGCCGATGACCAGCGACCGCCGCGTACCGCGCAGGGTGAGGGCGAGGACGTCCCGGCCGCTCTGCGTGGTGCCGAGCCAGTGCCGCGCCGACGGGCCCTGCCGGAACGCGGTGAAGTCGGTGTCGTTCCATCCCCACGGCGACAGCAGCGGTCCCGCGAAGGCGACCGCGCACAGCACGGCGAGCAGGACCAGCCCCGCGACCGCCCGCTTGTTGCGGACCAGGCGCCGCGGCAACCGCGCCGGTTCGACGGGAGGCGGCACGGGGACGGGGCGCTCGGGCGCCGTGCGCGCCGCCAGTCCAGCGGTCACGCCACCGCCCCGGTACGGACGCGGGGGTCGAGCATCCCTTGCACGACGTCCGAGATCAGCCCGGCGGACAGGACCCCGCACGCCGCCAGGCAGCAGATCGCCGCGACCACGTTGACGTCGCCGCGCGAGATCGCCTCGACCAGCCATTCGCCCATACCGTGCCAGCCGAAGACCTGCTCGCAGAACATGCCGCCCAGCAGCAGGAACCCGAACGAGTAGGCGAAGTACGTCGTCATCGGGATCAGCGCGGTGCGCAGCCCGTGCCGCAGGAGAGCGCTGCGGTGCCGCAGCCCTTTCGCCCGCGCCGTGCGCACGTAATCGGCGTGCAGGACGTCCATCATCAGGCTGCGCTGGTATCGGCTGTACAGCGCGAACTGTGTGAGCGCGATGGTGACGGTCGGAAGCATCAGATGCCGTATCCGGTCGGCGAAGCCGCCGAGCGCGCCGAACGGCCCGGACGCCGCTCCCGGGGTGCTCTCGCCCACCCACGCGAACACGTGCATCCCCGTCGCGTCGTTGGCCTTGGCGGCGACGATCTGCAACAGCACCGCCAACACGAACACTGGGACGGCCAGGAGCAGGTAGGACCCGAACGTGATGAACCGGTCGGCCGCACGCCCGTGCCGTATCGCCGCACAGGCGCCGAGCAGGATGCCCAGCACCGAGCCCAGGCAAGCGCCCGCGAACAGCAGCCGCAGGCTCACCCCCAGCCGCCGCCACAGCTCCGTGCCGACGGGACGGCCCTCCCACGTGCGCCCGAAGTCGCCGTGCAGGATGCCCGCCGCCCATCTGCCGTACCGGTCCGCCACCGGCGTCCGGTCGTTCAGGTTGAGCTCACTGAGCCGCGCGTCGATGACGGACTCGGGCGGGCGGGGCGCGCGGCCGTCGAAGTTGGACCGCGGGTCGAGGGCGGCCGCGGCGAGCAGGTAGGCCAGGCTCGTGGCCGCCACGACCAGCACCGCGTAGTTCGCGAGCCGGCGCAGCAGGAACGCCGCCATGTCCCTCCTCCCGCCGCATGAATCGATCACAGAATGCTATGGATCGATCACGTAGCGCGCGGGAGAAACGCCGATGGTTCCCGTTTCCGTTACCGGACCGCCACCGGATGCCGGTGCGCGCCGGAAGCCGGTGCGCGCCGGAAGCCGGTGCGCGCCGGAACTTCCCGCGCCGCCGGTCATGGTCCCGCTCCGGAATGCCCTGAACTGGGACATCCGTACTCAACGCCCGGTTCCGCGGCTACCATCACGGCACGCGCCGCGGCGAGCGCGGCGCCGGCTCCCCCGGACGCGCCTGTCCTGAGGCGGACGCCCTATGTGTGCAGGACAAGAAGCTGGACGTTTTACCATTCCATTACTTTTGAATCGGGGGAGCTCACATGGAGACCGTCGAGCACGGCCGCGGGCCCGCGGCACGCGCGGCGGTCCCGCTCGCCCTGGCGGCCGTGCTCGCCGTCACCGCGTCGCTGATCCTCGGCGCCTTCCTCCCCGCCGGGGTGCGGCTGGTCTGGTGGCATCCGGAGATCGTCATCGCCCTGTTCTGGACCCCGGTGGCCGCCCTGCTGCTGCGGCAGCGGGCCGGGCTGCGGGTCGGCTGGCTGATGCTCGGCTCCGGGTTCACCGCGGCGGTGTACGTCCTGGTGCTCAATCTCGCGCCGTGGTTCGCGCAGCACGGCTGGGCCGGGGCCGGCTTCCTCAAGTGGCTCAGCACGTGGCTGTGGGCCGTCGACACCTACGCGCTCACGCTCGTCCTGCCGCTCATCTTCCCGGACGGGCGGGTCGTGTCGCGCTGGTTCCGGCCCGTGCTGTGGCTGGCCTGCCTCGTGCCCGTGGTCGTGTGCGTGCACCTGACGGTCGATCCGGGCGTCCGGCGGTTCCACAACGGCGTCTCGGTGTACCCGTTCGAGGACATCCCGGTCCCGATCAGCGTGCTGATCCTCGGGACGCTGGCCGGGGGGCTGCTGTCGCTGGTGGTCCGGTTCGTCCGGTCGCCGCCGGACGTACGGCGGCAGATCGCCTGGGTCGTCTACCCCGGCGTCCTCGCCCAGGCCGTCATCTACGTCGGGGAGAACAGCGCGATCGGCGACCCGCTGCGCGATCTCAGCATCGCCGCCGTGCCGATCTGCATCGCGATCGCCATCCGCCGCTACCGGCTGTACGACATCGACCTCGTGGTGAGCCGGACGCTGGTCTACGCCGGGCTGGTCGTGGTGATCACCGGCGTGTACTTCGCGCTGGTCGGCGCGGCCAGCCTGCTCGCGCACGGCTACGGCATGCTCGCGGGCCTCGCCGGCGCCGTCGCGGCCGGCGCGGTGTTCGAGCCCGTCCGGCGGCGGCTGCAGCGCGCCGTGGACGGCCTGATCCACGGCGAGCGCGACCCCTACCGGATCGCCGACCGGCTGAACCGGCGGCTGCAGACCGCCGCCGACCCGGCCGCCGCGCTCGCGACCGCCGCGGAGGTGGCCCGCTCCGCGCTGCACGCCACCGGCGTCGTGATCGAGGTCCTGGACCGCGAGGGCCGGACGGTCTCGGCGGAGGACGGCGTGCTCGGGAACCGCCCGCAGCTCATCCCGCTGGTGTGGCACGGCGAGCCGGTGGGCCGGCTGCTGTTCGGCGTCGCCCGGCCGCCGGACGCCCGGATGTCGGGCATCCTGGCCCGCAACCTGGCCGAGCTGGCGAACGCCGCCCGGCTGACCGCGGACGTGCAGCGCTCCCGCGAGCGCATCCTGCGGACCCGCGAGGAGGAGCGGCGCCGGCTCCGCCGCGACCTGCACGACGGGCTCGGGCCGACGCTCGCCAGCCTCGCCATGACGGTGGACGCCGCGCGCATCACCATGAAGACCGACCCCGAGGCCGCCGACGCGCTGCTGGAGAACCTGCGGACGATGATGGGCCGCACCATCGGCGACATCCGCGAACTGGTGTACGGGCTGCGTCCCCCCGCCCTGGACGACCTGGGGCTCGCCGGCGCGATCCAGGCGCTCGGCGGCGTCGTGGCGACCGGCGACGGGCCCCGCGTGGACGTCCACGTCGAAGGCGACCTGGAGCGGCTCCCCGCCGCCGCCGAGGTGGCCGCGTACCGGATCGTCCAGGAGGCCCTGACGAACGTGCACCGGCATGCCAGGGCGGAGTCGGCGGTGGTGCGGCTGTACCTGAACGGCGATCTGCACGTGACCGTCGACGACGACGGCGTGGGGCTTCCCCCGCGGCTGCGTTCCGGCATCGGCATGTCGTCCATGCGCGAGCGCGCGGCCGAACTCGGCGGTTCCTGCACGGTGGGGCCGGGGCCCAAGGGCGGCACGCTCGTCCGCGCCCGGCTGCCCGTCAACGGCGCCCGGAACTGAGGGGATCTTCCAGGATCCGGCGGCCGACTGCGGCTCCGCGGGCCTCCCGGGTGGGAGGGCCGGTGACCGCCCCCCGCCAAGAAGGTCGCCACCGGCCCTCGGGCTCCGTACGGCGCCGGGGCTCCCATCCCGGTCCATACGGGCCATTCACCAGAGGGTGTGCAAGAGAGAAGTTATGCGGCGCGCGGTCCCGTTGCAGAGGGACACTTGTCCCGATCGATCCGGGACCGCGCCGGACGCGCCGTCTGCCCTGGTCGGGGCGGACTCGGCTAGATCCAGCCCGGCCGGGTCTCGCCCTCGGCGACCAGGACCGCCGGGCCCCTCAGGTGGCTGGTCCCGCCGTCGAGCGTGACGGTCAGCCGCCCGCCGAGGACGTCCACGGTCCACTCGCCGGGCCCGGTCGTGCCGGCGGCCGCCGCCACGGCCGCGGCCACGGTCCCGGTGCCGCAGGAGCGCGTCTCGCCGGATCCGCGCTCGTACACGCGCATCTCCAGGTGACGGTCCCCCACGGGCCGGTAGAACTCGACGTTCACCCCGTCCGGGAACGCCTGGGGATCGAACTCCGGGGCGCGCGACAGGTCCAGGGCGGCGACGGGACGGTCCACACGGCACGCGAGGTGCGGGTTCCCCATGGAGACGCGTTCGCCGCGGAACACGGCGCCCGCGAGCGACGCCTCGCCGGGACCGAGCGGTACGGGCGTGCCCATGTCGACGCTCACGTCACCGGACGGCCCGAGCGTCACGCGCTTGAGACCGCCGCGCGTGGCGATGTCCCACTCCCCCGGGGCGGCGAGACCGGAGTCGACGAGGTAGCGGGCGAACACTCGGACGCCGTTGCCGCACATCTCGGCGATGCTGCCGTCGGCGTTGCGGTAGTCCATGTACCACTCCGCGCCTTCGAGCCCTTCGGCGCCGCCGGGCCCATCGGCATCGCTGAGGTCCATCGCCTTCGTACGGACGACCCGGAGAATCCCGTCCGCGCCTATGCCGGCGCGGCGGTCGCACAGCCGCACCACCGCCTCCGCCGTGAGATCCAGCGCGCCGTCCGGGTCGGGCAGGATCACGAAGTCGTTCTCGGTGCCATGCCCCTTAACAAACCGCATCCCTCGATCGTATGGCCTGGGGCCGACACCTCATCCGACCAGGGCGAGTGCCTGCTCCACCAGGTCGGGGGCGTCGTGGGGAAGCCAGTGGACGCGGGGGTCCCGGCGGAACCACGACTCCTGGCGGCGCGCGAAACGCCGCGTCGTCCGGATCGTCTCCTCCTTGGCGCGCTCCTCCGTCCACTCCCCGGCCAGGTATCGGAGCACCTGGGCATAGCCGAGGGCGCGGCCGGCCGTCAGGCCGTCCCGCAGCCCCCGCTTCTCCAGCGCGCGGACCTCGTCCACCAGCCCGGCGTCCCACATGCGTTGCACGCGCAGCGCGATCCGTTCGTCCAGCTTCTCGCGCGGCACGCTCAACCCGATCTGCACCACCGCGTCGTAGCGGTAGATGTGCTCCGGCAGGGTGGCGGTGAACGGACGGCCGGAGATCTCGATGACCTCCAGTGCGCGGACGATGCGGCGCCCGTTGCTCGGCAGGATCGCGTCGGCCGCCGCCGGGTCCAGGTCGCGGAGCCGGGCGTGCAGGACGGCCGGCCCCTCCCGCTCCAGTTCGTCCTCCAGGCGCGCCCGGACGGCCGGGTCCGTCCCGGGGAACTCCAGCCGGTCCAGCGCGGCGCGCACGTAGAGCCCGGATCCCCCGACCAGCACGGGGACGTGCCCGCGCGCGCGGACCGCCGCGACCGCGTCGGCGCTGAGCCGCTGGTATTCGGCCACGCTCGCCGTCTCGGTGACGTCCCAGACGTCCAGCAGGTGGTGCGGGACCCCGCGCATCTCGGCCGGCGTCAGCTTCGCCGTGCCGATGTCCATGCCGCGGTAGAGCTGCATCGAGTCGGCGTTGACGGCCTCCCCGCCGAGGCGGAGCGCCAGTTCGACGGCGAGGTCGGACTTGCCGGCGGCCGTCGCCCCCACGACCGCGATCACATCTGGAGAGGTCACGACTGCAATTGTGGCAACAGAGTGGGTATGGCCCCGCACGTACGGGCTCCGGCCGCAGGCGGCGGGGGCCGACGACCTTGAGGGATCCGGAGGGAACGCGATATGTCTTTCATGGACAAGGTCAAGGAGATGCTGGGCCAGCACCCCGACCAGGCGAGGTCGGGCGTGGAGAAGGCCGGGGACATGTTCGACCAGAAGACCGGCGGCAAGTACGCCGACAAGGTCGACAAGGTCCAGGACAAGGCGGGCGACTACATCGACCGCGGCAACGAGCGCGGTAACGAGGGCGGTGCCGGCGGCGGTATGCCGGGCGCCAACAAGCCCCACTAGACCGCCGTGCGGTCACTCCTCGACCAGCTCGCAACGAAGTAACCGACCCCGTAGGGCGCGTCGTCGGCCAGTAGCGAGGCCGTGAAACCGGACGGTGCCGCGGCCGTGGCAGCGCCCGCGAGCACCTGCCACGCCGCTCGCCCGGCCGCCTGGAGCTCCCGCGACACGCCGGGCTCCAGAGCGGCGAGGGCGGCGGCGTCGCCTTTGCCGAGCGCGCATGCGACACGCTCGTCGTAAGGTTGCGCCCGCTCGTCGAGATAGCCGGGCGCCTTCTCCGTCCGGCACGCGGACCCGTCGCCCATCACCAGCAGCGCGACGCGCTCCGCCGAACCGGCAAGCTCGGCGCCCAGCCGCAGGCAGTCGTCCGGGTCCGCGTCGAACGCGATGGACCGGTAGCGCGCGTCCGCGGCGAGACCGTGCCGTTCGAGCAGCCAGTACCCGATGGTGAGGGACAGCGGCAGCGCCTCGCCGCCGTACCCGTCCGCCGGGTCGGCGGGGCGCGTCCAGTCGAGGCCGTACGGGCGCAGGGTCGCGTAGGCGCCGGCGCCATAGGCGCGCGTCTCCGCGGCCCCGCCCACCACGATCAGGGCATCGGCGCCGCTCTCGCCGAGCCGGCGGACGGCTTCGTCGCATGCGGCGCGCAGCCCGTCCAGCTCCGCCGCGGCCCCCGCCGCCAGGGCGGGCACCAGGATCGGCGGATGCGGGCACACCGCCGCCGAGATCAGCACTGTGCTCCCACGATCAGCATGGGGCTTCCACGATCAGCACTGTGCTCCCACGACCCCGGCCCGGCGCTCCGCGTCCCCAGCGATCATGCCGGCGTCGTGGCCTGGACGGCGCAGCCCGGCGCGGCTGCCTGGCCCTGTGCCGGGCGGCCGATCGTCGGCATGCCCAGCGAGACGCCCTTCGGCCCCTCGGCCCGGCGCGCCTCCCACGCGTCGCCCGCCCGCGTACGGCGGACGTTCTGGACGGGCTTGTCCGCCACCAGGTGATGGGGCGCCGCATAGGTCACCTCGACGGTGACCATGTCGCCGGGGCGGACGGGCTCGTCCGGCGCCTGGAAGTGGACCAGGCGGTTGTCGGACGCGCGGCCCGACAGGCGGCGGGTCTCCTCGTCCTTGCGGCCCTCGCCCTCGGCCACGAGGACCTCCAGGGTGCGGCCGAGCTGCTTCTTGTTCTCCGACCAGGAGATCTCCTCCTGGAGGGCGACGAGCCGCTCGTACCGCTCCTGCACGACCTCCTTGGGCAGCTGCCCGTCCATGGTGGCGGCGGGCGTCCCCGGGCGCTTGGAGTACTGGAACGTGAACGCCGAGGAGAACCGCGCCTCGCGCACCACGTGCAGGGTCTGCTCGAAGTCCGCCTCGGTCTCGCCCGGGAACCCCACGATGATGTCGGTGGTGATCGCCGCGTCCGGGATGGCGGCGCGCACCTTCTCGATGATGCCGAGGTAGCGCTCCTGCCGGTACGACCGGCGCATCGCCCGCAGCACCGCGTCCGCCCCGGACTGCAGCGGCATGTGCAGCGACGGCATGACGTTCGGGGTCTCCGCCATCGCCGCGATCACGTCGTCGGTGAAGTCCTTGGGGTGCGGTGAGGTGAACCGGACCCGCTCCAGGCCGTCCACGTTCCCGCACGCGCGGAGCAGGCCCGCGAACGCGGAGGAACCGTCGGCGGTCATCGCGCGCACCTCGTCCGGCGCGGCGGACAGCGCACCGAACCCCGAGCCGTAGGCGTTGACGTTCTGCCCCAGCAGCGTGATCTCCAGGACGCCCTCGCCCACCAGCGCCTCGATCTCGGCGAGGATCTCCCCGGGGCGGCGGTCCTTCTCCTTGCCGCGCAGCGACGGGACGATGCAGAACGTGCACGTGTTGTTGCAGCCGACGGAGATCGACACCCAGGCGGCGTACGGGGACTCGCGGCGCGTCGGCAGCGTCGAGGGGAAGGTCACCAGCGACTCTTCGATCTCGACCTGCGCCTCGCTCAGCACCCGCGACCGCTCCAGCAGCGCGGGCAGCGCCCCGATGTTGTGGGTGCCGAACACCACGTCCACCCAGGGGGCGCGCTTGACGATGGTGTCGCGGTCCTTCTGCGCCAGGCAGCCGCCCACGGCGATCTGCATGCCCGGATGGCCGTCCTTGACGGGCCGCAGATGGCCGAGGTTGCCGTAGAGCCGGTTGTCGGCGTTCTCCCGCACCGCGCAGGTGTTGAACACCACCACGTCGGGCTCCGCTTCGGCCGCGCGCACGTAGCCGGCCGCCTCCAGCAGCCCGGACAGCCGCTCGGAGTCGTGGACGTTCATCTGGCACCCGTAGGTACGGATCTCGTACGTGCGGGGGCTCGTCTCCAAAGGCGCACTCATGACAGTCCCCAAGCGTACGCGCCGGAGGGTGCGCGCCGGGCACGGACGATCACGCCGCGGCGCCCGATCCACCCGCCGAACTGCGCAGTCGTGATCGGATCGGTACCGCGGCGGAACCAACGCGTCCTGCGGGATGACGTAAAGTCCGACCGCATGACGGACAGCGAAGGCGGGCCCGACCTGACCAAGGGGCAAGGGCCGGAGGACGCCATCACGCAGGCCGCCGCAACCGGCACGGGACCGCTCGTCGTCGTCGAGCACGTCCACAAGCACTTCGGCGAGCTGCACGTGCTCAAGGACATCAACCTCACCGTCGACCGCGGTGAGGTCGTCGTCGTCATCGGCCCCTCGGGCGGCGGGAAGTCGACCCTGTGCCGGTCGATCAACCGGCTGGAGCCCATCGACGGCGGCCGGATCCTCGTCGACGGCAAAGAGCTGCCCAAGGAGGGCAAGGACCTGGCGCGCCTCCGCGCGGACGTGGGCATGGTGTTCCAGTCGTTCAACCTCTTCGCCCACAAGACGATCCTGGAGAACGTCACGCTGGGGCCGGTGAAGGTCCGCAAGCAGGGCAGGCAGGAGTCGGAGAAGCACGCGATGGAGCTCCTCGAGCGCGTCGGCATCGCGAACCAGGCGGCCAAGTACCCCGCCCAGCTCTCCGGCGGACAGCAGCAGCGCGCCGCGATCGCCCGCTCCCTGGCGATGCGGCCGAAGGTGATGCTCTTCGACGAGCCCACCTCGGCACTCGACCCCGAGATGGTCAACGAGGTGCTCGACGTCATGACCGGCCTGGCCCGGGAGGGCATGACGATGATCGTCGTGACCCACGAGATGGGTTTCGCCCGCCGGGCCGCGCAGAAGGTCGTGTTCATGGCGGACGGGCAGATCGTCGAGGAGAACACGCCCGAAGAGTTCTTCACCAACGCGCGCACGGACCGCGCGAAGGACTTCCTTTCCAAGATCCTCACGCACTGAGCCGCGGGGCTCCGGCAGAGAAGCAGAGGTGTAGCGAGCAATGCGAGTACGGCGTTTGGGCGCACTCATCGGCGCGGGCCTGGCACTGTCGCTGGCCGCGACGGCCTGCGGCAGCGACAAGGAGAAGACCGAGGCGAAGACGGTCGTCCAGAAGGCCAAGGAGGACAAGAAGCTGACGATCGGCATCAAGTTCGACCAGCCCTCGCTCGGGCTGAAGAAGCCGGACGGGACGTTCGCCGGCTTCGACGTCGACGTCGCCCGGTACATCGCCCAGAAGCTCGGCGTCCCCGAGAGCGGCATCACCTTCAAGGAGACGACCTCCGCCAACCGCGAGTCGTTCCTCGGCGGCGGCCAGGTGGACCTGGTGGTCGCGACCTACTCCATCACCGACGCGCGCAAGTCGCAGATCACCTTCGGCGGCCCGTACTACGTCGCGCACCAGGACACGATGGTGCAGGCCAAGAACAGCAGCATCAAGAAGGCCCAGGACCTCAAGGGCAAGAAGCTGTGCCGGGCGGCCGGGTCCAACTCCTTCCGCCGCGTCACCGAGGGCCCGCCGGACGGCAAGCTGAACATCAAGGGCGTCACGCTGGTCGACGCCAACAGCTACTCCGACTGCGTGAGCAAGCTGAAGAGCGGCGCCCTGGACGCGGTGAGCACCGACGACCTGATCCTCGCCGGCTTCGCCGCGCAGCAGCCCGGCCAGTTCAAGGTCATCAACGACCCCTTCACCGACGAGAAGTACGGCGTCGGGATCAAGAAGGGCGACAAGGAGACCTGCGAGGCGGTCAACTCCGCCATCCAGACGATGTACACCGACGGAAGCGCCAAGACCTACCTGGAGAAGAACTTCACGGGCACGGGTCTGAAGCTCGCCACGACCGCCCCCCAGATGGAAGGCTGCGCCTGATCCCAGGCTGAGGCTCCCCCTCGGCCGGTGCCTCCCCCGGAGCCGCGCTCCCGGGGAGGCACCGGCGTGGACTCGACCGGCTGGAACGCTATGGAACAGCTAAGCAATGTTTGACTTCAGCGCCTTCTTCGACCACTTCGACGAGATCCTCGACGGGTTCTGGGCGACGATCCGCCTGGCCGCGGTGTCGGCGGTCGTGTCGCTCGTCATCGGCACGCTCCTCGCGAGCTTCCGGGTCTCCCCGGTGCCGGTGCTGCGGTCGTTCGGCACGGGCTACGTCAACGTCGTCCGCAACACGCCGCTGACCCTGGTGCTGCTGCTGTGCGCCCAGGGGCTCAACGACACGCTGCACCTGACGTTCTCGGAGAACTCCTCGACGACCTACTACTGGTGGGCGGTCCTCGGGCTGTCGGGCTACACCGGCGCGTTCGTCTGCGAGACCCTGCGCTCGGGCATCAACACGGTGCCGCTCGGGCAGGCCGAGGCGGCGCGGTCGATCGGGCTGACCTTCACCCAGTCGCTGCGGCTGATCATCCTGCCGCAGGCGTTCCGCTCGGTGATCGCGCCGATGGGCAGCATCCTCATCGCCATGATCAAGAACACGACGGTGGCGGCGGCGGCGAGCTACGCCGAGGTGGCGCTGGTGAGCAAGACGCTGCTGGACGCGCCGACCTTCACCGGCGGCGCGATCCCGCTGTTCATCGGGGTGGCCGTCGGCTTCATGATCCTGATTCTGCCGACCGGGTTCTTCTTCGGCTGGCTGGCCAAGCGGATGGCGGTGGCGCGGTGACCAAGGAAGCGACGGTCCTGTTCGACGCCCCCGGACCGCGGGCGCGGGCGCGCAACCGGCTGCTGACCGTCGTCTCGGCGGTCGTGCTGCTGGCGATCTTCGGCGCGCTCGCCTGGCGGTTCAACGACAGGGGCCAGTTCGCGGGCGAGCTGTGGAGCCCGTTCCTGAAGTGGACGGTCTGGCGGGAGATGATCCTTCCGGGCCTCGGCAGCACGCTGAAGGCGGCGGCGGTCGCGGCCGTGCTGGCCATGCTGTTCGGGATCGTGTTCGGCCTCGGCCGGCTGTCGGACCACTGGTGGGTCCGGATCCCGGCCGGCGCGGTGGTCGAGTTCTTCCGGGCGATCCCGCTGCTGATCCTGATCTTCCTGATGTTCTTCGTCCCGAACAAGATCAGCCCGTCGATCGCCGACTCGTCGTTCGGCACCTTCCAGCGGGTCCTGGTGGACGACTTCTTCTCGCTGTTCGGCGTGGAGATCAACGCCGGGACCGTCATCGTGCCGGCCTTCGCCGCGGTCGTGTTCGGCCTGGTGCTGTACAACGGCTCGGTGCTGGCGGAGGTCGTGCGGGCGGGCGTGCTGTCCATCCCGAAGGGGCAGTCGGAGGCCGCCTACTCCATCGGCCTGCGCAAGAACGGCGTCATGCGGCTGGTGCTGCTGCCGCAGGCCATCCGGGTGATGATGCCGGCGATCGTGAGCCAGCTCGTCGTCCTGCTCAAGGACACCGCGCTCGGGTTCATCATCGCCTACAGCGAGCTGCTCAACGCGGGCTTCAACCTCATCCCGGCGAACTACCACAACAACAAGATCCAGGCCGGCATCGTCATCGCGGTCGTCTACATCGCGATCAACATGACGGTGAGCCGGTTCGCGACGTGGCTGGAGCGCCGCAGCCGCCGCAGCCGCAAGACCTCCGGAACGACGCTCGGCGCCGGGACCGGCGCCCCGCCGGCGCCCGGGATGTCGGTCAGGGAGCAGACCGCGGGCGGGTCCGGAGTCGCTCCGGCCTGACCGCTTTCGCCCGACTTGTGGGGCGCCGCCGGTTCCCGGCGGCGCCCTCCGCTTTGCCGGGCCTCCCCGCGGGTGGCGCGGACGGCGGCGATCACCCGTGACCGGCACATATCTTTCCGAAGTCAAAGCACCCGTCATGGCCCCAACCGATCCCCGTATGCGGGACGATTCCTGGTATGACCGCTCGTGCGACCCTCCCCTACGGCTCCTGGCCTTCCCCCATCTCCGCTGCCGACGTGGCCCGCGCCCGGCTGCGCCTCAGTTTTCCCACCGTCGTGGGCGATGACGTGTGGTGGCAGGAGACCCGTCCCGAGGAGGGCGGGCGTACGACGGTCATCCATCTCAAGGGCGGTCACCGTACCGAGCTGCTCCAGGCGCCCTGGGACGCCCGTACGCGCGTGCACGAGTACGGCGGGCGCTCGTACCTCCCGGTCCGCACCGCCGACGGCGTCTCCCTCGTGTTCTCCAACTACGAGGACCAGCGGCTCCACCGGCTGGACCCGGGCGACCCCAAGCCCTACCCGCTGACGCCGGAACCGGCCGTCCAGGCGGGGCTGCGCTATGCCGACTACGTGCTGTCCCCCGACGGCACCGAGATCTGGTGCGTGTGCGAGGGGCACATCGCGGAGCCGCCCGAGGGCGGGGCCGGCACCGCCGGGATCCGCCGCGCCATCGTCGCCGTCCCGCTGGACGGCAGCGCCGCCGACGACGCCGGGGCCATCCGCGAGCTCGTCACCGGCGCGCACTTCTACGCGTCCCCCGCGCCGTCCCCGAGCGGCGGGCACCTCGCCTGGGTGCAGTGGAACCACCCGCGCATGCCGTGGGACGGGACGGAGCTGCGCGTGGCGGCGATCGAGGACGGCACCACGGTCGCGCCCCGCACCGTCAAGGGCGGCCTCACCGAGTCCGCCGTCGCGCCGCTGTGGCGCGACGACGAGTCCCTCTACGTCATCTCCGACTGGCCCGGCTGGTGGAACATCTACCAGGTCGGCCTGCACGGCGAGTCGCCGCAGGCGCAGTTCCCGGCCGAGGAGGAGTTCACCGGGGCGCTGTGGCAGCTCGGCGGCATGCCGTACGCGCTGCTGGGCGACGGGCGCCTCGCCGTCCTGCACGGCGAGGGCGACATGCGGCTCGGCATCTACGACCCCGAGACGCTCGACCTGGTCGACGTGGAGGTGCCCTACGAGGACTGGCACCCGCAGCTGTCGGCCGACGGCACGACGATCGTCGGCATCGCGGGCGGTCCCGACCTGCCGACCTCGGTGGTGCGCGTGGACACCACCACGGGCCGCGTCGAGGGGCTCCGCCGCGAGCTCGCCGAACTGCCCGACGTGGCGTACCTGTCGAAGCCGCGCACCGAGCGCCTGGAGGGCCCGTTCGGGCGTCCCGTCCACGCCTACGTGTTCCCGCCGACCAACCCGGAGGCCGTCGCCCCGGAGGGGGAGCTGCCGCCCTACGTGGTGTTCGTGCACGGCGGCCCGACCGGCCGCGTCTCCAAGGACCTCGACCTGGAACGGTGCTACTTCACCAGCCGCGGTATCGGCGTCATCGACGTCAACTACGGCGGGTCGACCGGCTACGGGCGCGCCTACCGCGAACGCCTGCGCCGCCAATGGGGCGTGGTGGACGTGGAGGACGCCGTCGCCGCCGCCCAGGCGCTCGTCGACGGCGGCATAGCGGACCCGGACCGGCTCGCCATCCGCGGCGGTTCCGCGGGCGGCTGGACGACGCTCGCCGCCGCCACCCAGACCGACCTGTTCAAGGCCGCCACGTCCTACTACGGGATCAGCGACCTGCAGAGCTTCGCCGCCGCCACGCACGACTTCGAGTCGCAGTACCTGTTCGGGCTGATCGGGCCGCTGCCGGGCTTCGAGCGGGCCTACGAGGAGCGCTCGCCCCTCAACCGGGCCGACCGGACCGCCTGCCCCGTGCTGCTCCTCCAGGGCCTCAACGACCCGGTGGTGCCGCCGGACCAGTCCGAGCGGTTCGCGGTCGCGCTGGCCGCCAAGAAGATGCCGTACGCGTACCTGACCTTCGAGGGCGAGTCGCACGGCTTCCGCCGCGCCGACACCGTCATCGCGTGCCTGGAGGCGGAGCTGGCGTTCTACGGCCAGACGCTCGGCTTCCAACCGCGCGGGGTCGACCCGATCGACCTGACGGTCGCCTGAGCCGTCCGCTCGTCCGCCGGCGGCGTCCGGGCCACCGGCGGACGGCACCGGCCCGGCGCGAACGGTCGGACGGCGCGTCCGCCGGCCGCGTGGCGCAGGTCAGACGGCGCGCTTGTCGGCGGCGGCGCGCAGGTTGTAGACGTCCTTGTCGAAGTACGGCGAGTACGAGCGGTCGGCCGTGTTGCCGCCGCCCTGGTAGCCGCCAATGACGCCGTTGATGTCGCCCTTCTGCGTCGTGTAGCTGTAGTTCAGCAGCCACGGGCTGCCGCTCGTGCCGCCGTAGAAGCCCGTGCAGTCCATCCGGATCTGGAACTGGGCCTGCTTCGCCGTCTTGGTGCGGCAGTAGATGGGACGGTCCCGCGGGTCGAACGCGATCTTCGGGTAGCCGGCCACGTTCACCGTCTTGCCGGTCCCCTGGTTGATCGCCAGCTTGTTGTAGCCGACCGCCTTCTGGATCGTCTTGCCGCTCCGGTCGTTCAGCGCGATGAACCCGAAGTCCAGGTCGGGGTCGGTGCTGGTCACCCACCGCTGGTCGACCAGCAGCATCTTGGCCGTCCAGGTGCCGTAGGGGCGCTTCCCGCGGTCGTACTTCGGAACGAACGCCACCTTCGTCGCGTACGCCTTGCCCTTGCCGCCGTGTATGCAGTGCGCGGCGGTGATCAGCAGCCGCTGCGACGAGCTCTGCACGACGCTCGCGGTGCAGAAGTGGTCGCCCTGGCCGTTGTTGAAGAACAGCGCGCCGATCGTCGGCACCCCGGCGAACGCCTTCGACTGCACGATCGACTGCGAGGAGAACGTCCGCCCGGTCGCACTCGCGCTCTTCGGGCCGACGGGCGTCGCCGCGGCCATCCGCTGGGGCGTCCAGTAGCGGGACGCGTCGCCCGCGTCCGCCGCGCTGATCCGCACGCTGGCGGACGTGTCGACCACCGTGCGTCCCCGCGCGTCGCCCGCCGTGTACCAGACCGTCCCGGCGCCCGCCGCGACGATGCCGGCGCAGGCGCCGCCCGCGGCCGTCCACCGCATCCACCGATTGCGCATCGCGCAAAAGTACCGATCCCGGCGCCCCCGCACAACGGGAACGATCACACGCCGGTCAGCGCGCGAACTCGATGGCCCTGGACTCGCGGACGACGGTGACGCGGATCTGCCCGGGATAGGTCAGCTCGTCCTCGACCTGCTTGGCGATGTCGCGCGCGATGACCTGCGCCTGGATGTCGTCCACGGAGTCCGGCTTCACCATGACGCGGATCTCGCGGCCGGCCTGCATCGCGAAGACCTTCTCCACGCCCTCGTGCTTCTCGCGGGCGATCTGCTCCAGCCGCTCCAGCCGCTTGACGTAGGCCTCCAGCGACTCCCTGCGCGCTCCGGGGCGGCTCCCGCTCACCGCGTCCGCCGCCTGGGTGAGCACCGCCTCCACCGTCCGGACCTCGACCTCGTTGTGGTGCGCCTCGATGGCGTGCACCACGTCCTCGTGCTCGCCGTACCGGCGCGCGATCTCGGCCCCGATGAGCGCGTGGCTGCCCTCCACCTCGTGCGTGAGCGCCTTGCCGATGTCGTGCAGCAGCGTGCACCGCTTGGCGACCTCCGCCGGCAGCTTCAGCTCGCTCGCCATGATCCCGGCGATGTGCGCCGACTCGATGAGGTGCTTCAGCACGTTCTGCCCGTAGGACGTCCGGTACCGGAGCTGGCCGAGCAGGGCGATCAGCTCCGGATGCATGTCCGCGATGCCGACCTCGACGAGCGCGTCCTCGCCGGCCCGCACGCACAGCTGCTCGACGTCGGTCCGGCTGCGCTCGTAGATCTCCTCGATCCGCTGCGGGTGGATCCGCCCGTCCAGCACGAGCTTCTCCAGGGTCAGCCGGCCGACCTCCCGGCGCACCGGGTCGAAGCAGCTCAGCAGCACCGCCTCCGGCGTGTCGTCGATGATGAGGTTCACGCCGGTGGTGGTCTCGAACGCGCGGATGTTGCGGCCCTCGCGGCCGATGATCCGGCCCTTCATCTCGTCGCTCGGCAGGTGCAGGACCGACACGACCGACTCGGCGGTCTGCTCGCTGGCCACCCGCTGGATCGCCAGCGTCACGATCTTGCGGGCGCGCTTGTCGCCCTCCGCCCGCGCTGCGTTCTCGATCTCCCGGGTGATCGGGACGGCCTCCCGCTTGGCCTGGTTCTCGATCGCCGCGACCAGCTCGCCCTTGGCCTGCTCCGCGGTGAGCCCGGCCGCCCGCTCCAGGACCTTGCGGCGCTCCTCCTCGGCCCCGGCGAGCTCCTTCTTGCGCGCCTCCAGCGACCGCTTGGCCTCGGCGAGCCTGTCCGCCCACTCCTGCAGCCGGCGCATCTCGCCGTCCAGGCGCTGCTCCCGCTCCGCCAGCCGGGCCTCCCGGCGCTCCAGGTCCTCCCTGGCCGTCCGCAGGTCCGCGCGGAGGGCCCGGGCCTCCTCCTCGGCCTCCGCGCGCGCCGACGCGGCGATCCGCTCCGCCTGCGCCTCGGCCTTCTCGCGCGCCTCCCGGGCCTCCCGCTCGACCCGCGACCGGATCTCGTCGGCCTCGCTCTTCGCGCGGGCCATCTCCGCCGCCGCCTTCCCGGGCACGCCGGGACGCCACAGCATGACGATGACGAGAGCGACCAGGGTCACCAGCAGCGCTGCACCCAGCAGGACGCTCTCCATGAGGCAGATCCTTCCTCGCCGACGGGCCCGCCCGAAATCGGGACCCTGACTAGCGAGGATTTACTCGCGCCGGCGGACGGCCGGGTACACGGCACCGCCGGGCCGCACCACGCGCCCCGGGCGTTCCGGCCGGTTCCGGTCGACGAACCTGTCCTGTATGCCTCTCAGCTGCTGGAACGTGCTCGGTCGTATGGCAATCCGCGAGACGCGGAGTAACTCCTCACTGCCGTAACGGTAAGCGGCATGGAGGTAATGAGCAAGCAAACGACGGGCATTCCGGACTAACCGAACGTCGGCGTGAGTCCTTCCTTACCGGCCGCCCTGACCGCCCGCACCCCGCGCCACCTGCCCCGCGACCGAACCCCTCGGAGCTGGGAGCGCCCGGCGGAACCTCGGCCCGCGCGCCTCCCCCGGCGTGTCGCCGCCCGACCGGAACCGTCAGTCGAACTCGTCCGGCTCGTCGGGGAAGTCGTCGGGGTCGGTGCCCTCGTCGGCGAGGGCCTCCTTGACGACCCGGTAGGCAACGCCGGGCGGGTAGCCCTTGCGGGCGAGCATGCCGACGAGGCGGCGCATGCGCTTGGCGGGGTCGACGCCCCTGGTGGCGGGCAGCCTGCGGTCGACCAGGGCCCGCGCGGTCCGCTCCTCCCGGCCCGCGTCGAGGGACTCCACCGCGCCGTTGACGGTCTCGTTCTCGACGCCGCGGCGGCGCAGTTCGGCGGCGAGCGCGCGCCTGGCCAGCCCGCGGCCGGCGTGCCGCGACTCCACCCAGGCATGGGCGAACGCCTCGTCGTCGATCAGGCCGACGTCGGTGAACCGGCCGAGGACGCCCTCGGCCACGTCGTCGGGAATGTTCTTGCGCCGCAGGGCGTCCGCCAGCTGCGCCCGGGTGCGCGGCGAGGACGCCAGCAACCGCAGGCACGCCTCCCGGGCCGCCTTCTCAGGATCGTCCGGCACCCGCCCCGCCGACCCCTCACCACGCCCCCGGGCACCACCCCGGCGCCGACCCCCCGAAGCCCCCACACCCTCGTCCACGTCCCTCACCCCCACACCAGCAGCGGACCCCATCCGCTCACTACGACCCGAACCACTCCGACTCCGACCGAAGCGAGAACCCGTTACTCCACCAACACCAGGGCTTGTGCCCAACCACGCGGTGACCTGGACCGTTGCGATCGCGAGCGAAGCCGGATTCGAGCTTGCGAGAATCCGATCGCGCAGCGAGGCCCCCAGGGCCGAGTCGGAGCGATGCAGCGATCGCACGCAGTGCCCGTTGAAGGGAGGGCCCCCGGGGCCCGACCGCCAAGGGCGGTGCAATCAACACAGCGATCGCACGCAGTGCCCGTTGAAGGGAGGGCCTCCAGGGCCCGACCGCCAAGGGCAATGCAATTCAAGACGGCGGCGCCGTGGGGAAGGTCCGCGCACCGGCGTTGCTGGTGCGGGGTGGGCGCCGCCGCCCTGCATACGAGATCATCGCTCACTCTTCGTCAAGAGTCACCCGGAACGGGGGATTCGCCGTCAGGAATCACCCGTGGTCTTGGCCGTCTTGGCGGTCTTCTTCCCGGCGGCGGCGCGGCCGGCGGCGGGGGCAGGGGCGGTGGCGCTGGGGACGGCGGCCAGGGCCGGCGGGGCGGCGGGGCCGTCCACGGGGGCCGCGGGGGCCGGGGCGGCCGGCTCGGCCTCCTTGTCGACCTTCGCCCCGATGCCGAGCTTCTCCTTGATCTTCTTCTCGATCCCGTCGGCCATGTCCGGGTTGGCCTTGAGGAAGTTGCGGGCGTTCTCCTTGCCCTGGCCGAGCTGGTCGCCGTCGTAGGTGTACCAGGCGCCGGACTTGCGGACGAAGCCGTGCTCCACGCCGAGGTCGATGAGGCCGCCCTCGCGGCTGATGCCATGGCCGTAGAGCAGGTCGAAGTCGGCGACCCGGAACGGCGGGGCCATCTTGTTCTTGACGACCTTGACGCGGACCCGGTTGCCGACGGCCTCGGTGCCGTCCTTGAGGGTCTCGATGCGGCGCACGTCCAGCCGGACGGAGGCGTAGAACTTCAGCGCGCGGCCGCCGGTGGTGGTCTCCGGCGAGCCGAACATGACGCCGACCTTCTCGCGCAGCTGGTTGATGAAGATGGCGGTGGTCTTGGTCTGGTTGATCGCGCCGGTGAGCTTGCGCAGCGCCTGCGACATCAGCCGGGCCTGGAGGCCGACGTGGCTGTCGCCCATCTCGCCCTCGATCTCGGCGCGGGGGACGAGCGCGGCGACGGAGTCGATGACGACGACGTCGATCGCGCCGGAGCGGATCAGCATGTCGGTGATCTCCAGCGCCTGCTCGCCGGTGTCGGGCTGGGAGACCAGCAGGGCGTCGATGTCGACGCCGAGCTTGCTGGCGTACTCGGGGTCGAGGGCGTGCTCGGCGTCGACGAACGCGGCGATGCCGCCCTTCTTCTGCACGCTGGCGACCGCGTGCAGGGCGACGGTGGTCTTGCCGGAGCCCTCGGGGCCGTAGACCTCGACGACCCGGCCGCGGGGCAGGCCGCCGATGCCGAGCGCGATGTCGAGGGCGATGGCGCCGGTCGGGATCACCTCGACCGGTGTGCGCGCCTCCTCGCCCATCCGCATGACGGAGCCCTTGCCGAACTGCCGCTCGATCTGGGCGAGTGCGGTCTCGAGAGCCTTCTCCCGGTCGTTCGCTGCCATGTGAGATGTCCTTCTCGTTGTGACTTGTCGGCTCTCGGCCGCTGTTTGCGATGTCGAAGGCGACGTTACGGCGGGCCACCGACACTTTTCGAGACGCGGGCGCGATTGTGGACGACGACGCGTGCCGGGGCCAGCTTACCGAACACTCGTTCGATCATCGCCCGGTATGCCGATTCGGGCGGGAATCACCGTGCGCGCCGCGGTCCTGACCCCGTACGCTGGCGCCGGCGAGCCGTCCACGGAGGGTCCCATCATGACGCTCACCGTCCTCTTCTGCGTCGATCCGATCCACCCCCGGCGCGTTGACCCGCATTACGCCCGCGAGGCCGCGGCCGTGCGGGACCACTACGGCGAGACGGTCCTGCTGGACCATGACGCGCTGCGGCGCGGGGACGTCGAGGCGGCCGTGCGCGCGGTGCCCGCGGACCTGGGCCCCGTCTGGTACCGCGGCTGGATGGTCACCGGCGCGGAGTACGCCGCGATGGCCAATGCGCTGAAGCGGCGCGGGACGGTGCTGTTGACGCATCCGGACGACTACACGCGCGCGCACGAGCTCCCCGGCTGGCACGACACGTTCGCCGGGCTGACACCGCACAGCGTGTGGCGCCCGCTCTCCCCCGGGCAGGACCCGGGCGACCTGAACACGCTCGCCGAACTCGTCCGGCCGCTGCGCGGAGGCCCCGGCGTGGTCAAGGACTACGTGAAGTCGTGCAAGCACGAGTGGGACGAGGCGTGCTTCGTCCCGGACGTGAAGAATCCGGCGCGGTTGCACGACGTCGCCGCCAAGATGGTCGCTCTCCAGGACGAGTACCTGTCCGGCGGCCTGGTGGTGCGCGAGTTCGAGTCCTACGACGGCGAGGGGGAGGCGCGCGTGTGGTGGGTGGACGGGGAGCCCGCCCTGGTGGGGCCGCATCCGGACACGCCGGGCCTGGAGCCCGAGCCGGAGCTGGACGCGGTCGCGCACGCGGTGCGCGCGCTCGGCTGCCGTTTCATCACGACCGACCTGGCGCGCCGCACGGACGGCGAGTGGCGCGTGGTGGAGGTCGGCGACGGCCAGGTCAGCGATCTCCCCGCGTCGGTGGACGCGATGGACCTGTACGCGCACCTGCCCGTCCCCGACTGACGCGGCACGGCGCGTGTCCGGCCTGTGACGGAACCGGGATATGCCCTCTTCCGTCCCAAGTTGAGCCCCCCTTAGGCTGTGGCCGCTGTTCAGCTCGCTTGCGAAGGACGTGTTCTCCCTTGCCCCCACAGGAGGCCGGTCGCCGGCTCAGTTCCCGCACCGTCAAAGTCGGAATGGTGAGCGCGCTGTCGCTGACCCTGGTCGCCTGCGGCTCCAGTTCCACCACCGCGCGGTGCGTCGACCGCAACGCGCCGTCCGGCAAGGGCGGCTACAAGGTGGTCTCCGACAGGTACTGCGACGTCGACGACATCGACAACGGAAGCACCGGCTCCTACAACCGGTACTTCTGGTACTACGGCGGCAAGCGCGGCTCCAATGGCTATGTGTCGGGCGGCAGCCGGTCCCGGCCGAGCGACGGGAAGATCAAGTCCGGTAGCGGGAAGACGCTGAGCCGCGGCGGTTTCGGCGGCAGCGGCAAGAGCGGGAGCTGATCCGTGCGCCGCATGCGTTCGACGCCGAGGGACGGCTGGGCGGAGAGGGTGGAGGCGCACGGGCTGGCGTTCCACCGGACCGCGCATCCCGAGCACCTGACCCGCCCCTACTGGGACGAGTCCGTGCACTACGTGTTCGACATGGACGAGGTGCTGGCACTCGAGGCCACCGTCGAGGAACTGCACGGCATGTGCCTACAGGTCGTGGAGCACGTCGTCAGCACGGGCCGCTACCACGTGCTCGGCATACCCGACTGGGTGGCGCCCCTCATCGAGGACTCGTGGCGGCGGCGCGACCCGCACCTGTACGGACGGTTCGACCTCCGCTACGACGGCCACGGGCCCGCGAAGCTGCTGGAGTACAACGCCGATACGCCCACCGCGCTCGTCGAGAGTTCCGTGGTGCAGTGGTACTGGCTGCAGGACGTGCATCCGAGCGACGACCAGTGGAACTCCATCCACGAGAAGATGGTGGCCCGCTGGAAGGACCTCGTACCGCGGCTCGACGGCGGGCCCGTGCATTTCGCCTGGACGACGGCCGACGAGACCGGCGAGGAGGTCATGACGATCGCCTACATGCAGGAGACCGCCGAAGAGGCGGGCCTGCCCGGCGTGGCGATCGCCATGGAGGACATCGGCTGGGATCCGGCGCGGCGGCGGTTCGTCGACATGGACGAGCAGGAGATCCGCACCCTCTGCAAGCTCTACCCGTGGGAGTGGATCGTCGCGGAACAGTTCGGGCGGGAGATCCCGGGCGCGCCGACGTCGTGGATAGAGCCGATCTGGAAGATGGTCCTGTCGAACAAGGCGCTGCTGGTGCTGCTGTGGGAGCTGTTCCCCGGGCACCCCAACCTGCTGCCGACGTACCTGAACACGCCTTCCGGCCTCACCTCCTACGTCCAGAAGCCGCTTCTCGGCCGTGAGGGCGCCAGCATGCGGATCGTCGCGCCGGACGGCAGCGAGCAGCGCACCCAGGGCGACTACGGCGCGGAGGGCTTCGTCTTCCAGGAGTTCTGCGCGCTGCCGGAGTTCGACGGGGAGCATCCGGTGCTCGGCGCGTGGGTGGTCGAGGACGAGTCGGCGGGAGTGGGGATCCGCGAGACGTCGGGGCTCATCACCGATGACACGTCGTCCTTCGTCCCGCACCGCATCGCTCTGTAGGGCGCGCGCTACCGCTCTGTAGGGCGGGCGCTACTGGAGCCTGTAGGGGACGTCGAAGGTGGCGACGACGGCCTGCCAGACCTTCTTGACCGGCTCCCCGTCCGCGAACGCCTGCTCGATGGTGCGTCCGCCCAGCTCGGCGATGACGTAGTCCTTGGCCACACTCTGGGCGTAGGCCTCGCCGAACTGCTGGTTCATCCGGTCCCAGAAGACTGTTAGACGCACCCGCCCACGCTATCCGACGGGCGGGCCGTCCAAGGACTCCTCGACCTCGCCCGGGACGGCGGGGCCGGTTCCCTGGCGGTACTGGCGGTGCAGGCCGGTCAGATAGCGTTCGACGCCTTCGACGACGCGGGCCGTCCGGTAGGAGGGGAAGACGTCGAAGGCGTGCTGGCCGCCCTTCATCTCCGCGTAGATGACCGGCGCCTCGGAGACGTCGCGCAGCCGTTCGACGAAGCGGCGCGCCTCCAGCACGGGGATGAGCGAGTCGTGGCTCCCGTGGATGACGAAGAAGGGCGGCGCGTCCTTGCGGATGTAGGTGACGGGCGATGCCTTGGCGTACACCTCGCGGTTCTCCTCGAACGGCAGTTTGACGACCATCTTCTCCATGATCCGGGTCGCTCCCATGGGAACCGGCCACGGCCCGGCGTCAATGAGGTTGTACACGCCGTAGAAGGGGACCGCGCCCTGTACGGAGGTGTCCATGTCCTCGAAGCCGGGCTGGAACTCGGGCACGTTCGCGGTGAGCGCCACCAGCGCGGCGAGGTGGCCGCCCGCGGAGCCGCCCGTCACGCAGAGGAAGTCGGGATCGGCGCCGTACTCACGCGCGTGCTCGCGGTACCAGCCCAGGAAGTGCTTGAGGTCGATCAGGTGCTCCGGCCAGGTGGCGCGCGGGCTGAGGCGGTAGTTGACGTTGAATCCGACCCATCCCTGGACGGCCATGTGGTTGAGCAGGGACAGCCCTTGTTCGCGCTTGTCGCCGATGACCCACGCGCCGCCGTGGATCTGCATGAGCCCCGGCCTCAGCCCGTCGTCGTCGTGGCGCTCCCCCGCCGGGCTGTAGACGTCCAGTTTCAGGCGGAGCCGGCCTTCCTCGCGGTAGACGATGTTGCGCCGCACCTTCACGCCCCTGCGCGGGATCAGGCACAGCGGCGGGACGAACAGCGGCGCCAGCGGGAAGCGGGGCGCGCCGTCCGGGTCGAGGTCGAGGGGGGCGCCGCTCTCCCGCAGGGTGACGACGGTGCGGCGGGACGCGAGGATGATGGCGACGGTGCCGGCCGCGCCCATGGCGCCGAGGACGAGCCCTACCCAGCCGGCCCAGCCGTCCAGCCCTCCGTAGAGGGCGGTGAGGGTGAGCGCCACGACCTCGGTGACGAGCAGGTGCGGGGCGAGCTCGATGGTGAGCCAGCCGGAGAAGAAGCCCGGCACCAGCAGGACGGCGTTGCGCGGCGGCGCTTGCGCGTTCGCCGCGAGAAGGGCGAACAGGATCCCGAAGGCGAGCAGTAGGTAGGGCATCGCGACTCCTCGACGGCAAGTGTCCTACCGGTAGACCATGCCCATACAAGCGCTTGCTTACAACGTGACGCGCGCCACGCCGTCGCATTCTGTCCGACCCGCGAGGCAGTATGGGCGCCATGGGCGGTGACGTGCTCGAACGCTTCTCCCCGGCGACCCGCGAGTGGTTCGCGGGGGCGTTCGCCGCGCCCACCCCCGCGCAGGCGGGGGCGTGGGAGTCGATCGCCGGCGGCGACGACACCCTGGTCGTGGCGCCGACCGGGTCCGGCAAGACCCTCGCCGCGTTCCTGTGGTCGCTCGACCGGCTCGCCGCCGGCCCCGCGCCGGACGCCGACCCCCTGCGCCGCTGCCGCGTGCTGTACGTCTCGCCGCTGAAGGCCCTGGCCGTGGACGTCGAGCGCAACCTGCGCGCACCGCTCACCGGCATCCGGCACGCCGCCCGGCGGCTCGGCCTGCCCGAACCGGACGTCCGGGTCGGGATGCGGTCGGGCGACACCCCCGCCGACGAGCGCCGCCGGCTGGCCGTCAGACCGCCCGACATCCTGATCACCACGCCCGAGTCGCTGTTCCTGATCCTCACCTCACGCGCGCGCGAGTCGCTGCGCGGCGTCGAGACGGTGATCGTGGACGAGGTGCACGCGGTGGCGGGCACCAAGCGCGGCGCGCACCTGGCGCTGTCGCTGGAGCGCCTCGACGCCCTGCTGGAGCGGCCCGCGCAGCGGATCGGCCTGTCGGCGACCGTCCGGCCGGCGGAGGAGGTGGCGGCGTTCCTCGGCGGGACGCGGCCCGCGTCGGTCGTGCAGCCGGGCTCGGACAAGGTGTTCGACCTCGACGTCGTCGTCCCCGTCGAGGACATGGGCGAGGTGGGGCAGTTCGTCGGCGAGTCCGGCACCGCCGATCCGCGCCAGCGCAGCATCTGGCCCCACGTGGAGGACCGGCTCCTCGACCTCATCCAGGCGCACCGCTCGACGCTGGTGTTCGCCAACTCCCGCCGGCTGGCCGAGCGGCTGTGCGGGCGCCTGAACGAACTCGCCTACGAGCGCGCCACCGGGGAGCCGCTGCCGGAGGACCACTCCCCCGCGGCGACGATGGCGCAGGCGGGCGCGGCCAAGGGCGCCGTAACCGAGATCGCCCGCGCGCACCACGGGTCCGTCTCCAAGGAGGAGCGGGCCGGGATCGAGAACGCCCTCAAGGAGGGCCGCCTCCCCGCGGTCGTCGCGACGTCCAGCCTGGAGCTGGGCATCGACATGGGCGCGGTCGACCTGGTCGTCCAGGTGGAGTCGCCGCCGTCGGTCGCGAGCGGCCTGCAGCGGGTCGGCCGGGCCGGGCACCAGGTGGGGGCGGTGTCCAAGGGCGTCATCTTCCCCAAGTACCGCGGCGACCTCGTCCAGACGGCGGTGGTGGCCGAGCGGATGCGCGGCGGCGCGATCGAGGAGCTGCGCTACCCCCGCAACCCGCTGGACGTGCTGGCGCAGCAGATCGTCGCGATGGTCTCCATGGACGAGTGGACGGTCGACGATCTGGAGACCCTCGTCAAGCGCGCGGCCCCCTACGCGACGCTGCCGCGGTCGGCCCTGGAGGCGACCCTCGACATGCTCGCCGGGCGCTATCCGAGCGACGAGTTCGGCGAGCTGCGGCCGCGGCTGGTCTGGGACCGCGTCACCGGTGTCCTGCACGACCGCCCCGGCGCGCAGCGCCTCGCCGTGACCAGCGGCGGGACCATCCCCGACCGGGGCCTGTTCGGGGTGTTCCTCGTCGGCGAGAAGTCCTCCCGGGTGGGCGAGCTCGACGAGGAGATGGTCTACGAGTCGCGGGTGGGCGACGTGTTCGTGCTGGGCGCCAGCTCGTGGCGGATCGAGGACATCACCCCCGACCGCGTGCTGGTCTCGCCCGCGCCGGGGCAGCCCGGCAAGCTCCCCTTCTGGCACGGCGACACGCTCGGGCGCCCGGCCGAGCTGGGGCGCGCGCTCGGCGCCTTCACCCGCGAGCTGGCCGCGCTGCCCGCCGAGGAGGCCCGCGAGCGCGTCGCCTCCGCCGGCCTCGACGCCTGGGCCGCCGACAACCTCGTCTCGTACCTGAGCGAGCAGCGGGAGGCCACCGGGCACGTCCCCGACGACCGGACGATGGTCGTCGAGCGGTTCCGCGACGAGCTCGGCGACTGGCGGATGGTCGTCCACTCGCCGCTGGGCGCCCGCGTGCACGCGCCGTGGGCGCTCGCGATGGCGGGCCGGCTGCGCGAGCGGTACGGCGTCGACGCGCAGGCCATGCACGCCGACGACGGCATCGTGATCCGCATCCCCGACATGGACGATCCGCCGAGCCTCGACCTGGCGGTGTTCGACGCCGACGACGTCGAGCGCGTCGTGGTGGACGAGCTGGGCGGCTCCGCCCTGTTCGCGGCGCGGTTCCGCGAATGCGCGGCGCGATCCCTGCTGCTGCCCCGCCGTCGTCCCGACAAGCGGATGCCGCTGTGGCAGCAGCGCCAGCGCGCCGCGCAGCTGCTCGCGGTCGCGAGCAGGTACCCGTCGTTCCCGATCACCCTGGAGACGATGCGCGAGTGCCTCCAGGACGTCTTCGACGTGCCGGGCCTCGTCCAGCTCATGCGCGACTTGTCGGGCCGCAAGGTCCGCATGGTCGAGGTGGAGACGCCCGAGCCGTCGCCCTACGCGCGCTCGCTGCTGTTCCGCTACGTCGGCGCGTTCATGTACGAGGGCGACTCGCCGCTGGCGGAGCGCCGCGCACAGGCGCTGGCCCTCGACTCCGCCCTGCTCGCCGAACTGCTCGGCCAGGCCGACCTGCGGGAGCTGCTCGATCCGGACGCCGTCGCCGACATCGAGCGGGAGCTCCAGCGCCTCGCCCCCGACCGCCGTGCCCGCGACCTGGAGGGCGTCGCCGACCTGCTGCGCACGCTCGGCCCGCTGACGACCACCGAGGTCGCGCTGAGAACGACCTTGGCGCCCGACGCCGCCGCGGCCGTCGAACCGGGTCTCGCCGACGGCGCCGCCGCGCGGCCCGATACCGGCCCGGATCGCGAACCCGGAGCTCTTGCACACCGCCCCGTCCACGACGACGACCCGATGACCGCCGCTACGACGGACGCGGAACAAGGCGGCGAGCCGGACGCCGCCCCGCACCCGGAGCGGGACGTGCTGGTGTGGGCGTCGCGGTGGCTGGAGGAGCTGGAGGCGACGCGGCGGGCGATCCGCGTCCGGATCGCCGGCGAGGAGCGGTGGGCCGCGATCGAGGACGCGGGACGGCTCCGCGACGCGCTCGGCGCGCCGCTGCCCGTGGGCGTCCCCGAGGCGTTCCTCGAACCGGTGGACGACCCGCTCGGCGACCTGGTGTCGCGCTACGCGCGCACGCACGGCCCCTTCCGGACCGGGGAGACCGCGGCACGGTTCGGGCTCGGCACCGCCGTGGTCGCCGAGACGCTGCGGCGGCTGGCGGGCGCGGGACGGGTCGTGGAGGGCGAGTTCCTGCCCGTCGAGGCCGTGGCGGGCCCGCTGACCGGCGAGTGGTGCGACGCCGGGGTGCTGCGGACGCTGCGCCGCCGGTCGCTGGCCCGGCTGCGCGCCGAGGTGGAGCCGTCCCCGCCGGAGTCGCTCGGCCGGTTCCTGCCGGTCTGGCACGGCATCGCGGGCGGGTCGCGGCTGCGCGGCGTCGACGCGCTCGTCCAGGCGATCGAGCAGTTGCAGGGCGCGGCGGTGCCCGCGTCGGCGCTGGAGTCGCTGGTGCTGCCGTCGCGGGTCGCGGGCTACTCCCCCGCCATGCTGGACGAGCTGACGTCCGCCGGCGAGGTCGTGTGGGCGGGCCAGGGCGGGCTGCCCGGCGGCGACGGCTGGGTCGCGCTGTACCTGGCCGACACCGCGCCGCTGCTCATGCCGCAGCCCGCCGAGATCACCCTGACGCCCGCGCACCAGGCCGTCCTGGACGCCCTCGACGGCGGTGGCGCGCTGTTCTTCCGCACTCTCTCCGACCGGGTGAACGCGCAGGTCACCACCGCCGACGCCGACCTCGTCAGCGCCGTGTGGGACCTGGTCTGGGCGGGGCACCTCACCAACGACACCCTCGCCCCGCTGCGCGCGGCGCTCGGCTCGGGACGTCCCACGCACCGGTCGCGGACGGGCCGGCGCGGCCGTCCCGTCCTGCCGTCCAGGACGGGCCCGCCCACGGTCGCGGGCCGCTGGTGGCCGCTTCCGGCGCGCGAGACGACCGCGACGCTGCGCTCGCACGCGCTGGCGGAGGCGCTGCTGGAGCGGTACGGCATCGTCATCCGCGGCGCGGTGGCGGCCGAGCGGACGCCCGGCGGGTTCTCCGCGGTGTATCCGGTGCTGCGCGCGTTCGAGGAGAGCGGCCGGTGCCGGCGCGGGTACTTCGTCGAGGGCCTGGGCGCCGCGCAGTTCGCGCTGCCCGGCGCGGTCGACCGGCTCCGCGCGCTGCGCCCGGCCGCCGCCGCGCCGGACGACATCGCCGCCCTGTGGGAGACGCCCCGCAAACCCGACGTCCGCGCGCTGGTCCTGGCCTCCGCCGATCCCGCCAACCCGTACGGTGCCGCCCTGCCCTGGCCCGGCCGCGACGATGAGGTGGCCGGCGGCCACAAGCCGGGACGCAAGGCGGGCGCGCTGGTCGTACTGGTCGACGGGCGCCTCGCGCTCTACGTGGAGCGCGGCGGCAAGACGCTGCTGACCTGGGACGACGACCCGGAGGTGCTGCGGCCGGCGGTCGACGCGCTCGCCCTGGCGGTCCGGGAGGGGGCGCTCGGCAAGCTGACCGTCGAGCGGGCCGACGGCACCGCGATCAACGACTCGCCGCTCGCCGCCGCGCTGGAGTCCGCGGGCTTCCATCCGACGCCTCGCGGCCTGCGGCTGCGCGCCTGACCGGGGGCTGCGCGGGAGATCGGCGGTCGCGCCCGCGCGCGGCGGGCGCGCGCAGGACGACGGCCACGGCGGCGGCGCAGGCCAGGACGCCCGCCAGCGAGAGCGGCGTGAGCGTGCTGCCGAAGATCGCCCACGCCCCGAGCATGGTGGCGGGCGGGGTGAGGTAGAGCAGGGCGGAGGCGCGGCCGACGCCGCTGCGCCGGACGTTCACCCAGTACAGGCCGTAGCCGCCGAACATCGCCAGCCCCACGAGGACGGCGACGGCGGTCCAGAAGGCGGGGTCCGCCGGCGGGGCCAGGTCGCCTCCGGCGCCGGCGAGGGCGGTGAAGAGCAGGGCGCTGATCCCGGCCTGCACGGTGAGGGCGTCCACGAGGCCGATGGACGGCCGGGTGCGGCGTTCGATGAGGGTGGCGCCGACGAGGCAGAGCGTCGCGGCGAGCGGAAGCGCGTAGGCCCATGCCGGGGCTCCGCCGTGCAGGTCGCCGCCGACCACGAGCGCGACGCCGCCGAGTCCCGCGGCGAATCCGGCCAGCTGCCGCCGGGTGACGGGCTCGCCGAGCACGGGCACGGCGAGGACGGCGGCGAGCAGCGGCTGCAACGCGGTGATCAGGTTGTCGACGCCGGCGCTGACACCGTGCTCGGCGGCCGCGAACACGCCGTAGAGGTAACCGCCCTGGCCCAGTGCCCCGATGAGGAGGTGCAGGGCGAGGTCGCGGGGCGGGATGCGGGGGCGGCGCCGGCAGGCCCAGGCGAGGAGCAGTCCTCCGCCGACGATGAATCGCCAGGCCAGCAGCGTGCTCGCGGGGGCGGCGCCGGCACCGAGCTGCGCGCCGATGAAGCCGGAACTCCAGGTCACGACGAACACGGTGCCGATCGCGGCGCCGAGCAGGGCGTCGCGGCGCGGAGTGGCGGTGCCTGAGGTATACATACCGGTATAGTTACCCCCTATCCATACCGGTATGTAAACTTGGCCGCGTCAGCACGAAGAGCCAGGTCGAAGGAGCCGCCGATGCCGGCCGCCACCGGAGGGCGCCCGCTCACCCCCGCCGCGCGCCGGGTGCTCCAGGTCGCGGGCGAGCTGTTCTACGAGCGCGGCATCGGCTCGGTCGGCATGGAGCTCGTCGCGGCCGAGGCCGGGGTCACCAAGAAGACCGTCTACGACCGGTTCGGCTCCAAGGAGGCGCTCGTCCTGGCCTACCTGCGCGCCCGCGACGCGCGCTGGCGGGACTTCGTGACCCGGTGGATCGACGCGGTCCCCGACCCCCGCGACCGCGTCCTCGCGACGTTCGACGCCCTCGACGAATGGATGTCCACCGAAGGCGGGCGCGGCTGCTCGATGGTGAACGCCTGCGCCGAGCTGCCCGACCCCCGGCACCCCGTCCACGGGGCGGCCGCGGAGCAGAAGGCCTGGGTCAGGGACCTGTACGCCGGCCTGGTCGCCGACGGCACGCTGGCCGACCAGCTCCTCATCCTGCACGAGGGCGCGGTCGTCGCCTTCAGCGTCGGCGGCGTCCGCGACGCCGCCGCCAAGGCCCGCGCCGTCGCCGACGCGCTCCTTCCCTGACAGGTCAGCGGCGGCGGCCCTTGAACATGGAGATCAGGCCGCGCAGGGCGCGCTCGTCCAGGGAGCCGAACGGGTTGTCGTGGACGAGGTAGGTCCAGGTCGCGGACGGCCGCTTGAGGCCGGCCGCGTCGAGGTCGATGCCTTCCCCGGTCGCGGTGAGGGCCTCGAACGCGGCCACCGACCGGCGGCGGGCGTCGCCGAGGAGGCGCTTGCCCGCCGGGACGGCCTCCCGGTTGAACTCGACCAGCGGGTCGAGGCCGCGGCCGAGGGAGCGCAGGTGGATGCCCTCCCGCAGGTCCGCGAGGAAGGCCAGGTGCTCGGCCCAGCACCGGTCGAGCTGGTAGAGGACGATCTGCCGGGCCGCCGCCGCGACGGCGTCCGCACCGGCGATCTCGGTGAGCTCGGCGTGCCTGGCGGAGGCGTCGGCGGCCATGGCCCGGTCGGCGGCGTCGCCGGTCAGGACCGCTTCCCGCTCGGCGAGGACCTCGCGGCGCTGCAGGCCGATCAGCTGGTTGTACCGCCAGGTGTTGCGGTGCAGCTCGAGATCGACGCCCTCGGCGACCCGCTGGGCGTGGCCGACGATCCAGTGCGCGCCCTTGTCTTCGACGCGGCCATCGTCCCCTAGGGGCCCCTTGTAGGTCTCGTCGGGCGCGAAACGGGTGACCAGGTCGTCCTGGAGACTGGTGAAGAACACCGATCCGCCCGGGTCGCCCTGCCGGCCGGCGCGCCCGCGCAGCTGGTCGTCCAGCCGGCTGCTGTGGTAGCGGCCGGTGCCGATCACCAGCAGGCCACCCGCGGCGGTGACCTCGTCGTGGCCCGAGCCGTCGCGCCCCGCGGGCGCGGTGCCGGGGGCGGACGCGGGGGCGGACGCGGCCGGACCGCCGCCCAGCCGGATGTCGGTGCCGCGCCCGGCCATCTGGGTGGAGACGGTGACCGCGCCGGGCGCGCCCGCCTCGGCGATGATCGCGGCCTCCTCGGCGTCGTTCTTGGCGTTGAGCACGACGGGCTCGACGCCCGCGCGGACGAGCCGGCGGGCGAGCCGCTCGGACTCGGCGACGTCGCCGGTGCCGACCAGGACGGGACGTCCGGTGGCGTGCGCCGCGACGATCTCCTCGACGACCGCCACCTCCTTGTCGGCGGTGGTGGCGTAGAGGCGGTCGGGCTCGTCCTCCCGGACGCACGGCCGGTTCGGCGGGACGACGGCGATCTGCAGGGAGTAGAACTCGGTGAGCTGCCCGGCGACCGCCATCGCCGTGCCGGTCATCCCGCAGCGGACCGGGTAGCCGCCGATCAGCTCCTGCACGGTGATGGAGTCGAGGATCTCCCCGGACGGGGACGCCTCCAGCTCCTCCTTCGCCTCGACGGCCGCCTGCAGACCGTCCGGCCAGCGCTGCAGCAGCGCGACCCGGCCCCGCGACTCGCTGATCAGCTTCACCGCGCCGTCGCGGACGATGTAGTCGACGTCGCGGTGCAGCAGCACCTCCGCGTGCAGCGCCACGTTCACGGCGGTCAGCGTCGCGAGGTTCTCGGGGGCGTACAGGTCGAGGCCGAGGACGCGTTCGACCTCGCGCGCGCCGGCCGCGGTCAGCTGGACGTTGCGGCCCTCCTCGTCGGTGGCGTAGTGCAGGCCGGGCCGCAGCCGCCGGACGAGGTCGGCGTACCGGGGGTCGGCGGGGTCGAGGTCGGCGGCGCCGGCCAGCACCAGCGGCACCATCGCCTCGTCCACCAGCACCGAGTCGGCCTCGTCGATCAGCGCGACGCGCGCCTCCCGCTGGACGGCGTCGGCGGGGTCGGTGACGAGCCGGTCGCGCAGCAGGTCGAAGCCGATCTCGCTGACGGGCGCGTACAGGACGCCGGCCCGGTACGCCGCGCGCCGCTCGTCCGGCGTGGACGCCTGCCCCACCCAGGCGGCCGACACCCCGAGCAGGGCGTACAGCGGTCCCATCCATTCGGCGTCGCGGCGGGCGAGGTAGTCGTTGACCGACATGACGTGCACGGATTCGCCGCGCAGCGCGTACCCGGCGGCGGCCAGGGCGCCGGCCAGGGTCTTGCCCTCGCCGGTGGCCATCTCGGCGACGTGCCCGGACAGCAGCGCCAGGGTGCCGGTGAGCTGGACGTCGAAGGGCCGCTCCCCGAGGGCCCGGCGGGCGGCCTCGCGGCCGACCGCGCAGAACTCCGCGAGATCGGCGATCAGGTCCGGGGTGGACGCGGCGGTGAGCTCCGCGTCGGTCAGCTTCCGGATCCGGTCCTCGCGCCGCCCGGCCTCCTCGACGACGGCGCGGAAGGGCGCGAGGTCGACGCTGCCGGGCTTCTGGACGAGGCGCCGGAAACGGTCACGAAGCGCCATGTCGCCCCCTCGATGCCTCCACCACGGTTCCCCCAACGGCCGGTTCCGGTCCCTCGTTCCACATGATCACCGCGGAAGGTCTCCGGAAGATCTCCGGGAGGTCTCCGCACGAGGTCTGACCTCGAATTCATCCCCAAGACGGATCCCCGCGAGCCCCTCGTTTGAGAACATGAACGCATTACGGGGTTGCGGTGACCACGGGGAGAGCGTCACCGCGGAACGGGGTTTCGCCATGACACCTACGGCACGGTGGGCAGCCGCGCAGCGGCGCAAGCGCCAGATCATCAGCCAGACGGTCATCGACCGTGCGCTCAACGACCCGCGACGGCACGACCAGCCCGCGGCTTCGGCCGCGGCGGGCAAGTAAGCGCGAGAACGCACGGCACGGCTGAGCGCCCCCGCCATCGGCGGGGGCGCTCAGC